>JBBSHM010000004.1:0-66283 GCA_038253125.1 Acidimicrobiales bacterium
CTCAAGATCACCAAGGAGGAGTCGGTCGCCTCCAACACCCGCCGCGTCTACGCAACGACCGGCCTCGGCACCATCCGGCGCCACCACGAGGAGGAGCAGACCCTCCAGCGGGCGGCGTCGCTGCTGAAGGCCAGGCCCGAGGCCCTGCCCGAGTCCATCGACAAGGTGCTGGCCGAGCGCAGGGCGCTGCAGGACGAGCTTCGGGCCATCCGTTCCCGGGCCGCGGTGGCCGACGCCGGGGCGCTGGCGGCCGAGGCGGTGGCCGGCGCCGTGGTGGCCCGCCGGGACGGCCTCGACCCCGATTCGCTCAGGCAGCTGGCCCTGGCCGTGCGGGACCGGCTGCCGGCGGCGCGGGCGGTGGTCCTCATCGGCAGCCCTGACGGCCGGCGGGTGTCGCTGGTGGCGGCGGTCGCCCCCGGCGGGTCGGCAGCCGCCCTGCTGCAGGAGCCGGCGGCGGCGGTGGGCGGCCGGGGAGGCGGCAAGGGCGACGTGGCCCAGGCCGGCGGGAAGGACCCCTCGGCCATCGACGCCGCCCTCGATCGGGCCCGCACCCTGCTCGGCTGATGCGCACCCTCGGCGTGGACCTCGGGTCGGTGCGCGTGGGTGTGGCCCTCTCTGACCCGACCGGGGTGCTGGCGTCGCCCCTCGTGGTGCTGCCCCGCACGGCCCAGCTCATCGAACAGCTGGCCGCCCTCGCCGCCGAGCACGAGGTCGGAGCGGTCGTGGTGGGCCTGCCGAAGAGCCTCGACGGGCGGGAGCGGCGAGCGGCGAAGGCGGCTCGGGCCGAGGCCGGCCTACTGGCGCAGCGCCTCGTGGTGCCGCTGCACATGCAGGACGAGCGGCTCTCCACCGTGGCCGCCCACGCCGGCCTGTCCGCCGCCGGGAGGAACGGACGGGAACGGCGTGGCAGTGTGGACGCCTCCGCAGCGGCCGTGCTGCTCCAGTCGTGGCTCGATTCGGCCGCTGGCCGACGTCCCGAGGAGGACATCGCACCTTGACCATGCTCGACCAGCGAACCGAGGAGATGCCGCCGGCGCCCCGGCGGCGGCCCCGCTGGCTGGTGCTCGTGCTGGTGGTCCTGCTGCTGGCCGGCATCACACTCTACTACGCGTTCACCTACGTGCACGGCGCCATCAAACCCTCCGGTGAGCCGGGGCCCGACGTCTCGGTGACCATCGCCAGGAACATCGGCACCGAGGGCGTGGCCCGAGTCCTGGACGACTCCGACGTCATCAAGAGCCGCAAGGTCTTCACCTACTGGACCAAGATCGAGGGCAAGGGCCCCTACCTGGCCGGCACCTACACGCTCCAGAGGAACTCCGGGTATGACGACGTGGCCACCATCCTGCAGAAGGGGCCGGAGCTGGCCACCCAGCGCCTGGTCATCCCCGAGGGCCTTACCATTCCCCAGGTCGCCGACCGGGTCGGCAAGCTGGCCGGCCGCAGCGCAGAGGTGTTCAAGAAGGTGGCGCTGGACGAGAGCGACGCCCGGGTCAAGAGCCCGCTCCAGCCTGCGGACACCAAGAGCCTCGAGGGCCTGCTCTTCCCCTCCACCTATGAGGTCGGGGAGAAAGACGACGAGCGCAAGATCCTCCAGAAGATGGTGGACGCCACCACGGCGGTGACCACCCGCCTGGACGTCGCCAACCGGGCCAAGGCCCGCAACCTCACGCCCTACCAGGAGCTGATCGTGGCCAGCCTGGTCGAGCGCGAGGCCAAGGTGAACGCCGACCGGCCCCTGGTCGCCCAGGTCATATACAACCGGCTGGCCAAGAACCAGAAGCTGCAGATCGACGCCACCGTCATATACGCCCTGGGCCAGGCCGGGACCAAGACCCGGGTCGTGAACGCCGACCTTCAGGCGCCGGGCCCCTACAACACCTACGTCAACACCGGGCTGCCGCCCACCCCGATCGCCGGCTCGGGCGAGGCGGCCATCCAGGCCGCCCTCGACCCCGCCCCCGGCAGCTTCTTGTACTACGTGGTGATCGACAAGGAGGGCCGCCACGCCTTTGCCACCACCCCGGCCGAGCACCAGCGCAACATCGACAAGGCCCGGGCCAACGGGGTGCGGGATTGACCACCAGGCCCGTCGGGCTGCGGCCGGACGCCGCGGCCTGGCCTACGGCCACGACCAGGCTGGCTGGCGTGCTCGGCCATCCGATCAAACACTCGTTGTCGCCCGTGCTCCACAACGCGGCCTTCGCCGAGGTGGGGCTGGACTGGGCCTACGTCGCCTTTGACGTGGCCGACGGCGCCTGTCCGGCGGCCGTCGCCTCGATCCGGGCCCTGGGGCTCCAGGGCCTGTCCGTCACGATGCCCCACAAGCGGGCCGCGGCCCAGGCCTGCGACGAGCTGAGCCCCACCGCCGCCGCCCTCGGCGTGGCCAACACGATCGTCCGCCGGGGCGACAGGCTGCTCGGTGACGCCACCGACGGGCCCGGGTTCCTGGCGTCGCTGCGGGCCGCAGGCCATGACCCGGCCGGGCGCCGGTGCCTCGTCCTTGGAGCCGGGGGCGCCGCCGCTGCCATCGTCCACGCCGTAGCCGGCGCGGGCGCCGCCCGCGTAGGGGTGCTGGCCCGCAGGCCGGAGGCGGCCAGGCAGGTGGCCGAGCTGGCCGGCGGCGTCGGCGCGGTCGCCACCGCCGACGACCTGGCCGCCGCCGACCTGGTGGTGAACGCCACCTCTGTCGGCATGGACGGCACGTCAGGCCAGGGAGCCATCGCCTTTGGTCTGGACCCCGGCGCCCTGCGGCCCGGCCAGGTGGTGGCCGACCTGGTGTACCACCCGCTGCGGACCCCGCTGCTGATCGCCGCCGAGGCGGCCTCGGCCACGCCCGTCGACGGCCTCGGGATGCTCGTCCACCAGGCGGCGCTGGCCTTCGAGCTGTGGACCGGAATCGGCGCCCCCCTCGGCGTGATGGCGGCGGCGGCCAGGATCTCGCTCACCTGATGTCGCCGGTTCCGAAGGGCCGGCCGGAGGTCGACGGGTGACGGTCGCCGCCGTGGTGCTGGCCGCCGGCGCCGGTCCCCGGTTCCACGGGCGCACGCACAAGCTGCTGGCCCGCCTGGGGGACCGGCCCCTGGTGGCTCACGCCGTCGGGGCGGCGGTGGCGAGCGGCCTCCAGACGTTCGTGGTCACCGGCGCCGTCGAGCTCCGCGGCCGGATCGACCCGGCGGCCACCCTCGTCCACAACGACCGGTGGTCGCAGGGGCAGGCGACGTCGCTGCAGGCCGGCATCGCCGCCGCCGCCGCCGCCGGGCACGACGCCGTGGTGGTGGGGCTCGGCGACCAGCCTCTGGTGGGCCCCCACGCATGGTCGGCGCTGGCCGCCTGCCCGGCACCGATGGCCGTGGCCACCTACGGGGGCCGGCTCGGCAACCCCGTCCGCCTCGGCGCCGAGGTGTGGCCCCACCTGCTGGAGGTCGGTGAGCACGGGACACGGGCCCTGGTGTGGGAGGCGGTGGTCTGGGATCGGGCTGACCTGGTGGTGCGGGTGCCCTGCGCCGGCGATCCCGCCGACGTGGACACCGTCGATGACATGGGCCGTTGGGCGTGATCAGGCCTCCGCAGCAGCCTGCGGTCCCAGCGGGCTGATCGGTCTTCGCCGGCCGTGGGCGCACCTGCCACCTGAGGCTGTTCCGCCTTGACCGACCGCGCCCCCTACCCTGGCGCTCTGCCGTGCGCCGTTCCCCCCGCCTCCGCTCCGCTGGCCTCTGCGCCCTGATCCTGGTCATGGCCGGCGGCCTCACCTCAGCCGGCAGCAGCCCGCTCCAACAGGTCGCCTCGACGGCGCCGAAGGTCGAGACGCCTGTCGACGACCTGACCGCCGCCGTCGGTCCGCCGGTGTCGATCAGCCCCGACGGCGAGCCCGGGCCGCTCTCGGCGTCGCCCTCATCCACGACCGCGTCGGTGGCCGCGGCGGCTGCGGTGTCGAAGTCGGCGGCGCCGGCCAAGTCGACACCGACCCCGCCACCGGCGGCCGCCGGCGCTCTCGTGGTGCCGACAGGGCCGGTGGCCCAGCCCGGCTGCCCGCTCCCGCCCCGGCCCAGCCGGCCGCCCATGCCTGATCCCGGCCTGCCGAAGGGCCTCAGGCTGGTGCCCGAGGACCAGGTGCCGGCGCCACCGGCCCCGGCGTCAGCCCGCACGGCGGCCGCGCCGGTTCTGGGTGGCCGGGGCATGTGGATCTGGCAGTGGGGCCGGACCGAGGGCGGTGACCTCGGGGCCGTGGTGCGCCGGGCCAAGGCGGCCGGCCTGTCGACCCTGTGGGTGCGCGTCGGCGACTCCAAGAGCGGCTTCTACGGCGCCCAGTATCTCGACGGGCTCGTCCCGCTCGCCCACCAGGCGGGGCTGAAGGTAGTGGGCTGGGGCTTCCCCTTCCTTGGTGACCCGGTCGGCGACGCGGCCTGGACCAGCCAGGTGCTGGGGTGGCAGAAGGACGGCCAGCGGCTCGACGCCTTCAGCCCTGACCTCGAGACGGCCAGCGAGGGTGTGGTCGTCACCGACAAGCGGATCGCCACCTACATGGGCCTGACCCGCCAGGCCATGGCCGGTCGGCCCCTGGTGGCCACGGTGTACAACCCGACCGACCTGCAGTGGGCGAAGTACCCCTACACCGTGGTGGCGTCGTATGCCGATGCCATGGCGCCGATGGTGTACTGGGGCTGCCGGGACCCGGGGGCTGACGTGCAGCGGGCCGTGCGCCGCCTCGCCACCTTCGGCCTTCCCGTGGTGCCGGCCGGCCAGTCCTACAACATGGCGGGCGAGGGCGGGCGGGTCGGCAACCCGACCGGCCCGGAGACGCTGCGCTTCCTCCGCGAGGCCCAGCAGTCAGGCGCCGCCGGTGCCGCCTTCTGGGTGTGGCAGGAGACATCGGCCGAGCAGTGGCAGGCCATCTCATCCTACCGGTGGTGAGCCCGCCGGCTCCGGAGGCACTGCAGAGCCCGCCGGCTTCGGAGGCACTGCAGAGCCGGTGAGCGTGGTGCTGGGTGCGGTGTGCGCCGTGATCGGCCTGGTTGTCGGCTCGTTCCTGAACGTCCTGGTGTGGCGGGTGCCTCGTAAGGAGTCGGTCGTCCGGCCCCGGTCGCACTGCCCCCGTTGTGACGCCGTGCTGGCCGGGCGGGACATGGTGCCGGTGGTGTCCTGGGTGGTGCTGGGCGGACGGTGCCGTAGGTGCTCGGCTCGCATAGGCGCCCGGTACCCGCTGGTCGAGCTGGTCTGCGCCGGCCTGTTCGCGGCCACGGGCGTTCGCTTCGGCTTCGACTACCCGCTGGCGGCCTACCTCGTGCTCGGGGGGGCGCTGGTGGCCCTGTCGGCCATCGACTTCGAGCACCGGCTGCTGCCCAGCAGGATCATCTTCCCGACGGGCTACGCCGTCGCCTTGCTGCTGGTCCTCGCCGCCCTGGCCGAGGCCGAGCCCCGCCGCATCGCCTGGGCGGCTGTCGGGGCGGCCGGCAGCTTCGCCCTGTTCTTCGCCCTCCACCTCATCTCACCCAGCGGGATGGCCTACGGCGACGTGCGGCTGTCGTTCGTGCTGGGCATGGCTGTGGGCTGGCTGGGCCTGGGCCTGGTGCCGCTGTTCCTGTTCGTGGCCTTCCTCACCTCGGCTGTGATCGGCCTGGTCTACGCCGTGGTGACCCGCCAGGGGCTGAAGGCGGCCATCCCCTTCGGTCCGTTCCTGGCTCTCGGCGCCGAGGTGGCCATCTTCGTCGGCCAACCCCTGCTCGACACCTACCTCGGCACCTGAGAGGCCGGCGGCTGCCCCTGTCGTCGAGGTCGGATCTGGGGCCCTCGGTCTCAGGGGTCGGCGTCGTTGACGTCGTTGACGTCGTTGACGTCGGTGACGTCGGTCTCGTAGGCGTTGTAGGCGCTGTAGAGGTGGGCGTCAAAGGCTTCGGCGTCGGCCTCCTCGTCGCGGTCGGCACGGGAGGCAAGGACGCGCTCCTCCCGGAGCCGGTCCTGGACCAGGGCCCGCTCGGCTCGCAGCTCGGCCAGCCGCACAGAGGCCACGTCGGCCGAGGTCGAGGGCGGGGGAGCGCGGCGGGCGACATCGATGCTGGACAGGCGGCGGTCGAGCCGCTGGGCGGTCGACTCAACCATCGCCGAGAGGCGGTCGACAGCAGCCCTCAGCTCCCCGCTTTCTTCGCTCCGGGGTTCGGCCGGCCGGGCGGCGATGCTGCGACGTAGCTCGACCTCCATACGGTCGAGGCGCATGGACAGCGCCTGCTCGCGGCGATCCAGGTGGGCCACCACCTCATCCACGGCGCGGGACCAGCCCGCCTCGGCCGGTGGGCTGTCGGTGGGGATCAGTTGGGTCGCCACCTCGGCCAGCCGATCCCCGACCCAGCCGAGCTGACGGGCCACCGCCCGCTGCTGCTCGTCGAGCCCGTCCAGAACGGTCTCCAGAGCGGTCGGCTCGGCCCAGGGGACGACGGTGGCGCTGGCTGGCCCGGCGGCGATGGTGCGCACGTCGGCGTCGAGGTGATCGAGCTGGGCCGACACGGTGCGCTCCTGGCGCTCGACCGCCTCAAGCACGACCCGAAGGACACGCGCCGCATCAAGGTCCGACCGCGGGCTCGCGTCGACCGGGACCTCTGTCCTGCGGCGCAGCTCGGAGTCGATGCGGTCGAGCCGGGCGACCAGAGAGCTCTCACGCTGCTCTAGGCGGTCGAGGACGGTGTTCGTGCCCATCGGACCGCTCATCTGGTCCAGGACCGAGCTGACGGCCGCGGCGACCTCGTCCTGACGGCGTGCCAGGCCGGCCATCACCTGGGCCAGCGCCTCGGCCCGCTCGGCCGCCTGGCGGCCGGCAGTCAGGCTGGTCTCGGGTTCGACCGGGCTGGGGAGGTGAGCGACGATCTGGTCGAGTGTGGCGCTCACCCGGTCCAGCTGGCCGAGGACGGATCCTGCTTCGTCGCCGGCCCGGGCCAGGGGGGTGAGGCGGTCGACCTGCACGGCGATGGCCGTCAGCCGCTCGGGCAGCGGCGCCACCCGTTCGGCCAGCTCGGCCACCGCGGTGGCCACGCGGTCGAGACGAGGGTCGTCCTCGACTGGTTCGCCGTCACCGTCCGGCACCGGACCGTCGTCTTGCCGCGCACGGGCTGCGGCGGCGTCATCGATGACGGTCTGCAGCTGGGGCAGCCAGGCGGGCTGGTCCAGCCGGTCAGCCACTCGGTCCAGTCCCTCCAGCAGCGAGGTGCGGAGCTGTTCGAGGTTGCCGCCCAAGGCGCCGGTCCGAGCGGCGGCGGCACCAGCGGCGGCGGCGACATAGGACCCGACCTCGTCGGGCTGCGCGGCCAGCAGGCGGTTCAGAGCGGCCAGGTCGGCACGAGACGACTCGGCCAGGTCGCCGAGCGTCTCCTCGAGGCGTGTCAGACGCGCACCCGGGTCGATGGCGGCGACCGCCGATGCCAGCTCGCCGAGGCGGATGGTCGCCTCGGCGTCGCCCGCCGGTGCCGGGGCTTCCTCGATGTCCCGGCGCAGCTGGGCGTCGATGCGGTCCAGCCGGGCGGCCAGCGACCGCTCGCGCTGCTCCATGCGGTCCATCACGGTGTCGATGACCATGGGCCCGCGCATCTGGTCGAGGATCATGCCGACGCTCTCGGCGACCTCCCCCTGGCCGCGGGTGACCCCGGCGAGCAAGTCGACGATCGCTCCGGACCGCTCGTCCCTGTCTTCTGTCACGGGCTGAGCCTCGGCGGCGGCCGCCCCGGTGTCGGCGAAGTGGGCGACGATCTGGTCCAGCGCGGTGTTCAGCCGGTCGAGCTGGCCGAACAGGGATCCTGCTTCGTCGCCGGTCCGGGCCAGGGGGGTGAGACGGTCGACCTGCACGGCGATGGCCGCCAGCCGCTTGGGCAGCGGCGCCACCCGTTCGGCCAGCTCGGCCATGGCGGTGGCCACATCATCGAGCCGGGGGTCGTCCAGGGGACGAGCGAGGTTGGCGCCGGGCACCGCGACGTCGTCGTCCTCGGGAGATCGGTCTGCCGCCACGTCACGCAGGGCGGCCTGAAGCTCTGGCAGCCAGGCCGGCTGGTCGAGCCGGACG
This sequence comes from Acidimicrobiales bacterium, assembly GCA_038253125.1. Taxonomy (GTDB): domain Bacteria; phylum Actinomycetota; class Acidimicrobiia; order Acidimicrobiales; family JAUJNH01; genus JAUJNH01. The sequence goes on from JBBSHM010000004.1 coordinate 8,045, forward strand.
GCGACGCGGTCCAGCCCCTCCAGCAGCGAGATGCGGAGCTGTTCGAGGTTGCCGCCCGGAGCACCTGGACCAGCGGCGGCGTCACCGGCGGCGTCGTGGGCACCAGAGGCGGCGTCCAAGGCCTGAGCGGCCACCAGGCCCGGCTCGGCCCGCGCCCCGGACTCCCCGTCGGGCCGGCGGCGCAGCTCGGAGTCGATGCGGTCGAGCCGGGCGGCCAGCGACCGTTCGCGCTGCTCCATGCGGTCCAGGACGGCGTCGACACCCGTTGGACCGCGCACCTGGTCGAGGACGGAGCTGACGGCCGTGGTGACCTCGTCCTGACGGCGGCTGACGTCAGCCAGCAGGTCGGCGACCCCGCCGGAGGGCTCGTCCCCGTCACCGCGGACCATTGGAACGAGCCCGGTCCCCGGCTCCGGGCTGCTCGGCAGGCGGGCCACGATCTGGTCGAGGGTGGTGCTCACCCGGTCGAGTAGGCCGACGATGGACCCGGCCTCGTCCCCGGCCCGGGCCAGGGGGGTGAGGCGATCGACCAGCACGGCGATGGCCTTCAGGCGGTCGGGGAGCGGCGCCACCCGTTCGGACAGATCAGCCACCGCAGTCGCCACCTCGTCGAGCCGGGGGTCGTCCAGGACCCGGGTGACTCGGCTCTGAAGCTCGCCCAGGACCGATCCCAGGTCATCCTGAAGGGGTAACGCCGCCACCTCGTCTCCCGTTGCCGACTGCAGCTCGGGGAGCCAGGCCGGGCGATCGAGTCGTTCGCCGACGCGGTCAAGCTCGCTCAGCAGGGAGATCCGGAGCTGGTCCAGGGTGTTGCCCATGGCGCTGATCCGGGAGGCGATGCGGCCGCTGGCCTCGTCGACCTGCTCGGCCGCCTCCCCGGGCGGCACGCCCGGCACGGTGGTGAGCGCCGCCAGCTGCAGCCGGGTGCCCTCGGCCGCATCGGCCACCACCTGCTCGATCCTGGTCGCCAGGTCGTTGAGAGGCGAGGCCAGCCCGTCCTCGGGTGCGGGCCGGGCGCCGAGCTGGCCGAGCGTGGCCCTGAGCTCAGGCAGCCAGGTGGGCTGGTCGAGCCGGGCCGTCAGGTCGTTCAGACGAGGGTCCTCGCCTGTTTGGGCCCCCGCTGCTTCTACCCTGTTCCCGAGCCCGGCCAGATCTGCCAGCAGCTCAGGCAGCCAGCTGGGCTGGTCGACACGCTCGGCGGCCCGGTCGAGCCCGGCGAGCAGCGACAGTCGCAGCTGGTCCAGGGCGCTGCCGAGGGTCCCCAACCGCATGACGATGCCGGCCGTGGCCGCGTCGATGTCGACCCTGGCCGCCACCTCCGCGGGCTGGGCGGCCAGCAGGCGGGTGAGGGCGGCGACGTCGGCACCCACCTGCTCAACGGCGAGGAGCAGGCCGGCGCCGTCGGCCCCCGCCCCGGGTGACGCCTCCGCCTGCCCTTCAGCCACAGGTCGGACGGTAGCCCGGCTGTCCCCGAGGCGATACCGATGGCTGCTGCTCCGAGAGCTCGTCGCCGGACCGCCGGTACGCTGAGCCGCCGATGCTGCGCCTCCTCACCGCCGGGGAATCCCATGGCGCCTGCCTGGTGGCCACGCTCGAGGGTCTGCCGGCCGGCCTTGCCGTCACGGTTGAGGACGTGCAGGCCGAGCTGGCCCGTCGGCGGCTGGGCTACGGCCGAGGGCCGCGGCAGCGCTTCGAGCAGGACGAGGTGGCGCTGCTCGGCGGCGTCCGCCACGGCCGAACGCTCGGCGGTCCGGTCGCCATCACCATCGGCAACAGCGAGTGGCAGCGCAGCGACCGCTGGCACCAGGAGATGTCGCCGGCCCCCGGCACCACGACCGAGCCCCTGACCCAGCCCCGCCCCGGTCACGCCGACCTGGCCGGCATGCAGAAGCACGGCTTCACCGACGCCCGGGACGTGCTGGAGCGGGCCAGCGCCCGGGAGACCGCGGCCCGGGTCGCCGCCGGCACGCTGGCCAAGCTGCTGCTGCGCCACCTGGGGGTCGAGATCCTCTCCCACGTGGTGCAGCTGGGCTCGGTCCACAGCCAGGGCGGTGAGCGCCCCCGCCCCGGCGAGCTCGCCACCGTGGACCAGAGCCAGGTCCGCTGCTTCGACCCGGGTGCCGAGGAGGCGATGGTCGAGGAGATCAAGGCCGCTGCCCGCGACGGCGACTCGTTGGGCGGCGTGGTCGAGGTGCTGGCCTACGGCGTGCCCGTCGGCCTCGGCAGCCACACCCACTGGGACCGCAAGATCGACGGCCTGCTGGCCCAGGCGGTGATGTCGATCCAGGCGGTGAAGGGCGTCGAGATCGGCAATGGCTTCGAAGTGGCCGGCCGGCGGGGCAGCGTGGCCCACGACCCGATCGAGTGGGACGGCCCACAGGACGCCTACCGGCGAACCTCGACGCTGGCCGGCGGTGTCGAGGGGGGCATCTCCACCGGTGGGCTGATGGCGGTGCGGGCCGCCATGAAGCCCCTGGCCACCCTCAACCGCCCGGTGCTCGGCACCGTCGACGTCATCACCAAGGAGGCGACCGTCAGCTTCAAGGAACGCACGGACGTGACGGCGGTGCCGGCCATGGGCGTGGTGGCCGAGACCATGGTCGCCCTGGTCCTGGCCTCCGAGGCGCTGCGCAAGTTCGGCGGCGACTCGGTCACCGAGATGATCCGCAACGCCGACGCCTTCCGGGCGTCCCTCCACGATGGCTGACCGCTCTGGAGGCACAGTGGAGCCCGCCGGCTCTGGAGGCACAGTGGAGCCCGCCGGCTCTGGAGGCACAGTGGAGCGGGTTCTGCTCGTCGGGATGATGGGGGCGGGCAAGACGACGGTGGGGCGGGCGCTGGGTCAGCGCTTGGGGTGGCCGTACCTCGACAGCGACGAGGAGGTGCGCCGCCGCACGGGGTGCACCGTGCCCGAGCTGTTCGCCCAGCGGGGGGAGCCGGCGTTCCGGGCGGAGGAGTCGATCGTGCTGGCCGAGGCGTGCGCCACCGCCCACCCGGTGGTGGTGAGCGTGGCGGGCGGTGCGGTGCTGGCCGAAGGCAATCGCCGTCTGATGGCTGGTGCGGGGCTCGTGGTGTGGCTGCGGGCGTCCCTGGCCACTCTCACCCAACGGGTGGGCGATGGGCGCACCCGGCCCCTGCTGGGCGACGAGCCGGGTCTGGCGCTGGCCCGTCTGTACCCCGAGCGGGCCGCCCTCTACCAGGCGCTGGCGGAGCTGGTGGTTGACGTCGACGGGGTGCCGGTCGGCCGCATCGTCGACCGGATAGCCGGGGCCGTCAAGGCATGGCCGGTTGGCGGCCGGCCGTGACCACGGTCGAGGTGGGCCTGGCCGACGGGCGCCGCTACCCGGTGGTGATCGGTCACGGCGCCCGCCGCCAGCTGGCAACGCTGCTGCCCGACGACACCCGGCGCGTAGCGGTGGTGACCCAGGACGGGATCGGACTCGACGTCGACCCGGGCTGCGAGCAGCGCCGCTTCACAATCGGCCCGGGCGAGGCCGCCAAGACGTTGACCACCATCGAGAGTCTGTGCCGGGACTTCGCCGCCTGGGGCCTGACCCGGCGCGACTGCGTGCTGGCCGTCGGCGGGGGAGTGGTCACCGACACCGCCGGCTTCGCCGCCGCCTGCTACCACCGCGGCGTTCCCGTGGTCCACGTGGCGACGACGTTGCTCGGCATGGTCGACGCGGCGATCGGCGGCAAGACCGGTGTCAACCTGCCCGAGGGCAAGAACCTGGTGGGGGCGTTCTGGCAGCCGGCGGCGGTGGTCTGCGATCTCGACGCCCTCGACACCCTCCCGGACCGGGAGCGCCGCAGCGGCAGCGGCGAGATGGCCAAGTACGCGTTCCTCGGCGCCCCTGACCTCACCGACCTCGGGCTCGAGGACGCGGTGGCCGCCTGCGTGCGACTGAAGGGCGATGTGGTGGCCGGTGACGAGCGGGAGTCGGTGGCGGCCGGATCGGCCGGCCGGCGGGCCCTGCTGAACTACGGCCACACCCTGGCCCACGCCCTCGAGGTCGACGGCTCCTTCGACCTGCGCCACGGCGAGGCGGTGGCCGTCGGCCTGGTCTTCGCCGCCCGCCTGGCCCAGCGGCTGGGGCGCATCGGTGCTGAGCGGGTCGACGAGCACCGGCGGGTGGTGGCCAGCTACGGCCTGGCCGCCGACATCGCCGCGGGTCACGACCCGGAGAGCCTGGTGGGCCTGATGGCCCGGGACAAAAAGGCCGTCGACGGCCTGACCTTCATCCTCGACGGCCCCGTCGGCTGCGAGATCGTGGCCGGCGTCGACCCCGACGTGGTGAGGGAGGTTCTGGGTGGCTGACCCGCCGCTGGTGCTGCTGCTGTCAGGCCCGAACCTGAGCCTGCTCGGCGACCGCCAGCCCGCCATCTACGGCTCGGCGACGCTGGCCGACCACGTGGCTGCGGCCACCGCCGAAGCGGCAGCCCACGGCCTCAGCCTCGAGCACCTGCAGAGCGATGCCGAGGCCGACCTGGTCCACGCCGTGCACGGCGCCCAGGGCCGGGCGGCGGCCATCGTGGTCAACGCTGGCGCCCTCACCCACTACGGCTGGAGCCTGCACGACGCCCTGGCCGCGTTCAGCGGCCCCGTCATCGAGCTGCACCTGTCCAACCCCGACGCCCGCGAGCCGTGGCGTCGCACCTCGGTGGTCTCGCCGGTGGCGACCGGGACGATCTCCGGCCTGGGCGGCCACGGCTACCGCCTGGCGATCGCCGCCGTCGCCGCCCTGCTCGGCTAGCCGTCGGCCACCCGTTGGGGAGGAGCGCGCCGCTCCTGCCGGGCCGTTGGGAGGCCGCCTACGATGCGCCAACCGTGGCCTTCAGCAGCAACGACCTCAAGAACGGCATGACCCTCGACCTGCCCGAGGGCCTGTTCCAGGTCGTGGACTTCCAGCACGTGAAGCCGGGCAAGGGCGGCGCCTTTGTGCGCACCAAGCTTAAGAACCTCCGGACCGGCGGCACCCAGGACCGCACGTTTCGGGGCTCAGAGCCCCTGAACCAGGCCATCGTCGAGAAGAAGGAGATGCAGCTGCTGTACAAAGACGGCGACGGGTTCGTGTTCATGGACGTCCAGTCCTATGACCAGCTGACGGCCCCGGCCGCCGCCCTCGGTGAGGCGCCCAAGTACATGAAGGACTCGGACAACGCCGTGCTCGCCTTCTACCGGGACGAGATCATCGGGGTCGAGCTGCCGTCATCGGTTGACCTCCAGGTGGCCGACACCGAGCCCGGAGTGCAGGGCGACCGGGTGTCGGGCGCCAAGAAGCTGGCCCGGCTCGAGACGGGCCTCAGCCTGCAGGTCCCGTTGTTCATCAACGTCGGCGACATGATCCGGGTCGACACGCGCACCGGCGACTACCTGACGCGGGTCTGATGCTGCAGGGCTCGCGGCGCGAGGCACGCGAGCGGGCCCTCGAGCTGCTGTACGAGGCCGAGGCCAAGGCCCTGGCCCCGGCCGAGGTGCTGGAGGGCCTGATGATCACCCCTGACACCTTCGCCGTCGCCCTGGTCACCGGTGTGGGGGCACGGCTCCCAGAGATCGACGCCCACATCGCCCGCCTGGCCCGGGACTGGACGGTCGACCGGATGCCGTGGGTCGACCGGAGCATCCTGCGCCTGGCCACCTTCGAGCTGGTGGCCCGGCCCGACGTGCCGACGGGGGCCATCCTGAGCGAGGCGGTCGAGCTGGCCAAGCGCTTCAGCACCGAGGAGGCGGCCCGCTTCGTCAACGGCCTGCTCTCCAACCTGGCCCGGGAGGTGCGCCCGGAGTCGACGGTGTCGCTGCCGCCCGAAGCGCTCGGCACCACGTGACCTCGCTGGCGCTGCCGGTGCTGCTGGTGATCTTCGCCGCCGCCGCCGGGGCCATCTGGGTCGGCGGGGTGAAGCTGTCTGACACCACCGACGTGCTCTCCACCCGCCTCGGGCTGGGTCAGGCGCTCGGCGGGCTGCTCATGCTGGCGGTGGCCACGAACCTGCCGGAGATCGCCATTACCGCCAGCGCCGCCCTGGCCCACAACCTGGGCATCGCCATCGGCAACATCCTGGGCGGGATAGCCATCCAGACCTTGGTCCTGGTCCTCCTCGACGCCTTTGGGGTCAGGGGGGAGCGTCCGCTGACCTATCGTGCCGCGTCGCTGCAGCTGGTCCTTGAGGCGGCGCTGGTGCTGGCCATCCTCGTGGTTGTGATAGCCGGCACCCGGCTGCCGAAGAGCCTGATCCTCTGGCGCTTCGCCCCCGCCGACCTGCTCATCGCCGCCCTGTGGATCGGCGGGCTGTTCCTGCTGAAGCGGGCCGGCGCCGGGCTGCCGTGGCACGAGTCCGGCCAGCCCCCCGACAGCCAGGAGCCGGCCCGGGGTCACGCCACCAAGCAGAAGGAGAAGGCGGCCACCGAGAACAACGTCAGCACCACCCGGGCCGCCGTGGTGTTCGGCCTGGCGGCCCTCGCCACCCTGGTGGCCGGGGTGCTGCTGGAGCAGTCGGGCGAGGCGATCTCGGGGCGCGTCGGGCTGTCCGGCGTGCTCTTCGGGGCGACCGTGCTGGCCGCCGCCACCTCCCTGCCCGAGTTGTCGACGGGCCTCACCTCGGTGCGCCTCGGCGACTACCAGCTGGCCATGAGCGACATCTTCGGCGGCAACGCATTCCTGCCTGTGCTGTTCCTGTTCGCCAGCCTGCTCTCGGGCACCGCCGCGCTGCCCCAGGCCCAGGACACCGACGTCTACCTGACCGCTCTCGGGGCGTTGCTCACCGTCGTCTACCTGGTCGGCCTGATCTTCCGCCCAACCCGCCGGAGGGCCCGGATGGGCCTCGACTCCCTGGCGGTCCTGGTGCTCTACGCCCTGGGCATCGCCGGCCTGGTCGCCGTCGCCCGGGCCTGAAGCCGAGGGCCGCTCGCGCCTCAAGCCGACGGACCGCCGGAACCTGGCCCACGCCAGGTGTATCTTCCGGTTCTGACCGTGAAGCGGGCCCGGTGAGGCTCGCACGGAAGGGAAGCCTTGGCTGCACGAGAGCGATCGTTGGCGCCTCCGCTGCGGGGCCGTTTCGTGCCCCGGGCCCAGGTGATGGACGCGGATGATGTCCGACGGGCGGTGTGGCGGATGGCGCACGAGATCATCGAGGGCGAGAAGGGCCTCGACGGTGTGGTCCTCATCGGGCTCCAGACCGGTGGGGTGCCGCTGGCCGAGCACCTGGCCGAGGCGCTGCGCAAGATCGAGGGGACCGAGGTTCCCGTCGGCTCGCTGGACGTCGCCTTCTACCGGGACGACATCGGGCTGCGGCCGGTCGTGCCCGAGGCTCCCAGCCACGTCCCCTGGGACCTGACCGACAAGACGGTGGTGCTGGTCGACGACGTGCTGTACACCGGCCGCACCGTGCGAGCCGCCCTGAACGCCCTGGCCGACCACGGCCGGGCCCGGGCGGTGCGCCTGGCCGTTATGGTCGACCGCGGCCACCGCGAGCTGCCGATCCGCCCTGACGTGGTGGGCAAGAACCTGCCCACCCGTGCCGCCGAGCTGGTCGATGTCGGCCCCGACGGAGTGACCATCGGCGACCTGGTGCCGTGACCGCCCACCTGCTGAGCGTCGACGGCCTCGGGCGCGAGGGGGTGGATGCCGTGCTGAAGCTGACCGACTCGATGGTCGAGGTCGGCCGCCGCGACATCCCGAAGGTGCCGGCGCTGCGGGGCCGCACCGTGGTCAGCCTGTTCTACGAGGACTCGACCCGCACCCGGCTGTCGTTCGAGACGGCGGCCAAGCGCCTGTCGGCCGACACGATGTCGTTCAGCCTGTCCACCTCGGCGGCCAACAAGGGCGAGAGCCTGCGCGACACCGTGCTCACGATCGAGGCTATGGGCGTGGACGCCGTGGTCGTGCGCCACGCCTCGTCGGGCGTGCCCTGGCAGCTGGCCCGCTGGCTCGAGGGCAGCGGGGTCAGCGTTCTGAACGCTGGCGACGGATGGCACGAGCACCCCACCCAGGCCCTCCTCGACACCTACACCATCCGCAGCGAGCACAAAGCGGGCTCGCTCGAGGGTCTGCGCATAGCCATCGTCGGGGATGTGAAGCACAGCCGGGTGGCCCGCAGCGACGTGTCCTGCTTCGCCATGCTGGGCGCCTCGGTGGTCCTGGTGGCGCCGCTCACCCTGCTGCCGCCGTCGCTCGAGGGCTGGCCGTGCGAGGTGGCCCACGACCTCGACGAGGTGATCGGAGAGCTTGACGTCTGCTACCTGCTGCGCATGCAGCAGGAGCGGACCACCGAGGCGCTGGTCCCGAGCCTGCGCGAGTACGCCGCCACCTACGGCCTCGACCGCCGCCGGGCTCAGCGCCTGCCGGCCGGCGCCATCGTCATGCACCCGGGGCCGATGAACCGGGGCGTCGAGATCGCCCCCGAGGTGGCCGACATGCCAAACGCCGTCATCACCCGCCAGGTGGCCAACGGGGTGGCCGTGCGCATGGCTGTGCTGTTCCACCTGCTCACCGCCCAGCCCGACGAGGATGTCCGCCTCGATGGCTGATGCGGGCGAGGGCAGGGTGCTGCTGCGGGGAGGGACGGTCGTCGACCGTGGCGGCGCCCGGCGGGCGGACGTGCTGGTGGCCGGCGCCACCGTGGTCGCCGTCGGCGCCCAGCTGGCCGAGCCGGGGGTGAAGGTGCTCGACTGCGCCGGCTGCTGGGTGGGCCCGGGCCTGGTCGACCTCCACAGCCACCTGCGCCAGCCCGGGCGGGAGGAGGCAGAGACCGTCGAGACCGGCAGCCGGGCCGCCGCCCTGGGCGGCTACACCACGGTTGTGGCCATGCCCAACACCACGCCGCCGATCGACTCGGCCGGGGTCGTGCGCGAGGTGCTGGCCCTGGCCGCCACCGCCTTGTGCACCGTCCAGGTGAGCGGTGCCATCACCGTCGGCCGGGCCGGCGAGCGCCTGGCGCCCATGGCTGAGCTGGCGGCCCTCGGGGTGCGGCTGTTCACCGACGACGGCGCCGGCGTGCAGGACGGCCGCCTGATGCGCCGGGCCCTTGAGTACGCCCGCCCCCTCGGCGTGCTGCTGGCTGAGCACTGCGAGGACGAGACTCTCGCCGCCGGCGGGGTGATGCACGAGGGTGCATGGTCGAGCAGGATGGGGGTGCCGGGCCAGCCCGCCGAAGCCGAGGAGGTAATGGTCATGCGCGACATCGCCCTCGCCCGCCTGACGGGCGCTCGCCTCCACCTCCAGCACCTGTCCACCGCCCGCAGCGTCGACCTGGTGCGCCAGGCCAGGGCGGCCGGTCTGCCGGTCACCTGCGAGGCCACCCCTCACCACCTCACGCTCACCGACGAGGCCTGCCAGGGCTTCGACCCTGTCTTCCGGGTCAACCCCCCGCTGCGACCGGCCGCCGATCGCGACGCCGTGGGCGCCGGCCTGCTCGACGGCACGATCGACGCCGTGGCGACCGATCACGCCCCCCACGACCAGGAGGCGAAGGAGCAGCCGTTCGACCAGGCCCCGCCCGGGATGCTGGGGCTGGAGACGGCGATGGCGCTGACCCTGTCAGGCCTGGGCCTGGCCGATGACCCGCAGCGCCTGTTCGCCCTGATGTCCTGGCAGCCCGCCGCAGTCCTGGGCCTATCGGCCGGCGCCGGCCTCGTGGCCGAAGGTGCGCCCGCCGACCTGTGCGCCGTCGACCCGGCTGAGCGCTGGGTGGTCGACCCGGCCCGACTGGCCAGCCGCAGCCGCAACACCCCCTTCGCCGGCCGGGAGATGCAGGGCCGGGTCCGCCACACCGTCCACCAAGGCGAGCCCGTCGTCGTCGACCAGCAGGCCCAGCGATGACCATCCGAACCGTCGGGACAAACCCTCCGCTGAGCGACAGCTACTCCCGACAGAAGCGGGGGTTCGGTGGCTGAGGCTCTGCTCGTACTGGCCGACGGGACCCTCTTCGAAGGCGAGTCGATCGGCGCCGAGCCTCCGGGCGGCGTGGCAGGCGGCGAGGTTGTGTTCAGCACGGCCATGTCGGGCTACCAGGAGATCATCACCGACCCGTCCTACGCCGGGCAGGTGGTGGCCTTCACCTACCCCCACATCGGCAACTACGGCGTGAACCCGGCCGACATGGAGAGCGCGCGGCCTGGCTGCCGGGGAGTCGTGGTGCGCGACCTGGCCCGGATGCGCTCCAGCTGGCGGTCGAACGAGGACCTCGGCGCCTTCCTCCGGCGCACCGGCACTCCCGGCATCGCCGGGGTCGACACCCGCCGCCTCACCCGCCACATCCGCCAGGCCGGCGCCATGCCCTGCGCCTTCGGTACGGCTGACGAGTCCACGCTGGCGGCGGCGGCGGCGGCCGAGCCCGGCACCTCGGGCATCGACCTCGTCGCCGGGGTGACGACCGCCAAGCCCTACACGGTGGGCGACGGCCCCCTGCGGGTGGTGGCCTACGACTACGGGATCAAGACCACGATCTTGCGCCACCTCGGGGTGCTCGCCACCGTCGAGGTGGTTCCCGCCTCGACCCCGGCCAGCGAGGTGCTGGCCCGTCAGCCGGACGGCATCTTCCTGTCCAACGGGCCCGGCGACCCGGCCACCCTCGGATACGCCGTCGAAGCCGTGCGCCAGGTGCTGGATTCAGGGGTGCCGACCTTCGGCATCTGCCTGGGCCACCAGCTGCTCGGGGCCGCCCTCGGCGGCACCACCTACAAGCTGGCCTTCGGTCACCACGGCGGAAACCACCCCGTTCGGCGCCTGCGCGACGGAGCCATCGAGATCACCAGCCAGAACCACAGCTTCGCCGTCGGCGACGTGCCGGGGACCGAGATCACCCACGTGAACCTGAACGACGGCGTGGTCGAGGGGATCCGCTGCACCGACCGCCCAGCCTTTGGGGTGCAGCACCACCCCGAGGCCGGTCCCGGGCCCCACGACGCCTCCTACCTGTTCGGCGAGTTCGCCGACCTCATGACGGGGAGCCGGTAGTGCCGAGGCGCAGTGACATCGACAAGGTCCTGGTGCTCGGGTCGGGCCCCATCGTCATCGGCCAGGCTTGTGAGTTCGACTACTCCGGCACCCAGGCCTGCCGGGTGCTGAAGGAGGAGGGCTTCACCGTCATCCTGGCCAACTCCAACCCGGCCACGATCATGACCGACCCCGAGTTCGCCCACCGCACCTACATCGAGCCGCTCACCCGTGACGTCCTGGCCGCCATCGTCGAGCGTGAGCGGCCCGATGCCGTGCTGGCCACCCTGGGCGGCCAGACGGCGCTGAACCTGGCCATGGAGCTCGTCGAGGACGGGGTGCTGGAACGTTTCGGGGTCGAGTTGATCGGCGCCACCGCGTTGGCCATCCGCACCGCCGAGGACCGTGAGCTTTTCAAGGCGGCGATGGTTGAGATCGGCCTCGACGTGCCCGCCAGCGGCTTCGCCCGCACCGTCGACGAGGCGCTGGCCGTGGCCGTCGAGGTGGGCTACCCCATCATCGTCCGGCCGTCGTTCATCCTCGGTGGCAAGGGCACGGGCATGGCGGCCGACGACGACGAACTGGCTCGCCTGGCGGCCGAGGGGCTGGCGGCCAGCCCGATATCGGAGATCCTGGTCGAGCGTTCCATCGCCGGGTGGAAGGAGTACGAGCTGGAGGTGATGCGCGACAACGCCGACAACTGCGTGGTCGTGTGCTCGATCGAAAACTTCGACCCGATGGGGGTGCACACCGGCGACTCGATCACCGTGGCGCCGGCGCAGACGCTGACCGACGTCGAGTACCAGCTGATGCGTGACGCCGCCTTCGCCTGCATCCGGCGGGTGGGGGTGGAGACGGGCGGCTCCAACATCCAGTTCGCGGTGAACCCGGTGGACGGCGACATGCTCGTCATCGAGATGAACCCGAGGGTGAGCCGCTCGAGCGCCCTGTCGAGCAAGGCCACCGGTTTCCCGATCGCCAAGATCGCCGCCAAGCTCGCCGTCGGCTACACCCTGGACGAGATCACCAACGACATCACCGGGGTGACCCCGGTCAGCTTTGAGCCGACTATCGACTACGTGGTCACCAAGATCCCACGCTGGGCGTTCGAGAAGCTGCCGGGCACCACCGAGGTGCTGGGCACCCGCATGCAGAGCGTGGGCGAGGCGATGGCCATCGGGCGCACCTTCCCGGAGTCGCTGCAAAAAGCGCTGGCCAGCCTGGAGCACGGCCGGCTCGGCCTGGCCTGCGACCCGGCCGAGGCCGGCCTGGACGCCATGGGCGACGACGAGCTGATGCGGCGTGCGGTGATCGCCACACCGGACCGGCCGTTCCACCTCGAGGCGCTGCTGCGCCGCGGGGTGAGCGTGGAACGCCTGGCCGAGGCCACCAGGGTCGACCCGTGGTTCCTGGACCAGATCTCGCTGATCGTCGAGGAGCGGGCGGTGCTGGGCGGCCTCGACGGGCCCCGCTCGCTCGACCGGCGGGCCTGGCGGCGGGCCAAGCGCCTCGGCTTCTCCGATGCACAGCTGGCGTGGCTGTGGTCAGTGACCGAGGCCGAGGTGCGGGCCGCCCGCACGGCGTGCGGCGTGAGTGCCACCTTCAAGACCGTCGACACGTGCGCGGCGGAGTTCGCGGCTCGCACGCCCTACCACTACTCGACCTATGAGGACGAGGACGAGGTCCAGCCGTCGGAGCGCCGCAAGGTCGTGATCCTGGGCAGCGGTCCCAACCGCATCGGCCAGGGCATCGAGTTCGACTATTGCTGCGTGCACGCCAGTTTCGCCCTGGCCGACGCCGGCTTCGAGACGGTCATGGTCAACTGCAACCCCGAGACGGTGTCCACCGACTACGACACCTCCGACCGCCTGTACTTTGAGCCGCTCTCGTTCGAGCACGTCCTGAACGTCCTCGAGGTCGAGGCCCGGTCGGGCGAGCTGGTCGGCGTCGTGGTCAGCCTCGGCGGACAGACCCCGCTGAAGCTGGCCAAGGCCATCGAGGACGCCGGCTACCCGGTTCTCGGCACCAGCCCAGCCTCGATCGATGCCGCCGAGGACCGTGAGCTGTGGTCCAGCCTGTGCTCGCGCCTGGCCATCCCCCAGCCGGCCGGGGGGACGGCGGCCACCGCGACCGAGGCCCTGGCCGTGGCGCGGCGGATCGGCTACCCGGCCCTGGTGCGGCCCTCTTACGTGCTGGGCGGCCGAGCCATGTCGATCGTCTACGACGACGACGCACTGGTGGCGGCGATGGACGAGCTGTCACGCTTCGGCTCCCTCGGGCGCGAGGGCGGCCTGTCCTCCAGCCGGCCCGTGCTCATCGACCGGTTCCTGGAGGACGCCGTCGAGGTCGACGTGGACGCCATCCGCGACGCCACCGGCGAGCTGGTGATCGGCGGTGTCATGGAGCACGTCGAGGAGGCCGGGGTGCACTCGGGCGATTCAGCCTGCGCCCTGCCGCCCTACGACCTGAGCCCCCAGGTGATACGGGTGCTCGAGGATTACACCGCGGCCATCGCCGAGGCCCTGGACGTGCGAGGCCTGGTGAACGTCCAGTACGCGGTGAAGGAGGGCCAGGTCTTCGTCATCGAGGCCAACCCGCGGGCCAGCCGGACGGTGCCGTTCGTAGCCAAGGCCACCGGCGTGCCTTTGGCCAAGGTGGCGGCCCGGGTGATGGCGGGCGCCACGCTGGGCGAGCTGCGCCAGGAGGGGCTGCTGCGGCCGCCGGTGACCGGAGGTCACGTGTCGGTGAAGGAGGCGGTCCTGCCCTTCGACCGCTTCCCTGACGTCGACATCCTCCTCGGCCCGGAGATGCGATCGACCGGCGAGGTGATGGGCATCGACGTCTCCTTCGGCCTGGCCTTTGCCAAGAGCCAGCTGGCCGCCGGGGACCGCCTGCCCTCGGAGGGCTGCGTCTTGCTGTCGCTGGCCGACCACGACAAGCAGGCCGGTCTCGGGGTGGCCGTCCGCTTCGTCGAGCTCGGCTTCTGCATCGCCGCCACGTCCGGCACCGTCGCCTTCCTCGAAGCCGCCGGCGTGCCGGTGAAGACGATGGTGGCCAAAGTGGGCGACGGGAGCGGCCAGCCCGACGCCGTGGACCTGATCGTCGACGGCGGCGTGCAGATGGTGGTGAACACCCCGAGCGGCCGCGGGTCGCGCACCGACGGCGCCCACATCCGCAAGGCCTGCACGGTCCACGGCGTCGTGTGCCTCACGACCGTGGCCGCGGCACGGGCGGCGGCGGCCGGCATCGCCGAGTGGGGGACGACCACCCTGGCGGTGCGGACCCTTCAGGAGCACCACGCCGACGGCCAGGCGCCGCTGTTCTAGGTGGCTGACGCCGCCCCTGGGGCTGACCGTCTGGCGACGGCGATCGGATCGGTGAGCCTGCGAAACCCGGTGCTGACGGCGTCGGGGACAGCGGGCCACGGCGCCGAGCTGGGCGCCTACGTCGAGCTGGGCCGGCTCGGCGGGGTGGTGGTGAAGTCGCTGAGCACCGGGCCGTGGCCCGGCAACCCGCCACCGCGGCTGCACGGGGCGGGGGCGGCGATGCTGAACGCCGTGGGCCTGCAGGGGCCGGGCGTGGCGGCGTGGATCGAGCACGACCTGCCCGGGCTGCGACGGGCCGGGGCCACGGTAGTGGCCTCGATCTGGGGCCGCACAACGCAGGAGTACGGCAACGCCGCCGCCGCCCTGGCCGGCGTGGCGGGCATCGCCGCCCTCGAGGTGAACCTGAGCTGTCCGAACACCGACGGCGGCCGTCACCTCTTCGCCCACGATCCCAACGCCACCGCCGCTGCCATCGATGCGGCGGCGGCGTCCCGCCTGCCACTGTGGGCCAAGCTCAGCCCGAACACCGACCAGCTGGTCGAGGTGGCGGGCGCTGCCAGGCAGGCCGGTGCCGCGGCCGTGGTGGTGGCGAACACGGTTCTCGGTCTGGTGCTGGACGTGGAACGTTCCCGTCCGGTGCTGGGCAACGGCGGCGGCGGCCTGTCAGGCCCGGCCATCCACGCTGTGGCCGTCAGGGCCGTGTGGGACGTGCACGCCGCCCACCCGGACCTGCCGATCGTCGGGGTCGGAGGGGTTCGCGACGCCGCCGGTGCCGTCGAGCTGATCCAGGCCGGGGCCAGCGCCGTCGAGGTCGGCACCGCCACCCTGGTCGACCCTCGGGCCACGGCCAAGGTGCTGGCCGGCCTGGACCGGTGGCTGGCCGGGCACGACACCACCGTCGCGGCCCTGATAGGCAGGGCCCATGGCTGAGATCCCCGACGAGGTCCGCAACCGTCTGGCGCTCGTCCTGGACGTCGACGACCTCGTCGAGGCCACCCGGATGGCGCACGAGCTGCGCCCCTGGTTCGGGGTCGTCAAGGTCGGCCTCGAGCTGTTCAGTGCCGCCGGGCCCGACGCCGTGGTGGCCCTGGCCGACCTCGACTTCCAGGTGTTCGTCGATCTCAAGCTGTGCGACATCCCCACCACCGTGGGGCGGGCCGCCCGGGTGCTGGGCGGCCTGGGCGCCACCTACCTCACCATGCACGCCTTTGGCGGCCCGGTGATGCTGCGGGCCGGCGCCGACGGGCTGGCCGAGGGGGCGTCGGGGGCCGGCCTGCCGCCGCCCGTCGCCCTGGCCGTCACCATCCTGACCAGCGACGAGGGCGCCCCTCCGCACGTCCTCGGCAGCCGGGTGCGGGCCGCCATCGAGGGGCGCTGCGGGGGCATCGTGTGCGCGGCGGACGACGTGGCCGAGGCCAAGCGCCTCGGGCCCCGCCTGTGCGCCGTCGTGCCGGGCATCCGGCTGCCCGGCGCCGACACCGACGACCAGGCCCGTGCCGCCACCCCCGAGGCGGCGGTGGCCAACGGGGCCGACCTCCTCGTCATCGGGCGCACGGTGACCAGGGCCCACAACCGGGCCGAGGCGGCGGCCGCGGTGGCCGCCGCTGTCACCGTCACCGCTTGAACGTTCCCGTCACCACACCCGGTGGCGGCCCCTGCTCTGGTCGCTAGTGTCCCCGGCCATGCCGCTGCCGCCGCAGATCTCTCCAGAGGCTCGGGCCGCCGCCCTTGAGAAGGCGGCCTCGGCCCGTCGGCAGCGGGCCGAGCTGAAGGAGAAGCTGAAGGTGGGCAGCCTCACCCTGCTCGAGCTCTTCGAGCAGGTGGCCGATGAGACGGTGGCCAAGATGAAGGTGCTGGCGGTGCTCGAGAGCCTGCCCGGCCTCGGCAAGGTGAAGGCCCGCCGGATGATGGACGAGGTCGGCATCGCCGAGACCCGACGGGTCCAGGGCCTGGGCGCCAACCAGCGCAGGGCCCTGCTGGAACGCTGTGAGCGCCCGAGCCCGTGATCCTGGTGCTCTCCGGGCCGGGCGGGGTCGGGAAGGGCACGGTGGTGCGGCGGCTGCTCGACATCGACCCCCGGCTACGGCTCAGCCGATCGTGGACGACCAGGCCCCGACGGCCGGGCGAGCCCGAGGACGCATACGTCTTCGTCGATGCGGCCACCTTCGAGTCGCACCTGGCCCGGGGCGGCTTCCTGGAGCACGACGAGTTCCTCGGCAACCTGTACGGCACGCCGATGCCCGACACGCTGGCCGACCCGCGGTTCGACCTGGTTCTCGAGATCAACGTGCAGGGTGCCGAGCAGGTCCGCCACCATCAGCCCCGGGCCCTGGTGGTGCTGCTCGTGCCGCCGAGCCGCCTAGTCCAGGAAACCCGCCTGCGGGCCAGGGGCGACGACGACGAGCACGTGGCCCAGCGCCTGGCCATCGCCGAGTTCGAGGAGGCGAAGGGCCGGGCGCTGGCGGACGCCGTCGTCGTCAACGACGTCCTGGAGCGGGCAGTGAACGAGGTGGCTGGTATCGTTGCCACCCGCCGACCCGGCCACTGACCGCTGGAGACCCCCATCATGGCCGTGCTGCGCCGCCCATCGCTGATCGACCCGCCCATCGAGGAGCTGCTAGAGCGCGTCGACTCCAAGTTCACGCTGGTGACCCTGTCGGCTCGCCGGGCCCGTGAGGTGAACAGCTACTTCAACCAGCTGTCCGAGGGCCTCGGCGCCATTGTGCCGCCCCAGGTCGCCTCAGTCAGCCGCAAGCCGCTGTCGATCGCCCTCGAAGAGGTGGCCGAGGGCAAGATCGTCTACACCCGCCGGGTGTCCGACGAGGAGACGCTGGAGGAGGCATAGCCTCAAGGTCTCAGTGGGAGCGCAGGCCGGGGGAGCGCTGGCCAGGCAGCACGTCGTCCTCGGCGTGTCCGGCGGCATCGCCGCCTACAAGGCGGTCGAGATATGCCGGCGACTGGGCGATGCCGGCGCCCTTGTCGCCCCGGTGCTCACCGCCGGGGCGCAGCGTTTCATCACCCCCCTCACGTTCAGCGCCCTGGCGGCCGAGCCGGCCCGCACGTCGCTGTGGGACGGCCCGGAACCGAGCCCGCACACCTTCCTCGGCCGGCGCGCCGCCCTGGTGGTCGTGGCACCGGCCACGGCCAGGCTGCTGGCCGCCTACGCCGCCGGGCTCTCCGACGACCTGCTGACGGCCACCCTGCTGATGGCCCGGGGACCGGTGCTCGTGTGCCCGGCCATGCACACCGAGATGTGGGAGCACGGCGCCACCCGGGCCAACGTGGCGACCCTCGTGGCCCGAGGCGTTCACGTCCTCGACCCGGCCGAGGGTCAGCTGGCCGCCGGTGACGTCGGGCCGGGCCGGCTGCGCGAGCCGGCCGAGGTGGTGGCGGTCGCCGAGCGGATCCTGGGCGACGGGCGCCGGCTCGCCGGCCGCACCGTGGTGGTGACGGCCGGCGGCACCAGGGAGGCCATCGACCCGGTGCGCTTCCTCGGCAATCGCAGCAGCGGCAGGCAGGGCCATGCGCTGGCCGACGCCCTCGCCGCCCGGGGCGCCACCGTGCACCTGGTGACCACGGTGGACCGCCCGGTCGGCCCGCCGGGCGTCAGCCTTCAGCGGGTGGAGTCGGCGGCTGAGATGGGCGATGCCGTGCTGGCGCTGGCCCCGGGAGCCGATGCTGTCGTCATGGCCGCGGCCGTGGCCGACTTCCGGCCTCAGGTCGTCGCCGCCTCGAAGCTCAAGAAGGATGGCGGTGCGCCCGAGATGATCCTGGAGCCGACGCCCGACATCCTGGCCGAGCTCGGCCGGCGCAAGGCCCCGGGCCAGGTGCTGGTCGGCTTCGCCGCCGAGACCGACGACCTGGTGGCGAACGCCGCCGCCAAGCTGGCGCGCAAGAACCTCGACCTGATCGTGGCCAACGACGTGGGTGCGCCCGGCGCCGGCTTCGACCACGACACCAACGCGGTGACGTTGCTGTTCGCCGGCGGCGCCCGCCAGGACCTCCCGCTGTCCTCGAAGCGGGCGGTAGCCGAGGCGGTGGCGGACGCCGTCGTGATGCTCATCGGCCGGTAGTGGCGGCCGGGGGCGCCGACCTGCGAAGGTTCAGGCGCCATGATGAACTACACATTCACGTCCGAATCCGTGACCGAGGGCCATCCCGACAAGATGGCCGACCAGATCTCCGACGCCGTCCTCGACGCCATCATCACCGAGGACCCGACCGGACGGGTGGCGTGCGAGACGCTGCTCACCACCGGTCTGGTGGTGGTGGCCGGCGAGATCACGACCACGGCCTACGTCGACATACCCAGCCTGGTGCGCAAGACCGTGCTTGACATCGGCTACGACGACGCCGCCTACGGCATCGACGGGACCACCTGTGGGGTCATCACCTCGATCGACGAGCAGAGCCCCGACATCGCCCAGGGCGTCGACACCGCCTACGAGGTGCAGACGGGCAAGAGCGGCGAGGACATCCTGAACGGGCAGGGCGCCGGCGACCAGGGGATGATGTTCGGCTACGCCACCGACGAGACCGAAGATCTCATGCCCCTGCCCATATGGCTGGCCCACCGGTTGGCCCAGCGTCTGGCCCAGGTCCGCAAGGCCGGCGTGCTCGGCTACCTGCGGCCCGACGCCAAGACCCAGGTCACCTTCGAGTACGAGAACAACATCCCGGTCCGGCTGAAGACGGTCCTGATCTCGACCCAGCACGACCCGGGGATCGACTTCGACGTGCTGCTGAAGCCCGACCTCAAGGACCATGTGATCAGCCCGCTCGTGCCCGAGGCCTTCAAGAGCGACGGCTACGAGGTGCTGTGCAACCCCACCGGCAACTTCGTGCTGGGCGGCCCCCACGCCGACACCGGTCTGACCGGCCGCAAGATCATCGTCGACACCTACGGCGGCGCCGCCCGCCACGGCGGTGGCGCCTTCTCCGGCAAGGACCCCTCCAAGGTCGACCGCTCGGCCGCCTACGCCGCCCGCTGGGTGGCCAAGCACGTGGTGGCCAGCGGCGCCGCCCGGCGCTGTGAGATCCAGGTGGCCTATGCCATCGGCGTGGCCCGGCCGGTGTCGATCATGGTCGAGACGTTCGGCACCGAGCAGGTCGACCCGGAGCGGATCAGCGAGATGGTGCACGAGGTGTTCGACCTGCGCCCCGCAGCCATCATCCGCGACCTCGACCTGCGCCGCCCGATCTACCGCAAGACCGCGGCCTACGGCCACTTCGGCCGCCCCGACAAGGAGTTCACCTGGGAGCAGGTCTCCCGCCTGGCGGATGTGAAGTCGGCCCTCGGTTTGTAGCGACTCGGCGCCGCGGCCGCTGGTCCCCCCGCGGTGGTCGGGTTCAGCGTTGTCCTGGGCTGGGCAGTACGGCCTCGGCTGGTAGACCAGTCCTCGACTGCGTAGGGGTTGAGGATCTGGCGGTGCCAGAGCTGCTGCCGTTCGGCGATGGTGAGGCGGGCCGAGTCGGCGGCTTCGACCCATTCCCTGTTGATCACCTCGATCTGGTGGTCGATGATCTCTCGGGCCTTGACCTTGATCAGCAGCCGCTTGTGGAAGAATGCTCGTCTGCGAGTCCCCAGCGAAGCAAACGCCCACAGATGCGGCCGCAGGATGCGCTCATGTCATCGCTCTCCATCTGTCGGCCACCCGCGTGCGATTTTTGCGTCGGCCGACGCCTTCGCTCGTGATTCAATCGTGGGTGCGGCACGATGTCCGGACAGGATCCGGAGGTGACGAAGCGGGTGGTCAGCGTTCTCGTCCACGAGGGGGGGCGGGGCAAGCCGTTTGATTACCTGGTGCCCGAGCACCTGGACGATCGGGTGTCGCTCGGGACCATGGTGCGGGTCGACCTGGCGGGACGGCGGCTGGCGGGGTGGGTGGTGGCCGACGGGGTCGAGCCGCCGGCCGGGAAGGTGTTGCGGCCGTTGGCTGGGGTGCGGGGACTCGGGCCCGATGGTGGGGTCATCGAGCTGGCCAGTTGGGCGGGGTGGCGGTGGGCGGGGCGGTGGTCGCACTTCCTCGGGACGGCGTCGCCGGAACGGGTCGTTGGGCGCCTGCCGCCGGCGGCACCGAGATCGCCTCTGGCCGCCGCCGTTGCCGAGGGTGGGCTGGTGGCGTTGGCGGCCGAGGCGCTGGCGGCTGGCGTCTCGGTGGTGCGGCTGCCGCCAGCGGCCGACGGGTTCGTGGTGGTGGCCGAGGCGGCCAGGCTGGGCCCGGCGCTGGTGGTGTGCCCGTCTATCGCCGTCGCTGGCGCCGTGGCCCGCCGGCTGCGGCGGGCCGGGGAGCCCGTCGCCCTGGTGCCGGGGGAGTGGGCCGAGGCCGCGGCCGGGGGGCGGACCGTGGTGGGCGCCCGGGCCGCCGCCTTTGCCCCGGCGCCGGGGCTCGCCTCGGTCGTGGTCCTCGCCGCCCACGACGAGTCGCACCGCTCCGAGGCCTCGCCCACCTGGTCGGCCGTCACCGTGGCCGAGGACCGCGCCCGCCGGTCGGGGGTGCCCTGCGCCCTGGCCTCGGCTTGCCCGCCAGTCGAGCTGCTGGAGGGGCGGCGTCTCGTCACCCCCGCCCGCAGCGACGAGAGAGCCGGGTGGGCCGCGCTCGACATCGTCGACCGGCGGGCCGACGACCCGCGGGAGGGATTGTGGTCTCCGCGACTTGTCGACCTGGTGCGCCGGTCCGAGCGGGTCGTCTGCGTGCTCAACCGCAAGGGCCGGGCCCGCCTGCTGGTGTGCCGCTCGTGCCGGGAGGTCGCCCGGTGCGAGAGGTGTGGGGCGGCGGTGGCCGAGGACGGTGACGGCCTCGCCTGTCCCCGCTGCGGCATGCAACGCCCCCGGCTGTGCCAGGTGGACGGATCGTCCACCCTCGCCGCCATTAGGGTCGGCGTGACCCGGGCCGCCGAGGAGCTGGCCAGGCTGGCCGGTCGTCCCGTGGCCGAGGTGACCGGAGCCAGCACCGAGCTGCCGACGGCCGAGGTGCTCATCGGCACCGAGGCCGTGCTGCACCGGGTGGCCCGGGCCGACGCCGTCTGCTTCGTCGAGCTGGACCAGGAGCTGCTGGCGCCCCGGGTGGGGGCGGCCGAGCAGGCGCTGGCCCTGCTGGCCCGGGCCGCCCGGCTGGTGGGTCCCCGCTCGGCCGGCGGCCGGGTGCTGGTGCAGACCCGCCTGCCCCGCCACCCCGCCGTGCTCGCCGCCCTCCACGGCGACCCGGCCCGCCTGGCCTCGGACGAACGGCCGGTCCGTGAGGCGCTTGGCTTCCCTCCCTTCACCGCCCTGGCCCGCATAAGCGGCGCCGCCGCCGCCGCCTTCGTCGACGCCCTGGCCGGCCGACCCGAGGTGGATGTCGGCGAACCGGCCGACGGCCGCTGGCTGGTGCGCGCCCCCACCACCGCCGCCCTGTGCAACGCCCTCGCCGCCACCTCTCGACCCTCCGGCCGTCTCCGCGTCGAGGTCGACCCGCCCCGCCTGTGAGGGAGCGACTGCAGCCGACGTCGGCCTGGGCCTCGTCAGGAGCCGAGACACCCGCAGCGGCCCTGCGGTCCCAAGAGGCACCATGGTCAGCCCGCCCGCATCTGCGTGGCTCGTCCTCTGCGCCGACGACCTCCACGCAGCGGACCGGGGGCCGTGGGACGACAAGCCGGCGAACCTATGGTCGAGTGGGTGTTGCGGCTCAGCGTTGTGGACCAGTCGCCGGTCCTGAGCGGCTCCGCGCCGGCTGAGGCCCTGGGCGAGACCGTTGCCCTCGCCCAGGCCGTCGAGCGGCTGGGGTACCACCGCTACTGGCTGGCCGAGCACCACGGCACCCCGGGGCTGGCCGGCACCGCCCCCGAGGTGATGGTGGCCCGGGTGGCGGCGGCCACGTCATCCATACGGGTCGGGGCCGGCGGAATCCTGCTGTCGCACTACAGCGCCCTGAAGGTGGCCGAGACGTTCCGGGTGCTGTCCGCCCTGTTTCCGGGCCGGATCGACCTCGGCATCGGCCGGGCGGACGGGGCGACGCGGGCGACCGCCGCCGCCCTGCAGGCCGGAGTCGACGGCGTCGCCCAGAGCTTCGGGGCCAAGCTGGTCGACCTCCTCGCCCACCTCGACGGGACTGGATCAGAGGTGAGGGCCCTGCCCGACGGGGTCGAACGCCCCGAGGTGTGGTTGCTGTCCTCCAGCTCCGACGGGGCCGCGGGCGCCGCCGCGCTCGGGTTGCCGCTCTGCTTCGCCCACTTCATCTCGACCGGTTTCGGCCCCCAGATCGTGGCCAGGTACCGCCGTGACTTCCGACCGGCCGGGCCCGACCAGTGGTCCGAGGCGGCCGTGGCCGTGGCCGTGATCTGTGCGCCCACCGACCTTGAGGCCGAGCGCCTGGCCCGCAGCGTCGAGGTCTGGCGGCTGCCGTCGGAGGACCGGCGGGGACCTGTCCCCTCGGTTGAGCAGGCGGAGTCCGCTGTCCTGACCGCCCTGGAGGAGGCCAGGATCGCCCAGGACCGCAAGGGCCTGCTGGTCGGCGCGCCCGACCGGGTCAGCGACGCCATGCAACGGCTGGCCACCGACTTCGACGTCGAGGAGCTGGTCGTACTCACGGTCTGCCACGACTACGCCGCCCGCCGGCGCTCCTATGAGCTGCTGGCCGAGGCGTTCGAGCTGGAGCCGCCGGGCTGAGGCTCGTCGACCGGACGCCCGACCGGGCCGGTCGCCCACTCCCGGCGCCGGCACTCGAAAAGGGCGATGCCGGTGGCCACGGCGACGTTGAGGCTGCCGACCCTGCCCGACTGGGGCAGGTAGGCGGCGGCGTCACAGGCGGCGAGCACGCCGGGGGAGAGGCCTTTGTCCTCGTTGCCGACGACCAGGCAGACATCGCCGGCCAGCTGCGCCTCGTGCAGCGGCGCCGCCCCCTCGCTCAGCTCCAGGGCCACTGGGCGCAGCCCATCGTCGCGGGCGGCGTTGACGGCTTCGAGGGTGGTCACCCCCTCGTGCCACCGGAGGAGGCGCTCGGTGCCCATCGACACCTTACGCACCGCCGGGTGGTGCGGGGTGGCCGACGCCGAGGCCAGCCACACCTGCTCGACGCCGAGCGCCGCCGCCGTCCTCAGGATCGAGCCGACGTTGAAGGGGCTGACGACCCCGTCCAGCACCAGGCCGAGGCTGGCCCCTGTGGCCCGTCGCCAGCTGCGGTTGAGCCGCTTGACCTCGACCGACCGCAGCTGCCGCCCGGTCACGGCCGGCTCACCCCGAGGATGCGGTACCCCTGCTTGGACGTGAGCCGCTGCACCCCGAAGCCCTGCGCCACCAGCCACACGGCCAACGAGTCGGCCCCGAGGTGGCGCGGCACCACCAAGGCGGCCCAGCCTCCCTCCTCCATCCGGGTCAGCCACCTCGTCAGCATCTCGTGCAGGGCGGCGGCCCCCACCCGGATCGGCGGGTTCGACCACACCGTGGCGAACCGGACCCCCTCCGGCACCTCGTCCGGGGTGCAGGCACGGAACCGGTCGGGTCCGAGGCCGAGCGCCTCGGCGTTGCCGGCGCACAGCGCCACCGCCCGCTCGTTCACGTCGACCGCCCACACCCGCGCCGCCGGGGCTCGCAGGGCCAGGGCCACCGCCAGCGGCCCGTAGCCGCAGCCCAGGTCGAGCAGGTCTCCGGCCTGGGGTACCGGCGGCCCGTGATCGACCAGCAGCCTGGTGCCCGGGTCGACGCGATCGCCGGCGAACACCCCGCGGTCGGTGGCCAGGACCACCGTTTGCCGCACGTCGCGCAGCGCCAGCGCGACCTGTCTCGGACGGCTGGCGGCGGCGGGCGCGACGTCAAAGTAGTGGGACATCGGTTGAGTAGCCTGGCCGACCCATGCCCGGTTACACCATCCGCACATTCGGGGACCCGGTCCTCAACCAGAAGGCCGCCCCGATCACCGACATCGACGGCAGCGTCAAGCGTCTGGCCGACGACATGGTGGTGCCGCTGCGCGACGTCGAGGGCCTCGGGCTCGCCGCCCCCCAGGTCGGGGTGCTGAAGCGGCTCTTCATCTACGACCTGCGCGACGACCGGGGCCCGCAGACGATCGTGAACCCCGTCATCAGCGACGCAAGGGGCGAGTGGGTGTACGAGGAGGGCTGCCTGTCGGTGCCCGGCCTGTTCTTCCCGATCGTGCGGCCGAAGGAGATCCACCTCACCGGCTGGGACCTCGACGGAAATGAGCTTTCCATCGAGGCCGACGAGCTGCTGGCCAGGCTCTTCCAGCACGAGCTCGACCACCTCGAGGGCAAGCTTCTGCTGGAGCGGCTCGACGAGGACGCCCGCAAGCAGGCGCTGAAGGAGATGCGCAAGCGCCGCCTCCGCGACCTCTGAAGGCCGTGACCGCCGTCATCGCCCACCGCACCCTGCCGAGGGACGGGGCGGAGAACAGCCTGGACGGGATCCGACGGGCGGCGGCGGCCGGTGCCGACTACGTCGAGGTGGACATCCGACGCACCCGTGACGGGGTGCCGGTCCTCCTCCACGACCAAAGCCTCCTGCGCACGGGCTGGCGTCCCCGCCGGATCCGCTCGATGACGCTCGACGACGTGGCCCGGGTGAAGCTGCGGGGCGGCCACAACCTGCCGAGCCTGGCCGACGCCCTGGCCCAGGCCCCCGACGGCCTCGGCTTCGCCCTCGACACCAAGGACCCCGGCGCCGCCCCGGCCGCCCTGGCCGCCGTCGAGGCGGCCGGCTTCACCGGGCGCGTCCTGCTCTGGTCCCAGCACGAAATGGCTGTTCGCCACTACGTGGCCCGTGCCCCGGCCGGCACCGAGGTGGCCCTGCTGCGTGACACCAAGGGGCCGGCCGACACCGCCCGCTACCTCGACGACGCCTCTACGCTCGGCGCCAGCGCCGTGAGCGTGCACCAGAGCGTGCTGGACGAGGCTCTGATCGCCGACGCCCACGAGCGGGGCCTCACCATCCACTGCTGGTTCCAGACGCTCAAGGTCCAGGCGGCCAAGGTGGCTCTGCTGGTCGACGGGATCGTCACCGACTGGCCGGCCGACGCCATCGACCGCCTCGCCGCCCTCGGACGTCGCTAGCCAACCCGGGGGATCGCCACCCGTGACCAAGGCCTGAGGCAGCCCCGCTCGAGGTGCGACCGGCCGAGCCACGACGTCGGAGGGGTCGGCTCAGGTGCTGACCAGCTCCCGGTCGGCTGGCTGCGGCTGGCCACCGGTGATGATCCGGTCGACGAGGTAGCAGACGCCGGACAAGACGGCGGCGGCGGTGAGGAGCACGAGCCAGACCGGCAGCTGGCTCAGGTGGACGAGGGTGACGAAGTCCGGCCCGCCCCAGTGCAGGCCCCACGGGTGCTCCTTGCCGGTGAGCACGTGGGCCCAGAACGTCCACGCCACGATCCGGCAGACCCCGTAGAAGAACGTGACCCGGTACACAGCCAGCAGCATCGGCTCGGACATGCGCCGGCCCAGCCAGGCCCAGGCCCGCGGGTCGGATGCCACCACCTGGGTCCGCCAGTGGTGACGGGTCAGGACCCGCCACGAGCACAGGACCACCCCCAGCCAGAACAGGTCCATCACCAGGCCGAAGCTGGAGTAGTAGGCGGCGGCGTCCAGGTACTTGCCGCCCTTCACCGTCGCTGCGTAGGCCCACGTGCCGATCGAGAAGTTGGCGGTGCTGAAGGGGAACAGGAGCATGGTGCCGACGCTGTCGTTGATGTCGGTGACGCAGTGGGCGGCGAAGCCGAGCAGGAAACCGGCGGCCCACTGGCGGGACCAAGGCCGGTCGTGGGTGCGCCACAGCCAGATCCCCACCAGAATGAATCCGAGGAACAGCGAGTGCGAGAAGCCCGCTCCTGGCCAGCCCCGGTGGAACTGCTGGGGGACCTTCGCCCCGTAGTGGTGCCCGTTGACGCTGAACCCGTAGACCCAGAACTTGGCGATGAAGTCGGGCAGCTGATCGCCGAGCACGATGGCCAGGTAGCTGACCTTCAGCTGCCATCGCTTGGGTAGGTGGGCCTGGATGGCGTAGGTCTCGAACTGGTGCGCCGCCCAGCTCAAGGTGCCCGCCCCGCCTTTTCCGCCGGCGCGTCGGGCGGCACGATCGGTTCGCTGTCAGCCTTCTCGGCCTTCTCGGCCTTCTCGGCCTTCTCGGCGCTCCCGGTGTCCCGTCTGCGCATCAGGCGGAGGGCGGCGGCCATCACCAGGAGGAGCCAGAGAGGGCCCATCACCCAGTTAAGGATGGCCTTCTCGGCGATGCCGGCACCTATGTAGGTCACGCCGGCCACGGCGTAGACGAGCAGGTGGCGGCGGGGCTCGGGGTCGCCTCTGGTGTTCGCCATGGCAGGGAAGGATAGAGGGACGGTGCCAGGCTGGCGGCCCATGCGGCTCGCCTTTCTCGGAACCCCCGACGCCGCCGTGGCCCCACTCCGGGCCCTGGTCGACGCCGGCCACGACGTCGACGTCGTTGTCACCAGGGCCGACAAGCGCCGGGGACGGGGCGTCGCCCTGGTGCCGAGCCCGGTCAAGGTCGCGGCCGTCGAGCTCGGCCTGGCCGTCACCTCCGACGTCGACAGCGTCCTCGGCCGGCACCTCGACTTCGGCGTGGTCGTCGCCTTCGGGCGGATCATCAAGCCCCACGTGCTCGCCGAGCTGGCGATGGTCAACCTCCACTTCTCGCTCCTGCCCCGCTGGAGGGGCGCCGCTCCGGTCGAGCGGGCCGTCCTGGCCGGTGACGCCGAGACCGGCGTGTGCCTGATGGAGGTGGCTGAAGGCCTCGACGAAGGCGGCGTCTACGCCCGGCAGGCGACCCGCATCGGCCCCGTGGAGACGGCGGCGGAGCTCCGGGCGCGGCTGACCGAGATGGGCTCGACGCTGCTGATCCAAGGTCTGGCCCGCGGGCTCGGGCTCCCGGCGTCTCAGGAGGGTGAGGTCAGCTATGCGGCCAAGGTGGCCGCTCACGAGCTGCGCCTCGACTGGTCCGAGCCGGCGGTGCACGCCCATGCCCGGGTCAGGCTGGGGCGGGCCTGGACCCTGTTTCGGGAAGGCCGAATCCTGGTCACCCGGGCCACGACCGCCGATGGGCCGGCCGGCGGGCCGGGTGAGGTCGATGCCGAGCTCGGGGTGGCCTGCGGCGACGGGCGCCGGCTGATGCTGCTCGAGGTGCAGCCGGCGGGAAAGGCACCGATGTCGGCTACGGCGTGGGCCAACGGCGCCCGCCCGATCGGCGGACGGCTCGGGTGACGCCCATGGGCTCCCGGTCAGACCCGCATCGCCTGCACCAGACTCCCCGTCGGTGAGAGTTCGACCCCAAGCCTCGGCGCACTCCTCCGTCGCCGCCCGGCGGTTGGCGCTCGAGGCCCTCCACCGCATCGACGACGGGGCATACGCCAACCTCGTCACCCCGGCGCTGCTGGACCACTCCCGCCTGACCTCGCGCGACCGCAACTTCGTCACGGCCATCGCCTACGGCGCCACCCGCATGCGCCGGGCACTGGACCACCTGGTCGACCGCCACGTGCGCAGACCCACCGACGACGAGGTGCGGCGGGTGCTGCGCCTAGGCGTCTTCGAGCTCGCCTACCTGAGGACGCCGGCTCACGCCGCGGTGAGCCAGGCGGTGTCCCTGGCTCCCGAACGGGCTCGCGGCTTCACCAACGCCGTGCTGCGCAAGGTGGCCGCCGACGTGGCCGCCGGCATCACCTGGCCCGACCCGGCCACCGAGCTGAGCTACCCGGACTGGGTGGTGGCGACCTTCACCGAGGACCTGGGCGAGGCGCACGCCCTGGCCGCCCTGCGGATCATGGACGAGCCGGCCGAGGCCACCGAACGTGACGACGGCTACACCCAGGACCTGGCCAGCCAGTGGGTGGCCGAGGAGGTCGGTGCGCTGCCCGGCGAGCAAATCCTCGACCTGTGCGCCGCCCCCGGCGGCAAGGCGACCCTGCTGGCCGAGATCGGCGCCGTGGTCACCGCCGCCGACCTCAGCGTCCGGCGGTCCCTGCTGGTGGCCGAGAACGCCCAACGGCTCGGTGCCCCTGTCGCCGGGGTCGTCGCCGCCGACGGCCTGGCCGCACCGTTCCGCCCGCGCTCGTTCGACCGGGTGCTGGTCGACGCCCCGTGCTCGGGCCTCGGCGTACTGAGGCGGCGGCCGGACGCCCGGTGGCGGGTGCAGCGCTCCGACGTCTACGACCTGGCCCGCCTGCAGAACCGCCTGCTCTCCGCCGCCGCCGGTCTGGTGCGGCCGGGTGGCGTGCTGATCTACAGCGTCTGCACCCTCACGGCCGCCGAGACGATGGGGGTCGACCTGCCGCACCTCGAGGCGCTGCCCCCGCCCTCGGACCCGTGGGAGCCCTGGGGCCGAGGCGCCCGTCTGCTGCCCCAGGCCCGCGGCACCGACGGCATGTTCCTCCTGCGGCTCCGGCTTCCGGAAGCCCCGGCTGCGCCCCGGCGACCCCCGGCCCGCGTGCGCCGGGCACGAAACCGACGATGAGCGGGTCGGGCCTGCGGGCCCGGGTGCTGGTCGTGTCGAGCGGCGTGGCCGCCGGCACCCGGCAGGACCGGGGCGGCCCGGCCCTGGTCGAGATGCTCGCCGCTGCGGGTTACAAGGTCGACAAACCGGTGATGGTGGCCGACGGGATCCCGGCTGTGACCTCCGCCCTGCGCGCCCTCACCGCCGACTTCGCCGGTCTGGTCGTCACCACCGGCGGCACCGGCTTCTCCCCGACCGACGTCACCCCTGAGGCCACCCTTGACGTCATCGACCGCCACGCCCCGGGCCTGGCCGAGGCCATGCGGGGCGTCGACCCCCGAGGCCGCCTAGGCCGAGGCGTGTGCGGCACGGCGGGCCGGGCGCTGATCCTCAACTGCCCCGGCAGCCCCGGCGGCGCCGTCGACCAGCTCCAAGCCGTCATCGACATCCTCCCTCACGCCCTGAGCCTCCTGGCCGACACGCCCACCGAGCACTAGGGCACGGTCGTCGGGTTCTGGCGCGCCAGCTGACGCCGCCGAGCGGCGATGTTGTGTCTTCGGCCCGCTGTCGGGCCATCGGTTGCCGGCGCGCCGGGGTAATCTCCGGTGCGCCGTTCGCTGCGCCGAGAGGGTCGACGGAGGCGCCGAAGCCGGATGGGATCAACCGACGACGAACCGGTGATGCGGCGGGCGCTGGCGCTCGCTGATGCGGTACGTCCGCGGCCTTCACCCAACCCGTGGGTCGGCTGCGTGATCGTCTGCGCCGACGCCAGCGAGGTCGAAGGGTCGACCCAGAAACCCGGAGGGGATCACGCCGAGGCCCAGGCGCTGCGTCGGGCCCGGGCGGCCGGACTCGATCTGAGGGGGGCGGTGGCCTTCACCACCCTGGAGCCGTGCAGCCACCACGGGCGCACCCCCCCCTGCGCCGACGCTCTGGTCGAGGCCGGTGTTGGGCGCGTGGTGGTCGGGGTGCTCGACCCGGATCCCCACGTCTGCGGGCGTGGGGTCGAGCGTCTGCGGGCCGGCGGCCTCGAGGTCGTGGTAGGCGTCCTCGGAGGCGAGGTGGAGCACCAGCTGGCCGCCTACCTCCACCACCGGCGCACCGGCAGGCCCTGGGTGACGCTGAAGCTGGCAGCCACACTCGATGGCCGCACGGCGGCGCCGGACGGATCGTCGCGCTGGATCACCGGCGATGAGGCCAGGGCCGACGCCCACCGGGAGCGGGCCGAACACGACGCCGTCCTCGTCGGCGCCGGCACGGTGCGGGCCGACGATCCAAAGCTGACGGTGCGTTACGCCGAGGGACCCGAGCCGCTCCGCGTCGTCCTCGGCTCGGCTCCCCCCACCGCTCGGATCCACCCGTGCCTCGAGCTCTCGGGCGACCTGGGTGAAGTCCTCGGTCAGCTGGGCGGCAAAGGCGTGCTGAGCGTGCTGGTGGAAGGGGGCGCCACGGTGGCCCGGGCCTTCCACTCAGCAGGGCTGGTGAACCGCTACCTGGTCTACCTGGCGCCCGCACTGCTCGGCGGCGACGACGGCCGGCCCCTGTTCGCCGGCGCCGGGGTGCCGACCATCGCGGAGGTGTGGCGGGGCCACATCGGCTCTGTCGGGCGGCTCGGAGCCGACCTGCGCATCGAGGTCCTCCCGGGCCGCGACGAGCCCCACCTGAGCCCTCCGGAGCGGGTGAGCTAGTTGTTCACCGGGATCGTCGAGGAGTTCGGCCGATTCGAGAGCCGTGCCGGCAGCCGCTTCCGGTTCGCCTGCACCGCGGAGTTCCTGGAGGATGCCGCCATCGGCGATTCCGTCGCCCACAACGGCGCCTGCCTCACCCTCGTCAGCGTCACCGCCTCCGCCTACGAGGTCGACGTCGTCGCCGAGACCCTGGACCGCACCAACCTGGGCGAGCTCACGCCCGGCGACCCGGTCAACCTCGAGCGGGCCGTCCGCCTCCAGGACCGGCTCGGCGGCCACCTGGTGCTCGGCCACGTCGATGCCGTGGGACGCGTCGTCCAGGGCGCCCCGAACCTGGTGGTGGCGCTGGCGCCCCATCTCACCCGCTACGTGGTGGAGAAGGGTTCGATCGCCGTCGACGGCTGCAGCCTGACCGTCACCGCTGTCGGGGCCGACCGCTTCGAGGTCGCTGTCATACCGCACACCGCCAAGGTCACCACCCTCGGCCGGGCCCACCCGGGAGGCCGAGTGAACATCGAGGTCGACATCATGGCCAAGCACGCCGAGAAGCTGCTCGCCGCCCACCTCTATAGCTCGACCGACGGCGCCTCGACCGGGACGGCGACAGCCGGCTGATGGCGCACGCCAGCATCCCCCAGGCCATCGAGGCCATCGGCCGCGGCCAGATCGTGGTCGTGGCGGACGACGAGGACCGGGAGAACGAGGGTGACCTCATCATGGCGGCCGAGCACGCCACGCCCGAGGCCATCGCCTTCTTCGTGCGCCACACGAGCGGGCTGATCTGCGCTCCCATCACCGCCGAGCGGGCCCATGAGCTCGATCTCCCGCTGATGGTGGCGGTGAACAACACCGAGAGCATGCGAACGGCCTTCACGGTCACGGTCGACCTGAGGCACGGCACGACCACCGGGATCTCGGCCGCCGATCGGGCCCGCACCATCCGCGGCCTGGTCGAGCCGACGACCAGGCCCACCGACCTGTCCCGGCCCGGGCACGTCGCGCCGCTGATAGCCCGCGAGGGCGGCGTGCTGAAGCGGGCGGGCCACACCGAGGCCGCCGTCGACCTGGCCCGCCTGGCGGGCCTCGCCCCGGCCGGGGTCCTCTGCGAGCTCGTCACCGCGGACGGCTCGGAGATGCAGCGCATGCCCGACCTCGAACGCTTCGCCGACGAGCACGGTCTGCTGCTGATAACCATCGCCGACCTCATCCGCTTCCGGCGTCAGACCGAGAAGCTGGTGATCCGCCTGACCGAGGCCACGATCCCAACCGGGTGGGGGGACTTCACCTGCGTCCCCTACCGTTCGCTGCTGGACGGCGAGGTCCACCTGGCGTTTGTGCGCGGCGCCGTCAGCGGTGAGCAGGACGTCCTGGTGCGGGTGCACTCGGAGTGCCTGACCGGTGACATCTTCGGGAGCCGTCGCTGCGACTGCGGCCAGCAGCTGCACGCGGCGATGGCCCTCATCGACCAGGAGGGGCGTGGGGCTGTGATCTACCTGCGGGGCCACGAGGGCCGGGGCATCGGCATCGCCCACAAGATCGCCGCCTACGGGCTGCAGGACACCGGCCTTGACACCGTTGACGCCAACACCGCCCTCGGGCTGCCGGTTGACAGCCGGGAGTACGGCATCGGGGCGCAGATCCTGAACGACCTCGGCATCACCACCATGCGGCTGCTCACGAACAACCCGGCCAAGCGCGGCGGCCTCGAGGGCTTCGGTCTCAAGGTCACCGAGCGCGTCGCCCTGCCGTCCAAGCCGACGCCGGAGAACATCGACTACCTCCGCACCAAGGTTGCCCGCCTGGGCCACCTGATGGACGACCTCGGCCCCCCCGGCGATCCGCTGTGAGCGGGGAGGGGGCGCCAGAGCTGACGGTGGAGTCAGCGGGGGCCAAGGTGGCCGTGGTCGCAGCCCTGTGGCACCGCACGATCACCGACGCCCTGGTTAGGTCGGCTACCAGGGTGCTGGGTGACGCCGGTGCCGAGGCGACGGTGGTGCGGGTCCCCGGAGCCTTCGAGCTTCCGGTGGCGGCCCTGGCGGCCGCCCGAGCCGGGTTCGACGCCGTGGTGGCCCTCGGGGTTGTGATCCGGGGCGGCACGCCCCACTTCGACTACGTCTGCCACGCTGCCACCGGCGGGCTCACCCAGGTGGCGGTGACGACGGGCGTGCCCGTCGGCTTCGGCCTGCTCACCTGTGACACCGAGGAGCAGGCCCGTCAGCGGTCCGGTCTGCCCGGGTCGGTCGAGGACAAGGGGCGGGAGGCGGCCCAGGCCGCTCTGGCCACCCTCCACGCCCTGCGCAGCCTGACACTCGCCTAGGGGAGGCGTACCCGAGGGTGCGTAGGCCGCAGAGGCCGTTATGGTCAGGCCGGGATGGAGAGCGTCGGCCCCGCCAGGACCGTCCCCGCCCAGCACGAGGATGCCGCGGCCCGACCGGGCCGGTTGATGCAGCTGGCGCTGGTCCTCGTCGTGTGGTGGTCCTACGACGCCGTCAACAACCTCGCCGCCCTGCGGGGGCCGGCGGCGATGCGGCACGGCCTGGAGATCCTGCACCTCGAGACGTGGCTGCACCTGGACGCAGAGCGGCCGTTGAACCGGTGGCTGGGCGACCACCTGCTCCTCGGGCGGTGGCTGGGCACCTACTACGACCTCGCCCACTTCGGGGTGACGATCGCCGTGCTCGTCTGGGTGCTGTGGCGCCACGCCCACCACTACCGCCGCCTCCGCAACGGGCTCCTGGGGGTGAACCTCATCGGGTTCCTGGTCTTCTGGGCGTTCCCGGTCGCCCCACCACGGCTCCTGGCCGGTTCGGGCTTCGTGGATGTGGTCGCCGTCGCCCACTCCATCGGCGCGTGGAGCGAGGGGGCGCTGGCCTCCCAGGCCAACGAGTACGCGGCGATGCCCTCCCTGCACGTCGCCTGGGCCGTGTGGTGCGCGGTGGCTGTGTGGGCGATACGCCGGGACCAGCTGTCCCGGGTCCTGGCGTGCGCCTACGTGGCGCTCACCTGCCTGGTGGTGATGGCAACCGCCAACCACTACCTGCTCGATGTCGCCGCCGGAGCGGTGACCGCAGCCGTGGCCACGAGCCTCGCCCTCCTCATCGCCGCCGGCCTGGCCCGCCGGAGAACCCGTCGGACAAGGGGACCGGCGTCGGTTGACCGACCGTGCGGCGCAACCCGGGGTCTCCATGCACCGGAGGAGGAGCCGGACCGCGCCCTGGTGTCCTGAGCTTGCACCCGACACAGCCCCTCCCGCCGCCGCAGCAGGATCAGACCCGAGGACGGCTACCTTGCCGGTCGTGCTGCGCCTCGTCCTACCGAAGGGTTCGCTAGAGCGGGCGACCCTCGAGCTATTTGAGGCGGCAGACCTCCCGGTGCGCCGCTCCTCAGCCGTGGCCTACCGGGCCACCATCGACGACCCTCGAATCGACGAGGTCTGGGTGCTGCGCCCCCAGGAGATCCCCCGCTACGTGGCCGACGGAACATTCGACATCGGCATCACCGGCCGGGACTGGATCGAGGAGACGGCGAGCGAGGTCGTGAGCCTCGGCGAGCTGCGCTACTCAAAAGCCACGGCCAGACCGGTCAGCATCGTTCTCGCCGTTCCCGAGGACTCGCCGTGGCGCGGCGTGGCCGACCTGCCCGCCGGGGTCAGGGTGGCCACCGAGTACCCCGGGCTCACCCGGCGCTTCTTCGACGGTCTGGGAATCGATGCCCAGGTTGAGCTCTCCCACGGCGCCACCGAGGCCAAGGCCCCCACCTTCGTCGATGTAGTGGTGGATCTCACCGAGACCGGCTCGGCTCTGCGGGCGGCCGGCCTGCGGATCATCGAGACGATGCTCACGTCCTACACCGAGCTCATCGCCAACCCGACCAGCCACGCCGACCCGGAAAAGGCCCATGCCATGGACCAGGTTCAGACCCTCCTCCAGGGCGTTCTCGAGGCCCGGGGCCGGGTGCTCCTCAAGCTGAACGTCGCCGAGGCCGACCTCGACCGGGTCGTCGCCGTGCTGCCCTCGATGCGCTCGCCGACGGTGTCAAAGCTGTTCGGCGGCGACGGCTTCGCGGTCGAGACGGTCGTGTCGAAGGATCAGATCAACGTCCTCATCCCCGACCTGAAGGGGGCGGGCGCCACCGACCTGATCGAGATGCCCCTGTCGAAGATCGTGCATTGACGCCGCCTATCGGCTCGCGTCTCGCAGGGGTGGTCGTGGCCTATGACGACCACGCCGGCTGCGGCGAGGTCGAGGCTGCGGGCGCCCGCTACTGGTTCCACTGCACCCGGCTGCTCAACGGCTCCCGCCACGCCGAGCCCGGCCAGAACGTCAGCTTCCGCCTGGTTCCGGGCCACCGCGGCCGCTGGGAGGCCGCCGAGGTGGGCTAGGAGCCATCCATGCCTTCGGGTCGCGGCACCCCGGCGGTGCCGGCGTCGAGCGCCGCCTTCAGCTGCACGAAGGCCAGACGGATCTGGGCCAGGCCGTCGGCCAGCGTGCCCTCGTCGTCACCCAGGCGGTCGCCGAGCCCCTCGACGATGGCGGCCATGGCGTCGATGGCCAGCTGGGCGTCGGCCAGGTTGGGGGGCTCAGCGGTGAGGTGGATGCGGGCCAGCTCGAACAGCTGGATGGCGTGGTTGCCGACGACATAGCGGGCCGGGGTGTTGCGTATGGCGGCGAGCTCCTCCTCGACCGCCCTCTCCACCTCGGCCGGATCGGGCTCGGGCGCAGGGGGCGGCGTGCCGCCTGGCCGAGGAGGCGGCGTACCGCCGGGGGTCCAGAGCCCGCTCATGGGTGTACCCTATGTCGGACAACTGAGCGTGGAAGCGGGGCCGCCGGCAGCATGGCAGCTCCCACCCGGCCACCTCCTCCCCGGGGGAACGTGCGCCGAGGTCACAACGACACGGGGCTCCTCTCCAGCGATGGGGGCGGGCGGCTCCCGCCTCCGCCTCTCCACAAGAGAAACGAAGGGAGCCACCACCATCTCCGCTGACCAGCCCGAGCACCGCCGGAACGACCGGATCCGCACCCGTGAGGTGCGCCTGATCGACCACGACGGCACCCAGCTCGGCATCAAGCCCACCCAGGAGGCGCTCAACCTGGCCTACGCCAGGGAGATGGACCTGGTCGAGGTCGCCCCGGACGCGAACCCTCCGGTCTGCAAGATCATGGACTGGAACAAGTTCAAGTACGACATGGCGCAGCGGGCCAAGGACGCCAAGCGCAAGGCGACGACCACCACCATCAAGGAGATGAAGTACCGGGTCAAGATCGGCCCCGGCGACTTCGAGACCAAGACCCGCCAGGTCGGCCGCTTCTTGAAGGAAGGCCACAAGGTCAAGGTCACGATCATGTTCCGGGGCCGCGAGAACGACCATCCCGAGCTTGGCATGAAGATCCTCGACCGGGTCATTGCCGAGGTGGATCCGGTGGCCAAGGTGGAGGCGACGCCCAAGCGGGACGGTCGGAACATGGTGATGGTGCTGGCACCGGACAAGGTGAAGATCGCCGCCACGGCCAAGGCTGTCAAGGCGGCTGACAAGGCTGACAAGGCCCAGAAGGAACAGGCCGAGGTCGTCAGCAACGACAAGAGCATCGACGAGACCCCAGCCGCCGCAACCGGCGCCGGGGTCGAGGCCACCACGGCCTGACCAAGGAGACCTCATGCCCAAGATGAAGACGGACTCCGGCGCCAAGAAGCGCATCAAGATCACGGGCACCGGTCGGCTCCGCCGCCGCAGCGCCTTCACCAACCACCTGCTCGAGAAGAAGTCCTCGAAGCGCATGCGCCGCCTCCACCGTGAGAGCGACATCGCCAAGGGTGACCTGCGCACGGTCAAGCGCCTCCTCGGCCGCTGACCTCGAAACTCCCCTCCGTCCCCCTTAGAAAGGAGCTCTCCCATGGCTCGGGTGAAGCGCGGCATCAACGCCAAGAAGCACCACAAGGCCGTCCTCGAGCAGGCGAAGGGCTATTACGGCAATCGCAGCCGTTCCTTCAAGTCCGCCAACGAGGCGGTCCTGCACGCCGGCAACTACGCCTTCCGTGACCGCCGGGCCCGCAAGGGCGACTTCAGCTCTCTGTGGATCCAGCGGATCAACGCCGGCGCCCGCACCCACGGCATCTCCTACAGCCGGCTGATCGCCGGTCTGAAGGGGGCCGGCGTCGAGGTCGACCGCAAGGTGCTGGCCGACCTGGCCGTCACCGACGACGCCGCCTTTGGCCGCCTGTGCGACCTGGCGAAGGGCGCCTGAGCCCCTAGCGGTGGCGGACCTCGCCTACACCCACCCGAAGGTCCAGCGGCTGAGGCAGCTGGTCGGGCAGCGCCGCGCCCGGCAGG
This sequence comes from Acidimicrobiales bacterium, assembly GCA_038253125.1. GTDB lineage: Bacteria > Actinomycetota > Acidimicrobiia > Acidimicrobiales > JAUJNH01 > JAUJNH01. Next base: position 44,749 of record JBBSHM010000004.1, read on the forward strand.
AGGACCGCACCTTTGTGGCCGAGGGCGCCAAGGTGGTGGGCGAGGCGTTGGGGAGTGGTAGCGGTCTCGAGTCGCTCTTCGTCGACCGCCCGGCTTTGAGGCCGGCCGAGGAGGCCGTGCTCGAACGGGCGCTGGCCGCCGGCTGCCCGGTGTTCGAGCTGGCCCCCGGCGTCCTGGGACGGGTGGCCGGCACGGTCAGCCCCCAGCCCGTGCTGGCCGTGGTCCCATTCCTCGACCGTTCCCTTGGCCAGCTGGCCCGGGACGGGGTGATCGTCGTGTGCGCCAACTTGGGTGAGCCGGGCAACTTGGGGACCGTCCTGCGATCGGCCGAGGCTTCGGGGGCCAGGGGGGTAATCTGCCCTGACGGGACGGTCGACCCCTACAACCCGAAGTGTGTCCGGGCCTCGGCTGGAGCGCTCTTCCACGTCCCCCTCGTCATCGGAGGCAACACGGTGCAGGTGCTGGACCGGCTGGGGGACTGGGGCCTGCGGCGGCTCGGCACCTCGTCCGCCGCTGGCGACGCGCTCTGGGACACCGATCTCACGGGCCCGGTGGCCCTCGTTCTCGGCAACGAAGCCAATGGCCTGCCGGCCGACGTCGAGGCCGGCCTCGACGGTCGCGTGACCATCCCCATGTGGGGTCGGGCCGAGAGCCTGAACGTGGCGATGGCCGCCACCCTGTTCCTCTACGAAGCCGCCCGCCAGCGCCGAGCCGCCGATCTGGTCGCCTCGGAACGGGCCACACCGTGACCCGAGTGGGAGAGCTGATCAGGCGGGAAGCGAGCTTCGCTGCACGGCGGGTAAATCAGTGAACCGGTTTGACGAGCTGCCCGACGCCGTGCTCCAGCTCGACGCTGGTGCGGTGATCGTCGAAGCCAACGCCGTGGCCCACCGTCTTCTGGGCGGTGACCCGCTAGGGCGTGCCATCAACGACGTCTGCGCCCCCCGCACCCCCGACGGCCACCCCCTCTGCCCACGAGGGCTGCCCGCCGCGTCACGCCTGCGCAGCGTCACCCGCATCGTCGATCAGCCCGTGGTGCTGCACACGCCGGCCGGTGAGGTGGCCGTCCAGGCCGCCGGCTCCTACCTGCGCGACGACGACGGCCTCCTGCGGGGTGCGGTGCTGTCGCTGCGGTCGCCGGGCCGCCGGTCCCACCCGGCCGCCAACCCGATCGAGATCGTGAGCACCGTCAGCCACGAGCTGCGCAGCCCCCTGACGTCGGTGAAGGGCTACACGTCGTTGCTGCTCAACCGATGGGACCGGCTCAAGGACGAGCAGAAGAAGATGATGCTGGAGCAGGTCAACCACGACGCTGACCGCGTCACCCGGCTGATCACCGAGCTGCTCGACATCTCCCGCCTGGAGCTCGGCCGCCTGGTGCTGCGCCGACAGCTGGTCGATGTCCGCGACGTCGCCGCCCTGGTGGTTGAGAAGGTGGCCATGGACCAGCCGGCCCTGGATGCCACGATCGTGGTGGCCGACGACGTCACCAAGGTCTACGCCGACCCCGACAAGGTCGAGCAGGTGCTCACCAACCTGGTCGAGAACGCCTGCAAGTACGGATCGCCCACCGGCCTGTGCATAGCGGTGGAGCTGGGTGACGGCTGCCTCGTCGTCTCGGTGGCCGACCAGGGCGAGGGCATCTCGGCCGCCGACCTGCCGCAGGTGTTCCGCAAGTTCTTCCGCCGCGACCTCTCCAAGCCGACGGGCACCGGCCTCGGCCTGTGGATCAGCCGCGGCCTGGTCGAAGCCCACGGCGGCCGCCTCACAGCCACCTCGACCGAGGGCGTCGGCACCACCTTCACCTTCACCCTCCCACTGGTCGACCTCGACGAGCTCCTGTCCCGTGGCTGAGCCCGCCGGCTCCGGAGGCAGAGGAGAGCCCGCCGGCTCCGGAGGCAGAGGAGAGCCCGCCGTCCCTGGTCTCGACGCCCTTGTCGCCGATGCGACCGAGGCCGTTGCCGCGGCGGCGACCCTTGAGGGCCTCCGCGCCGTCGAGGCTGACCTGATCGGCAAGAAGGGGCGGATACCGGGCCTCAACCGCACGCTCGGCCAGATGGCCGCCGAGGAGCGCAGGGTGGCCGGCGCCGCCATCAACGAGGCCCGTCGGGCGGTGGAGGCGCTGGTGGAACGGCGGCGAGGCGACCTGGCGGCCGACGAGCGGCGGGCCCGGCTGGCCGCCGACCGCCTCGACCTCACCGAGGCGGCGCCCGACCCGTGGGCCCGTGGTCACCTCACGGTCGTCACCCAGACCCGCGACCGGCTCGAGGACGTGTTCGTCGGCATGGGCTTCGAGGTGGCCGAGGGGCCGCTGGTCGAGACCGACTGGCACAACTTCGAGGCCTTGAACATCCCCGTCGGCCACCCGGCCCGCAGCGGGTTCGACACCCTGTACTTCGACGTCGGCGAGCCCGAGAGCATCCTGCTGCGCCCCCACACCTCCCCCGTGCAGGTGCGGCTCATGACGGCGAAGCTGCCGCCCATCTACGCGGTGATGCCCGGAACGGTGTACCGCAAGGACACCCCGGACGCCCGCCATCTCCCCACCTTCAACCAGATCGAGGGCCTCGTCGTCGACCGGGGGATCACCTTCGGCGACCTAGCCGGCACCATCGAGGCGTTCACCCGCGCCTTCTTCGGCCCCGACATCACCTCACGCCTGCGGCCGGCCAGCTTCCCCTTCACCGAGCCGTCGGCTGAGTACGAGATCACCTGCCCCATCTGCCGGGGCGCCGGCTGCCGCACCTGCAGCCAGACTGGCTGGATCGAGCTGGGCGGCTGCGGCATGGTCCACCCCAACGTGTTCCGGGCCGTCGGCATCGACCCCGAGGAGTACAGCGGCTTCGCCTTCGGCTTCGGCATCGACCGCCTGGCCCAGGTCTTCCACGCTATCCCCGACATGCGGGTGTTGCTCGACAACGACCTGAGGTTCGCGACGCAGTTCTGATCTGCCCCGAACCTCGCCTCAACCGTCCTTGCGGCGCCGCGCCCAGACCACATCCCGTAGCTCCCGCGGCAGCGAACTCGCCGTACGGCCCAATAGCGAGTAGTACTCGACCTGGCGCCTCGCTATGAAGGTGTCCGCGTGGTCGGGTCCGAGGCTGCGTTCGCTGTCGGTGAGGAGTTTGCGGTAGAGGTCGAGGGCGGTGTGGAAGTCCCCGGTTGCGCCGGTGTAGTAGGCGACTTGGTGTCGTGTGTCGAGGGTGTCTGGGTGGTCGGGTCTGAGGCTGCGTTCGCTGTCGGTGAGGAGTTTGCGGTAGAGGTCGAGCGCGGTGTGGGGGTCCCCGGTTGCGCCGGTGTAGTAGGCGACTTCGTATCGTGTGTTGAGGGTGTCGGGGTGGTCGGGTCCGAGGGTGCGTTCGCGGTCGGGGACGAGTTTGCGGTAAAGGTTGAGGGCAGTAAGGGGGTGTCCGGTTTGACCGGTGTTGAAGGCAACACCGTGTCTGATTTCGAGGGTGTGGGAGTGGTCGGGTCCAAGGATGCGTTCGCAGTCGGCGAGAAGTCGGCGGTAGTCACCGAGAGCCCTTCGTCTGTCCCCAGCACGCCCGGTGGCGAGTGCGAGGTTCGCTCGGGTCAGGAGCGTGTCGGGGTGGTCGTCGCCAAGCTCGGCAAGCTGGGATGACACGAGAGCCTGGAGCATCGGGAGGCGGGCCTCGATGTCACGGGACGCCATCCGTTCCCAGACGCCGGCGTCGTCGATGTGTTGTTCCAGGCGGGAGGCGACCAGCACGTTCATACGGTCGGGAGCGAGGCCGGGTGGGCGTTGCACCAGGCCGGGAAGGACCGAGCGTTCCAGGCCGGCGGGCGTGAAGAGGTGGACGAGGATGTCGACCAGGGCGCGGACCCGGCCGCTGCCGTCGGGGGTGCGCATCAGCAGGTAGAGGTTGTACAAGCGCTCGGACAGCTCGTAGCGCTGGCGGCCCTCGTCGTGCTCGACGGCTTGGACGGCGCCGCGGCGGACGAGGCGGCCGAGGTGGACGCTGACCTGGCTGCTGGTCATCCTCGTGCGCTCGGCCACCTCGGCGGCGGTAGCAGGGGCCCAAATGTCGGCCAGCGTCACGTACACCTTGCGTTCGACGACGGGGAGCGCCTCGATGTTGGCCTTGAAGTAGGCGGTGTACTCGTCGATCAGCAGTTCGAGGTCGTGGCGCAGGTCGCGCAGGTCGGGGCTGGTCGAGAAGCGGGCCATCACCGTGAGCAGCCGGGGGTTGCCGCCGGTCAGGATGCGGACGGGGACGATCCGGTCGCCGGCCAGATCCGCGCCAGTCAGCTTCTGCCAAAGAAGGCGGGCCGAGGCGTCGTCCAGCGGGTGCAGGTCGATGCGGTGGAAGAAGCCGTAGAACGCCTCGCCGGCCTCCTCCACCGCGGCGAAGGTCGTCACGGCCGTGGCCACCAGCAGGAGGTTGTTCTCGGTCTGGAGGGCCTGGCGCAGCGACCAGCCCTCGGTGGCCCCCATCTGGTCGTCCAGGAGCATGTCGAGGTTCTCGGCCAGCAACAGCAGGCGCTGGCCCCGGGATCTCGCCGCCGCCAGCAGCCGCTGGAGGGCCAGCGTCTCCAGCCGGGCCGGGTCACGCTCGGCCTGGAGGGCTTGGTGCTGAGCGGTCAGGTCGGCATCGCCCAGGCTGACGGCCAGCTGGTGGAGGGCGGACATCCACAGGTCGCCGACCGAGGTGGCCTGGTACAGCTCCTCGCGCAGCACCAGGGGCAGCCAGCGTTTTGCCAGATCGTCGTTTTCGGCGACGCTGATGGCCAGCCGGCGGAGCAGCAGCGACTTGCCCATCCCTCGCTGGCCGATCACCAGGGCGTGGCGGGGCGGGTCATCCTCGGTCAGGTGCGCCACCAGCTCGTCCAGCTCGTGGTGGCGGACCACGAAGCGGCTGGTCACCTCGTCGTCGCCGAGGTGGGTGATGTTGTGGACGGCCAGTGTCATGGACGGTCTCGGCGGTCCGCCACCGCGACGAAGCCCAGCTCATTGCCCTGGCGCCACCAGTCCCGCACCAGCCGGGACCGGAACTGCCAGCCCGCCGCGCTCCGCGTGAGGTACGCGTCGTGCTCGAGGATCTCCAGCACCTCCCGCAGAGCGCCGGCCCGCTGCGAGGCGTTCTCGACCAGCTGGTCGGCCAGCCAGACGGCGTCGGCCGGCTCCAACACCCCGACGACGGCGGCCTGGGTGAGCAGGTCACGGGCCAGGCGGAGGTCGTCGCCCTCGCCGAGCACCGTGCGGAGGCGGGTTTCCAGGTGGAGGAGATGAGCCTTCACTGCGCTGGTCAGGAAGGGGCCTCGGTAGACCCGGGCGATGTCGTCACCGGAGACCCGCCGGTCACCGCGGCGAGTGACGTCCCGCCGCACCTCGTCCATCAGGAGCTGCACGTGGTAGGGCACCCCCAGTCCGAGGAGGCTGTGGACCGAGGCCACCGTGGCCGGCGAGAGCTGCAGGCCGGTGGCTCGGGCCAAGGCGGCCACGGCCCCGTTGGTGGTCTCCTCGTCCCAGGCGTCGATCGGGTAGGCCCGAAGGTGGGTGATCATCCCGGTCAGCCCAGCCCGGTGGAGGATCGGCTCCAATCCGACTGAGCCGCTGAGGAGCCAGGTCACGGCCGGCACGCCATCGGCTGCGGCCCGGAGCACGCCGAGGAACAGCTCGGCTTCCGCCGGGTCCCGCTTCAGGATCCGGTCGACCAGCAGCGGCAGCTCGTCGATGGCGAGCACCGTCCGGTGGCCGGCCGCAGCCAGAGCCCCGATGATGGCCCGGGCGTCGTCGCGCCAGCTTCCCGCCATGGCGGCTTGCAGCTCGACCTTGACGACCCCGACATCGACCTTCTCGATCCGGTCGAGACCGGCACCCAGGCGCTTGCCGAACCAGGCCCGGATCCGGCTCCAGAAGGCGGCGTCGGCGCAGTTCGCCGCGGCGATCGTGGCGAACATCTCGGTGGGGTTGGCGTGCTGCTCGACGTCGACGAAGAGCGTGCCCGTGCTCGGCCCCATGGCGTCCAGCACGCGGTGGACGATACTGGTCTTGCCGACCCGTCGAGGTCCGGTGAGCAGGACGCCCTGACCGCCGGCCAGGTAGTCGGCGATCTCGGCAACCTCCCGCTCGCGATCCCAGAACCGCGCCCCGCCGGCGTAGTTGCCCAGGGCGGGTTCGAGCCGCGGGCCGTCCATCTCCCCAGCGTAGCCGCAACAGAACTGTTGGCAACAGTGTTGTTGTGATTGGGAACAGGGTTCGGGTCGGGCCTTGGAGGCATGTTCATGCCCGCCGCTAGCCTCCACACGCCATGCGGGCCCCCCTGTCCTGGCTGCGGGACTTTGCGCCGTTCGACCTCGATCCGGCCGAGCTGGGACGGGTGTTCGACGACCTCGGCATGGTGGTCGAGGGCGTAGAGCGGGTGGGGGAGGGGCTCGAAGGCGTCGTCCTCGGACGGGTGCTCGAGGTCAGCGCCATCGAGGGGGCCCGGGTCCGGCGCACCCGGGTCGACCTGGGCGACGAGCACGGCCACGACGTCCAGATCGTGTGCGGGGCGGCCAACGTGGCAGCCGGTCAGTTGGTGCCGGTGGCCGTGGTGGGCGCCGTCCTGCCCGGCGACTTCCGAATCGCCGTGCGCAAGGTCTTCGGCGTCGAGTCGAACGGGATGATCTGCTCGGCCGTGGAGATCGGCCTGGGCGACGACGCCGACGGGATCCTGGAGCTGGGCGAGGGCCTCGGCGCGCCCGGCCAGCCCTTCGCTGTCGCTATGGGCATCGAGCCTGACGTGGTCTACGACCTGGCCATCGAGACCAACCGGCCTGACGCCAACTGCATCGCCGGCATCGCCCGCGACGCCGCCGCCCGCCTGGGTCTTCCGTTCACCCTGCCCGCCCCGCCGCCGCTCGCCCCCGACCTCCCCCCGCCAACGGCTGTACCCCAGGTGGCCTGCCCCGACCTGGCCCCCCGCTTCGGCGTGGCCGTGATCGAGGGGGCGGCCATCGGCCCCAGTCCGGCGTGGCTGGCCCGCCGCCTCACCCTGGCCGGCATGCGGCCCATCTCCAACCTGGTCGACATCTCCAACTACGTGATGCTCGAGCTGGGCCAGCCCACCCACCCCTACGACCTCGACCGGCTCCCCGGCGGCGGGCTAGGCGTGCGGGTCGCCGGACCCGGCGAGGCCCTCACCACCCTCGACGACGCCGAGCGCCACCTCGGCGGCGGCCCCAGCCCCGACGTGGTCATCACCGACGCCACCGGCACTCCGGTCGGCATCGCCGGGATCATGGGTGGGGCCTCGTCCGAGGTCCACGACGGCACCACCCGGATCCTGCTCGAGGCTGCCCACTTCGACCGCCTCACCATCGCCAAGACCTCCAAGCGGCTGGGCCTGCGCAGTGAGGCCTCGGCCCGCTTCGAGCGCGGCGTCGACCCGCTCGGCATCGAGACGGCCATGGCCCGCTGCGCCCAGCTGGCCGCCGAGGTCAGCGGAGCCAGGGTCACCGCCGTGGCCCTCGTCGAGTCGGCCGAGCACGTGCCGGTGCGGCCCACCATCGCCCTTCGCACTGCCCGGGTGAACGCCCTGCTCGGCACCGATCTGGATGACGCCCGGATAGCCGGCCTGCTCGGCCCGATCGGCTTCAAGGTCGAGCCCGTCGAGCCCGGCCTCCAGCAGGTCACACCGCCCAGCTTCCGCCTCGACGCCGAGCAGGAGGTGGACGTCGTCGAGGAGGTCGCCCGCCACCTGTCCTACTCGAGCATCCCCCGCACGGTGCCGCGCTCGCCGCTGGTGGGAGGCCTCTCCGCCCACCAGCGGGGTCGCCGCCAGGTCCGGGACGTGCTGGTAGGCCTCGGCTGCGTCGAGGCGGCCACCGGCCTGCTCCTCGGCCCCGGCGATCACGGACAGGCGGGCCTCGTCGTCTACGAGGACGGGGCCCTGCGGGCCACCGACCCGCTGGCCAAGGAGGAGTCGCTCCTGCGCCGCTCGCTGCGTCCCGGTCTGCTGCGGGCCGTGGGCTTCAACCTCGACCGCCGCCAGGACCGCGTGCACCTGTTCGAGGTCGGAGTGGTCTTCTCACCTTCGGACGGAAGCCGACCGGTCCAGCGGGTCGACGCCGAGCGCTGGCTCCCCGACGAGACCGAGGTCGTTTCCTGCGTGCTGGCCGGGCACGGGGCGGATGCCACCACGGCCACCCGCCTGTGGTGGGCGCTGGCCAGCGCCCTGCGCCTGCTCAACCCCCGCCTGGAGGCGTGCCCCGACGCCGCCGGCCTTCACCCCACTCGGACAGCCGCCGTCGTCGGCGCTGGCGGAGCGCCCCTCGGCCTGGTCGGCGAGGTGGACCCCGGCGTTCTCAGCGGCCTCGGCATCGCCGGCCGGGTCGGTCTCGTCGAGCTCGACCTGCGGCTCCTCCTGGCCGAGCCCCGACGGCCGGACGAAGCTGTACCCGTCAGCCGCTTCCCGAGCAGCGACGTCGACCTTGCCTTCTCGGTCCCCGAGCCGGTGCCCGCCGCCGAGGTGGAAGCGACCCTGCGGGCCGGCGCCGGCGGCCTCCTGGAGCGGGTGGCCCTCTTCGACGCCTACCGGGGCAACGGTGTGGCCGACGGTTACCGCAGCCTGGCCTTCCGCCTCCGTTTCGCCGCTCAGGACCACACCCTCACCGACAGCGAAGTGGCCGGCGCCCGTCAGGCCTGCATCACCGCAGTGAGCACTGCCCACGCAGCCACGCTGCGTTAGCACCTCGTCGGGCTAAGCGCCGGCCTCTTCGGTCTCGATCTGGGTGAGGAGGTCGAGGCGGTTCTGGTGGCGGCCGCCTTCGTAGGCGGTGGAGACGAAGACCTGGGCGATCTCCAGAGCCACCCCCAAGCCTGTCACCCGGGAGCCCATCGAGCAGACGTTGGCGTTGTTGTGCAGGCGGGCCATCCTGGCGGTGAACTCGTCGTGGCACAGGGCGGCCCGGCAGCCGTGGACCTTGTTGGCCGCCATCTGCTCGCCGTTGCCGCTACCCCCGAAGACAAAGGCCAGCTCGACGTCCCCGCCGACCGCGGCCCGGGCGGCGGCGGCGCAGAAGAGCGGGTAGTCGACCGACGCCTCCGAGTCGGTGCCGAGGTCGAGCACCTCGTGGCCCATGCCCCGGAGGTGGTCGGCCACCTGCTGCTTGAGGGCGAACCCGGCGTGGTCGGAGGCGACGGCGATCTTCACGAGGCGAGAGGTCTAGCGCCTGGCGAGGCCGGGGGAAAGCGCCGGCGGATCTTGACGATGCGCTCGGTGCGGAACGACGCCACCTTTACGCTCCAGCAGTCGAGGGTGCCGCGCCGTCCGTCGGTGCCGAAGAAGGTGGTCATCGGCCCCTCCTGCTGGAACGAGTCGGCATGCTCCACCTCCTCCACCGTGTCGTCGCTCAGCACCACCTCGAAGGTCATGGGTCAAGGCTGCGCCCCATCGGCTGTGCAGCGCAAGGGGCTCAGCCTGGGGATCTGAGGGGGACGAGCTGTGCGCTCAGCTGTGAATTAGCATGCATTCAGATGAATCAGGGGCTAAGGTGGGGCCATGGCCATCCGCATCGGGATCCTGGGCGCCTCGGGCTACACCGGGATGGAGCTGCTGCGCCTGATCGCCGCCCACCCGGCCCTCGACGTCGTGCACGCCGGGGCTGACTCCAACGCCGGCAACCTCGTGGCCGACGTGGCTCCTGGCCTGGCCGCCGCCTACCCGGACCTCCGCTTCGGGCCCATCGACACCGCTTCGGTCGACGGGCTCGACCTGGTCTTGTTCTGCCTGCCCCACGGCGCCAGCGGCCCCCTGGTGGGCGAGCTGCAGGGCCGCGTCGGTCACATCGTCGACCTCGGGGCCGACTTCCGGCTGCGTGATCCCGCCGCCTACCCGACCTGGTACGGCCACGAGCACCCGCGGCCCGAGCTGCTGGCCGAGGCCGCCTACGGGCTGCCTGAGCTGTTCCGCGAGCCGCTGCGGGGGGCGGCCCTGGTGGCCGCCCCCGGCTGCTACGTCACCGCCGCCAGCCTGGCCCTGGCCCCCTTCGTCCGGTCCGGAGCCGTCCTGCCCGCCGGCGTCGTCGTCGACGCCTACAGCGGGGCCAGCGGCGCCGGCCGGGCCCCCAGGCCGGGCCTGCACTTCTGCACCGTCGACGAGGACCTCACTGCCTACGCCCTGCTGACCCACCGCCATACCCCCGAGATCGAGCAGGCCACCGGTGCCCAGGTCGTGTTCACACCGCACCTGGCCCCCATCAGCCGCGGCATCCTGGCCACGGTCTATGCCCGGCCGGCAGACGCCGCCCTCACCACCGATACCGCCCTCAACCTGTTGAGGGACGCCTACGTCGATGAGCCGTTCGTCGTGGTCTCCGAGAGGTCCCCCTCGACAAAGGCGACGCTCGGGTCCAACGTCTGCCAGCTCACCGTCCAGGTCGACCCCCGCACCGGTTGGCTGGTGGCGATCGCCGCCCTCGACAACCTGGTGAAGGGGGCCAGCGGCCAGGCCCTCCAGTGCGCCAACCTCGCCCTCGGGCTGGAGGAGTCCATCGGCCTCCCCCTCGCCGGGCTCACCCCGTGAGCGTCACCTCGCCTTCAGGGTTCGTGGCCGCTGGCGTCGCCGCCGGCATCAAGGCGTCCGGCGGCCTCGACCTCGCCGTGGTGGCGACCGCGGACGGCGCCCCCGTCGTCGCTGCCGCCGTCTTCACCCAGAACCTGGCCTGCGCCGCCCCTGTCCAGCTGAGCCGAGCCCACCTGGCGGCAACGGGCGGCCGGGCCGCAGCCGTGGTGCTGAACAGCGGCAACGCGAACGCCGCCACCGGCCAGCCCGGCCTTGACGTGGCCCGGGAGACCTGCGACCTGGTGGCCGCCGGCATCGGCTGCCTCCCTGAGGAGGTGCTGGTCTGCAGCACCGGTCTCATCGGCATCCCGATCGACGCCGCCCCCTTCCGGGTCGGGGTTCCCCTGGCGGTCAGCGCCCTGCGCGCCGACGGCGGTCCTGCGGCGGCCCAGGCGATCATGACCACCGACACGGTGCGCAAGGAGGCGGCGGCTACCGCCAGCCGGGTAACCGTCGGGGGAATGGCCAAGGGCGCAGCCATGCTGGCCCCGAACATGGCGACGATGCTGGCGGTGCTCACCGTCGACGCCGCCGTCGAGCCGGACGTGCTGCAGCATGCGCTCCAGACGGCGGTCGACAACAGCTTCAACCGCCTCACCGTCGACGGCTGCACGAGCACGAACGACACGGTCATCGTGCTGGCCGGCGGTGCGCCCACGGCCGATGCCAAGCTCGTGACCGAGCTGCTCAGCGAGGTCACGACCAGCCTCGCCTTCCAGATGTGCAACGACGCCGAGGGGGCGACGAAGGTGGTCAGGGTCCGGGTCAGCGGGGCGACCAGCGACGCCGAGGCGGCCGCCGCCGCCCGCAAGGTGGCGCAGAGCCAGCTGGTCAAGTGCTCGTGGTACGGCCAGGACCCCTACTGGGGCCGTGTCCTGTCAGAGCTCGGCTCGGCCGGCGTCCGCCTCGACCTCGACCGGGTCAGCATCGCCTACGGCGATGACGTCGTGAGCCGCGGTGCGGTGGAGATCGACCACGACCGTCAGGCCGTCGCCGACCACATGAGGGGGCGCTCCCTCCACCTGACCTGCGACCTCGGTGTCGGCGACGGCTCCTCGTGGGTGCTCACCAATGACCTGACCCACGCCTACGTCGACGAGAACATGGGCACCTCATGAGCGAGGGCCTCGGCACCGCGGCCGACCTGGCCAGCGATGCGACGGCGGAGAACGCCGCCCGGGTCCTGGTTGAGGCGTTGCCGTACCTGCGCCGCTTCGCCGGCAGCGTCATCGTCGTCAAGTACGGGGGCAACGCCCTGAACGACGCCGACGGCGATCCGCTTGAGGTGTTCGCCAGCGACATCGTCCTGATGCACTCGGTTGGCCTGCGACCGGTGGTCGTGCACGGGGGCGGCCCCCAGATCAGCGCCATGCTCGAGCGGCTCGGGATCGTGCCGCAGTTCCGGGAAGGGCTGCGGGTCACCGACCGGGAGACCCTCGACGTCGCCCGGATGGTCCTGGTCGGAAAGGTCAACAAGGACATCGTCAGCGCCGTCAACACCAAGGCGCCGGTGGCCGTCGGCATCAGCGGCGAAGACGGCGCCTTCCTCAGGGTCACCGCTCGCGACCCGGCGCTCGGCTACGTCGGCGACGTGCGCAGCGTCGACACCACGCTCATCGACAAGCTGCTGGCCGAGCAGCTGGTCCCCGTCATCGCCACCATCGGCACCGACGACGACGGCCACGCCTACAACGTCAACGCCGACACCGCCGCTGCCGCCATCGCCGCCGCCCTGTCGGCCGAGAAGCTGATCCACCTCACCAACGTCGAGGGGATCCGCGCCGTGGCCGCTGACCCGGCCACCCGGCAGAGCCACCTTCGGGCCGAGGGCCTCGACCTGCTGCTGAGGTCGGGTGCCCTGGCCGGCGGCATGGCGCCCAAGGCCGAGTCGTGTCTGCACGCCGTGCGCAACGGGGTGGCGGCGGCCCACGTCCTCGACGGCCGGGTGCCTCACGTGCTGCTCCTCGAGCTGTTCACCGAAGCAGGCATCGGCACGATGGTCACCCCGTGAGCGCGCACGCCTTTGCCGTGGACCAAGGACTGGAGCGCTGTCCGTTCATGCCCACCTACGCCCCGCCCCAGGTCCTGTTCGTGCGGGGTCGTGGCACCGAGCTGTGGGACGACGCCGGCCGCCGCTACCTCGACTTCCTGTGCGGGCTGGCCGTCACCAGCCTGGGCCACTCTCACCCCGAGGTGGCCGCTGCGGTGTCCGAGCAGGCCAGCACACTCCTGCACGTCTCCAACCTTTTTGCCACCCGCCCGGCCGCGGGCGTGGCATCCACCCTCGACCGCCTCCTCGGAGGCGGTGGTCAGGTCTTCTTCACCAACTCGGGGGCCGAGGCCAACGAGTGCGCCATCAAGCTGGCCCGGCGGTTCGGCGGGGGCGAGCACGGCCGCTGGCAGGTGATCTCCACCTACGGCAGCTTCCACGGCCGCACGATGGCGTCGCTGGCTGCAACCGGCCAGCCATCCAAGCACGAGGCGTTCCAGCCCCTGCCACCCGGCTTCCGCCACGTCGCCTGGGGCGAGGTCGACGCCGTCGCCGCCGCAGTGGACGACACGGTCGCCGCCGTGCTCGTCGAGTCGGTCCAGGGTGAGGGCGGGGTCGTCCCTGCCCCGCCCGGCTACCTCCTCGGCCTGCAGGAGCTGTGCTGTGACCTGGGCCTGCTGCTGATGCTCGACGAGGTGCAGAGCGGGCTCGGCCGCACGGGTCGGTGGTTCGGCTTCCAGCACGACCTTCCGGCGGGTGTGAGCCCGGACGTGGTCACCCTGGCCAAGGCGCTAGGCAACGGTGTCCCCATCGGGGCGTGCTGGGCCCGGGCCGAGGTGGCTGCCGCTTTCCGCCCCGGCGATCACGGCACCACCTACGGCGGACAGCCGTTCGCCGCCGCCGCCGCCGCCGCCGTGCTGGAGGTCATGGAGCGTGACGGCCTGCCGGAGCGGGCCGAGGCCGCCGGCCGCCGCCTGCGCTCGCTGCTGGAGGCCATCCCGGCTGTCACTGCGGTGCGGGGCCGGGGACTGCTGCTGGCCGCCGAGCTGGAGCCCGGCCGTGACGCCAAGGTGGTGCAGGGCGAGCTGCTGCGGCGCGGCCTTGTCACCAACGCCGTCACCCCGACCGCCATCAGGCTGGCGCCGCCCCTCACCGTCTCCGACGACGAGATCGACGAGGCCGCGGCCCTCATCACCGACGTGCTGGCATGACACCCACCGCTTCTGTCGGGAGTAGCTGTCGCCTGGCGCCGCCCTACTCCCGGCAGAACCAGGTTGGAGGGGCGGGATGACGGGGGCTCGCCACGTGCTCGAGGTCGACGACCTTAGCGCCAAGGAGATCCTGGCCGTCCTCGACTGGGCCGAGAGCCCGGCGCCGCCGCCCGTCCTCGCTGGCATGGGCGTGGCACTGCTGTTCGAGAAGCCGTCGAACCGCAGCCGCAACGCCACCGAGATGGCGGTGGTGCAGCTGGGAGGCCACCCGGTCAGCCTGCAGGCCAGCGAGGTGGGCCTCGACGTGCGGGAGACAGCCGAGGACGTGGCCCGAACGCTGGGCTCCTACCACCGCGTCCTCTGCGCCCGGACCTTCGCCCACGGCACCCTCGAGCGCATGGCCGCCGCCCTTGACGCCGCCACGATGGATGTGCCCGTGGTCAACCTCCTGAGCGACGACGCCCACCCGTGCCAGGCGCTGGCCGACGTCCTTACCCTGCGCCAGCAGCTGGGCGGTGTCGATGGCCGGACGATCGCCTGGATCGGTGACATCAACAACGTGGCCCGCTCCCTCGCCCTGGCCGTCGTCCGCTTGGGCGGCCGGATCCGCCTCGCCAGCCCGGCCGACTACATGGTCGACGACGGCTCCCTCGAGCGGATCAGAGCGGCCGGACCGGGCGAGGTCGAGGTCTTCGATCGTCCGGAGCCGGCGGTGCACGGCGCCGATGCGGTGGTCACCGACGTGTGGACCTCGATGGGCCAGGAGGACCAGGCTGAGGCCCGCCGACGCGCCTTTGCCGGCTGGACCGTGACCAGCGCCCTGCTCGAACCGGCGGCCCCCGGGGGCATCCTTTTGCACTGCCTGCCCGCCCACCGGGGCGAGGAGGTGGCGGCCGACGCCTTGGAGGGCCCCCGCAGCCGGGTGTGGCAGCAGGCGGCGAACCGCATGCATGCCGCCCGCGGCCTGCTCCTGTTCCTTGTGTCCGCCCACGGCCCGAGCGGCGCTGTTGAGCGGGGAACGGCGTCGGCCTGATGCCCACCAACCGCCTGGCCAAGACCCAGCGCCAGCACCGGGTGGCCAAACTCCTGGTCGAGCACCACGTCGGCAGCCAGACCCAGCTGGTCGCGCTGATGGCCGCCGACGGCGTGGTCGCCACCCAGGCCACGGTCAGCCGCGACCTCGACGAGCTGGGGGCGGTGAAGGTTCGGGTGCCCGGCGGCGAGATGGTCTATGCCGTGCCCGAGCTGCCCCGGGACCGCCTGGCGCCCGAGGACCACCTTCGGCGCGTCCTGGCCGACTGGGTCGTGCAGGTGGCCCACAGCGGCAACCTCGTCGTGGTGCAGACGCCGCCCGGGTGCGCCCACGTGGTCGGGTCGGCCCTAGACCGCAGCGGCGTCGACGGCATCCTCGGCACCGTCGCTGGCGACGACACCCTCCTCCTGGTGGCCGATGAGCGGACGGGCGCAGCCAGGGTGGCCAAGAAGATCTCGGCCCTCGCGGGCCTCTAAGAGAATGGACGTCAAAGCATGACCAAGCGGGTGGTTCTCGCTTACTCGGGCGGGCTCGACACGAGCGTCGCCGTCAAGTGGATGGGCGAGGAGCTGGGGGTGGAGGTGATCGCCGTCGCCTGTGACGTCGGCCAGGGCGGAACCGACGCCGACGGCTACTGGAACATGATCTGCCAGCGGGCCCTGACCGCCGGGGCCGTCGAGGCCGAGGTCGTGGACTGCCGCGAGGAGTACGCGGCCGAGTACTGCGTCCCCGCCCTCAAGGCCAATGCCCTCTACGAGGGACGCTACCCGCTGGTCTCGTCGCTGTCCCGCCCGGTGATCGTGAAGAAGCTGGTCGAGGCCGCCCGCCGCCACGATGCTGGCGCCGTGGCCCACGGCTGCACCGGCAAGGGCAACGACCAGGTGCGCTTCGAGGTCTCCACCCGGGCGCTCGCCCCCGATCTCGAGGTCGTGGCCCCGGTCCGGATGTGGGGCCTGACCAGGGAGCAGGCCATCGCCTACGCCGCCCGCTTCGACATCCCGATCACCCAGTCGAAGGCGAAGCTGTACTCGATCGACGACAACCTGTGGGGCCGGGCCATCGAGTGCGGCGAGATGGAGGACCCCTGGGCCGAGCCTCCGGAGGGCGTGTGGGAGATGACCAGGCTGCGGGCCGCCGACGAGCGTGAGATCACGATCGAGTTCGCGGCCGGCACGCCCATCGCCGTAGACGGGTCGCAGATGAGCCCGGCCGGCGTCATCGAGCGGCTCACCGACGTCGTCGGCGGCTACGGGTGGGGCCGCATCGACATGGTGGAGAACCGGCGGGTCGGCATAAAGAGCCGGGAGACCTACGAGGCTCCGGGCGCCCTCGCCCTGATCATGGCCCACCAGGACCTCGAGTCGATCACCCTCGAGCGCGACGTGGCGCACGAGAAGCTGCGCCTCGAGCACCGCTACGCCGAGCTCATCTACGACGGGCTGTGGTTCAGCCCGCTGCGCCAGGCCCTCGATGCCTTTGTCGAGGAGAGCCAGCGGCACGTGTCGGGTGAGGTCAGGCTACGGCTCCAGCCGGGCGTCTGCCGGCCCATCGGCCGCCGCAGCCCGAAGAGCCTCTACGACTACGGGCTGGCCACCTATGACGCCGCCGACTCGTTCCGCCACGACGACGCCGAGGGCTTCGTCCGCCTGTGGGGCCTCGGTGTGCAGACCTGGGCGGCCCGTCAGGGGTGAGTGCGACGATGGCCGAGCCCCGATGACAGAGACGCCGGTGGAAGGACCCCAGGCCGCGGTCAGCCTCCAGGCGCGCCTCGAGGGCGAAGGCGCACCGGGCGACCGGGACGAGCCCGCTGGCGGCCCTCCGCCGGTCACCGACCCGGTGGCCCTACTGCGCCACCTGGAGCGGAGCGGCCGCTTCCGCCGCGACAGCGGCATAGGCGCCATCTTTCATCCCGGGCAGCTCTCGTTCCGGGAGACCTCGCCGACCGACAGCCTCCACCTCGTGGTCGACGGCAACCACCTGGCCGCCCACGTCGACCGGGTGTCGCCACTCGACCTCCGGTCGACCCGCCGTGCCCGCTACTCCTTCCGCCAGGCGGCCGCCCACAACCTGGCCGGGATGGCCGAGGACGCCTGGCGGCTGCTCCGCGGCCGTCAGGGCCACCACCTGTCAGAGTTGGAGTGCGAATGGGTCCAGGACCCCACAGCCTCGGCGACACCCGCCTCGAAGCCGGGCGCAGAGCGGGACGGCCTGCTCGAGCCCGAGTGGTCGGCCTGGAGCCTGCAGCTGGAGGCCCAGCTCAGCGGCAGCCTCGAGGAGTCGCGCCTGCGATCGGCGCTGGAGAGCGTGTTCGGCCATCCCGCCAGCCACGATCTCCTCGATGTCGTCGACTGCCCCGACGACGCCACGCTCGACTCGGCCCGCCGCCAGCTCCAGGACCGGCCTGTCGGGGTGGGCGACCACCCGCCCCTGCGCGCCCGGCTGGCCCGCCACCCGGAGGGAGACGTGCTGATGCTCAACATCAACCACGCGGCCTGCGACGGGCCCCGTGGCCTCCAGGTCATGCAGGCGATCGGCCGTGCCTACTGCGACGACGCCGCGCCCGGGCCGGTCGTCGACTTCCTGGCCAGCCACGACCTGCCCGTTCGACCGGCGCCCGCCGGCGGCTCGGCCCTGATGGGCCGCTACCGCAGGATGGTCGAGCGACTGCGCAACCTGGTCTCCAGGCCGGCCCGGCTGGCACCGGACAGTGCCGCCGACGACCCTGGCTGTGGCTTCCATCTGGCCAGCATGTCCGTCGATCACGAGGCAACCGACCGCAAGCTCCTGATGGGAGCGCTGCACCTCGCCATCGACGAGTGGAACCGCGACCACGGCACCGCCAGCCATCGGATCGGGGTGCTGGCCTCGATCAACCTCGGCCCGCCCAACCTCGGACCACCGGGAGGGCAGGTCCCTGTGGCCAACCTGTCGGTCACAGCCCGGGTGTCGACCAGCCGCCGTCACCGACATGGTCCCGGCGCCGTTCGCGAGGCCATGACGGCCCAGTCCAGTCGGAACAGCAGGACCCGCAGCGGCGTGGCGCTGATCGAGGCGCTTGAACGGTCCGGAATGCTGGACCTGTGGGCGAAGCAGTCCCTCGTGGTGCTCCAGCCGGTGACCAGCAACCAGCTGGTGGACATCGCCCTCCTGGCCGGCCTCGGGAGCCTGGAGGCGCCGTCGTTCGGGCCGGACGCCGGGGATGTCCGGCACCTGTGGTTCTCGATCCCGGCCCGCTCGCCTATGACGCTCTGCATCGGGGTGGTGACGGTGCCCGGGAGGCTGGACCTGGTCGTGCGCTACCCGTACCGCCTGTTCGGGCCAGATGCCGCCCGCCGCTTCACCGACGGTTACCTGACCCAGGTGCGGCGGGTGGCGGAGGACGTCACCAGGGCAGGCGCCCCAACCGGTCAGAACTAGGTTCGCAGCCCGATGGGCACGCTCTGGCACGGTCGCTTCGACGGGGGCTCCGCCGAGGCGCTGCTGGCCTACACCGTCAGCCTGCCCTTCGACCGCCGCCTGGCCGAGGTCGACATCGCCGGCTCGCGAGCTCACGTTCGGGGCCTGGCCCGAGTCGGTCTCCTGTCCGATGCGGAGGAGGCCGAGGTGCTGGGCGCCCTCGACAAGGTCGGCCTCGAGATGACCACCGGGTCCTTCGCCTACCTCGCCAGCGACGAGGACGTGCACACCGCCGTCGAGCGGCGTGTCACCGAGCTTGTGGGTGACGCCGGCGCCAAGCTGCACACCGGCCGGAGCCGCAACGACCAGGTGGCGACGGACCTGCGCCTGTGGTGCAAGGGGGCGCTCACCGACGTCGTGCGAGCGACGCTGGCCCTGGCCGAGGTGATGGTGGCCAGGGCAGATGAGGCGGGCGACGCCTACCTCCCCGGTTACACCCACCTGCAGCGGGCCCAGCCGATCCTGCTCGCCCACCACCTCTTGGCCCACTTCTGGTCGCTCTCGCGTGACGTCGACCGCCTCCTCGACTGCCGCCGCCGGCTCGACGTGTCGCCCCTCGGGGCGGGGGCGCTGGCCGGCACGTCGCTGCCCCTCGATCCCGACGCCACCGCCGCCGATCTCGGCTTCGCCGCCCGCTTCGAGAACAGCCTCGACGCCATCTCGGACCGTGATTTCGTGGCCGAGGCGCTGTTCGGCCTCGCCCTCCTCGGCGTCCACCTGTCCCGGCTGGGCGAGGAGATCGTGCTTTGGTCCAGCACCGAGTTCGGCTTCCTCCGCCTCGACGACGCCTACGCCACCGGCAGCTCGATGCTGCCCCAAAAGAAGAACCCCGACATCGCCGAGCTGGCCCGGGGCAAGGCTGGGCGGCTCATCGGCAGCCTCACCGGGTTCCTGGCCACCCTGAAGGGGCTCCCGCTGGCCTACAACCGTGACCTTCAGGAGGGCGGCGAGCCGCTGTTCGACGCCGTCGACCAGGTCCGGCTCGGGCTCGGTGCGCTGGCCGGGCTGGTGGCCACGGCCAGCTTCGACCTGGAACGGATGCGGGCCGCCGCCGACGACCCGGCCGGGGCGGCGGTCGACCTGGCCGAGCACCTGGTCAGGGCCGGCACCCCGTTCCGAGTCGCCCACGCCACCGTGGGCGGCCTGGTGCGGGCGTCGCTCAGCCAGGGTCGGCCGCTGTCCGAGCTGGTCGCCGCCCATCCCGACCTCGGCCCCGAGGCCGCCGCCCTGCTCTCCCCGGGCACGCCGGTCACCAACCGCACCAGCCCGGGTGGGGCCGGGCCGGCGGCGGTGGCCGTGCAGCTGGGCCGGGCCCGCCAGCGCCTCGAAACCGACCGGGCCCGGGCCGAGGCGGCCTCCGGCGGCTGAGGCCGGGCTCAGCCGGGCCCTGGTGGCCCGCGACCCCCGGCTGGTCGCGCCCGACCTGCTGGGCCTGGTGCTGCGCCACGCCGGACGGGCCGGCCGGATCGTCGAGGTCGAGGCGTACTGTGGGACCCAGGACCCGGCGGCCCACACCTACCGGGGGCGCACCCCTCGCAACGCCACCATGTACGGGGTCGCCGGTCTGCTCTACGTCTACCGCTCCTACGGCCTGCACTGGTGCGCCAACGTCGTCTGCGGTGAGGCGGGGGAGGGGGTGGCCGTCCTCGTGAGGGCGCTGCGGCCCGTCGCCGGTCTGGACGAGATGCGAGCCGCCCGCCAGGGGGGCCGGCGCCCCGACGCGCCGCCGGTGGTCGACCGCGACCTGTGCCGAGGCCCGGGCCGTCTGTGCCAGGCCCTCGGGGTCAGCGGAGCCCACGACGGCGCTGACCTGGTCACAGCCGACCAGGACATCGGGCTCGAGGACGACGGCTGGAGGTGCCCGGCCGTCGAGCAGGGCGTCAGGGTGGGGATCTCGGCTGCCGCCGACCTCCCGTGGCGCTGGTGGATCAGCGGCGCCCCCGAGATCTCCCGGGGCCGCCAGGCCAACGATGCCGCCTCGGGCCGCCCCGACGGTGTAGCGTCGCACAGCCCCCACGGGGGCCGGCCCCGGAGCTCATCTCCCAGGTTGACACCGAAGCGGCGAAGAGGGTAAGTTCTCTCTTCGCCCCGGAGGACCTCGGTCCTCCAGGCAGGTGGCGGCAACGCCACCGGAGCAGGCAGCGAAGGCCACCTCCGTCGGACCTCGACGCGTGGCCTTCAAAGGCCAGGTAGCGCTCCTTGACAACGGAACAGAGGAAGCCAAAAGCAAGTGCGGGCGAGCGACGGCAATCGTCGACTCGACCCAAACCTCGTAGTAACACCATTCGGACAACATTTTACCAGTCCGTTTTGTGTCAGTTGGCAGACACGGATGCGAGTCCGTCGATGCCGGCTCTACATCATTACTCGATGGAGAGTTTGATCCTGGCTCAGGACGAACGCTGGCGGCGTGCTTAACACATGCAAGTCGAACGAGGTCTTCGGACCTAGTGGCGAACGGGTGAGTAACACGTGAGGAACGTGCCCCAGAGACCGGGATAAGCCGAGGAAACTTGGTCTAATACCGGATGTCCCCATCGGATCGCATGGCTCGATGAGGAAATGGATTCCGCTCTGGGAGCGCCTCGCGGCCTATCAGCTTGTTGGTGAGGTAACGGCCCACCAAGGCATCGACGGGTAGCTGGTCTGAGAGGATGATCAGCCACACTGGGACTGAGACACGGCCCAGACTCCTACGGGAGGCAGCAGTGGGGAATCTTGCGCAATGGGCGAAAGCCTGACGCAGCAACGCCGCGTGCGGGATGACGGCCCTCGGGTTGTAAACCGCTTTCAGCAGGAACGATGATGACGGTACCTGCAGAAGAAGCTCCGGCCAACTACGTGCCAGCAGCCGCGGTAATACGTAGGGAGCAAGCGTTGTCCGGATTTATTGGGCGTAAAGAGCTCGTAGGCGGTTCGGTAAGTCGGGTGTTAAACCCCCAGGCTCAACCTGGGGACGCCACTCGATACTGCTGTGGCTAGAGTCCGGTAGGGGAGCGTGGAATTCCTGGTGTAGCGGTGAAATGCGCAGATATCAGGAGGAACACCAGCGGCGAAGGCGGCGCTCTGGGCCGGTACTGACACTGAGGAGCGAAAGCGTGGGTAGCAAACAGGATTAGATACCCTGGTAGTCCACGCCGTAAACGTTGGGCACTAGGTGTGGGGTCTCTTCAACGGACTCCGTGCCGTAGCTAACGCATTAAGTGCCCCGCCTGGGGAGTACGGCCGCAAGGCTAAAACTCAAAGGAATTGACGGGGGCCCGCACAAGCGGCGGAG
>JBBSHM010000005.1:0-64082 GCA_038253125.1 Acidimicrobiales bacterium
AGGCGCCGCCGCATGTGGGGGTCGGGCTCGCACAGCTCAAGGGCGTCGACGGTGGCGGGGTACCAGGCCAGGTTGGCTCCGGTCCCGGCGCCCACCTCCAACACCCGTCCGCGGGCGCCGGCCAGCAGCTGGGCCCGGGCCGGGGCGAGCACGCTGCGCTCGAGCGGCGCCGTCACCAGGTCGTAGGCGGCGGCGAGCAGCGGGTGCCCGGTCACACAAGGCCGGTCACACAAGGCCGGTCACAGCAGGGCTGGTCACAGCAGGCCGAGCACGGCGGCGGCGGCGTCCGCCAGCGCCTCGTCGCCCTCCAGGCGCAGATCGGGTGCGGTCGGCGGTTCGTAGGGATCGTCGACCCCCGTCATCGCCGACACCAGGCCGGCCCGGGCGCGGGCGTACAGCCCCTTCGGGTCCCGTGCCTCACAGACAGCGAGCGGTGTCGCCACGTGCACCTCGATGAGGCGAAGGCCCGCCGCATCGTGGGCGGCGCGCACCGCGGCCCGGCCGGCGGCGTACGGGGCGATGACCGGGACGAGTGCCACCAGCCCGGCATCGGCGAACAGCCGGGCCACCTCGCCCACCCGTCGTACGTTCTCCTCCCGGCTGGCCCGGTCGAAACCGAGGCCGGCGTTAAGGCCGTGGCGGAGGTTGTCCCCGTCGAGCAGGTAGCAGGGCCGGCCGGAGCCGAGCAGACGGCGCTCGACCTCGACCGCCACCGTCGACTTGCCCGAAGCGGACAGGCCGGTCAGCCAGATGGTGGCGCCGCCGGGGGAGCCGATGGCCGCCCACCTCCGGTCCCGTGAGGCGTGCTCGTGCCACACGACATCGGCCACCGGGATACGACGCTACCGGCCGGCGCCGGCTCAGCGGCATGATCGCTCAGCCGGCGAGGCTCAGCCGCACGATCGCCCGCTCCTTGTCGATCACCCTCGTCTCCTCGCCGCGCAGCCGGGCGGCGGGCCCGTCGGCGCACGCCGCAACTGCTTCGTCGGCCTGACCGGGGCCGGCGACCTGGAGGAGGAGGGTCCCGCCGCGAACCAGATGACGGGCCGCGACCTCCAGGCACGCGCGCACGGCCTGGAGCCCGTCCCCGCCTCCGTCGATGGCCAGGCGAGGGTCACCCGGGTAGCGGTGCAGGTCGCCCGAGCGGAGGTACGGGGGGTCGGCGATCACCAGGGGGAAGCGCTCGTCGGGGCGAAAGGCGTGCTCCAGGCGCTCGACCCGCACCTGCACCCGGGCGCCCCAGCCTGCCCGCGCCGCGTTAGCCAGGGCATAGCCGGCGGCGGTCGGATCGGCCTCGACCTGCACCAGGTCACGGTCGGCCAGCACGGCCGCGGCCAGCCCGATGTGACCGGCGCCGGCGCACAGCTCGAGGATGGGGCCAGAGTCGGCGCCGGTGGCCAGCTCGGCCGCCCACCGGCTCTGGGCCAGCGTCCAAAGACGTGGCTCCAGCACCCGCTCGTCGTAGTCGACGTCGATCGGCCCGAAGCGACAGGATCGCAGGCTCTCTGCCACCGGGGCATCGTAGCGGGCGCCCGGTTGAAAGGATCTGGAGGGTCTCTGGTTTCATGGTCGTTTCGGCACCGTTTCACAAGCGCCCGCCGGAGGTAAGGGTTCCCGACAGCCATGACCAGGAGAACTGTGCCTTCCAACTGCAGCATCAGGCTCCCGGGCCTGGCCGAGCGCCTTGACCACGCCTTGGCCGCGGGCGACGCCGAGGCGCTCGGCCGGCTGGCTGACACGCCGCCCCGGGACCGCTTCGACGCCGTCGACTCCCTCCTCGGCGTCTATGACCTGTGGACCGCCCCCGTGCAGAGCCTCGACGGCCGGGAGCGCTTCCAGAACCACCCTGCGGTGGCGAGCCTCAAGTGGGCTCTGGAGGCCCAGCTGGTGGCTCTACTGGATGAGTGGACCAGCCACCGCAGCCCCAGCCTGGCCGATCCCGCGGCGGCGATGAGGAGCATCGCCCGGCGGGACGACGAGCGGGCCTATGAGTGGCTCGCCACCACCGCGGACGCCGAGCAGCTCCGGCGCTTCCTGGTGATGGAGGGCGGCCCGGACGCCGGCTTCGACGACCTCGTGGCCACCTGCCAGGTCGGCCTGGCGGGTTCAGCGAAGGTCGTCATGGGTGCCAACTACTGGGACGAGATGGGTTGCGGTCGACCCGAGGCCGTGCACACCGAGCTGCACGACCGGATGGTCACAGCCCTCGACCTGCCGATCATCCCTCGTTGTCAGCTGCCGCAGAGCTCGCTCGACCGCACCGCCGTGAACGGCCTGCTCGCCACCAACCGCTGGCTGCAGCCCGAGATGGTCGGCGCCCTCGGGCTGCTTGAGCTTCAGGCCGGGCCCCGTTGCCGCAGGGTGGTGCAGGCGCTCCACCGGCTGGGGGCGCCCGCCGACGCCCTGCCCTTCTACGAGGAGCACGCGGAAACCGACCCGCGCCACGGCAAGGATTGGCTTGACGGCGTCGTGGGCCCCCTCGTGGACGCCCATCCGTCATGGGGTCCCCGGATCATCCGGGGCGCCAGCTGGCGGGCCGAGGTCAACCGTCGGATGTTCGCCGACGCCCTTGACCTCCTCCAGGCTGAGCCGGCGGGGCGGCGCGCCACCGGCTGACCGTTACGCTTTAAGGTCATGCGCATCGGTGTCGTCGGCGCCACCGGCCTGGTCGGCGGCCAGCTCCTCAGGACCCTTGAGGAGCGCGGTTTCCCGACGGGAGAGCTGCGGGCCTTCGCCTCCGCCCGCTCCGTTGGTCGAGCCGTGCCGTTCCGTGGCGTCGAGGTGCTGGTCGAGGAGGCCACGGCTGCGTCCTATGCCGGGCTCGACGTGGTGCTGATGTCAGCCGGGGCCACGCTCTCGCGCCAGCTGGCCCCGGTCATCGCCGCCCAGGGGCCGCTGGTCATCGACAACTCCTCGGCCTGGAGGATGGATCCGGACGTGCCGCTTGTGGTGGCCGAGGTGAACCCCGAGACGCTGGCCGTGACCGACAAGGGGATCGTCGCCAACCCGAACTGCACGACGATGGTGTGCATGCCGGTGCTGGCGCCGTTGCACGCCGAGGCCGGGCTGCTGCGCATCGTCGCCTCCACCTACCAGGCCGTCTCGGGCGCCGGCATCGACGGTGTGTCCGAGCTGGCGGCCCAGGTGGCCGCGGCCGGCGAGAAGGCGCGGGAGCTGGCGTGGTGCGGGGACAGCGTTGACCTCGGACGGCCCCGGGTGTTCCCCCAGCCGATCGCCTTCAACGTGGTGCCGCAGGCCGGCTCGTTCGTCGACGACGAGACCGACGAGGAGAAGAAGTTCCGCGATGAGAGCCGCAAGATCCTCGCCCTCCCGGAACTCGACGTCACGTGCACCTGCGTGCGGGTCCCCGTCTTCACCGGGCACTCGGTCAGCCTGGTGATCGAGACGGCCGAGGACCTGGCGCCGGCCCGGGCCGCCGAGCTGTTGGCCGCCGCGCCCGGGGTCGAGCTGGCCGAGGTTCCGACCCCGCTGCTGGCCGCCGGCCGGGACCCGTCCTACGTCGGCCGCGTCCGGCGGGCCGGCGACCGGCCCCGATGGCTGGCCGCCTTCGTCAGCGGCGACAACCTTCGCAAGGGGGCCGCTCTCAACGCCGTCCAGATCGCCGAGGCCCTGGCGGCCCAGGGGCGCATCGGCTGAGCCTTGATCACCTCCAGCGAATGGCTCACCCTCGAGAGCGCACCCATCGGGATGGCCGTGAGCACGCCCGACGGCACGTTCGTGGAGGTGAACCGCTCCTTCGCCGCCTGCCTCGGATGGCAGCCTCAGGAGCTTGTGGGTCGGACCTTCCAGTCGATCAGCCATCCCGACGACGTCAACCGCAGCCAGCGCCTGCTCGAGCGGGCCATAGCCGACGGTTCGACGGCGTTCCGGCTGGAGGAGCGGTGCTGCCGGCCTGACGGCACCACGGTGTGGGCCGACCTGTCGGTCACCATCGTGCGCGACAGCGCAGGAGCGCCACAGCAGCTGATCTCTCAGGTGGTCGACGTCACCGACCGGGTCGAGGCCGAGCAGCTGCTGGCCCACCAGGCCATCCACGACCGGCTGACCGGCCTGCCCAACCGCTGGCGGTTCACCGAGCTGCTGTCGGCGGCCTGCGCCGCCGCCGACGGCCAGCGCACCACGCTGGCCGTGCTGTTCCTCAACCTCGACCGGTTCAAGGTGGTGAACGAGAGCATCGGCCACGAGGGGGGCGACGCGGTTGTCTGCGAGGTGGCCAGGCGTCTGCAGCAGGCGGCCGGGCGGGGCAGGACCGTCGGCCGGTTCGGCACGGCCGCCTTTGCCGTCCTGTGCGAGGACATCAGGCGGGCTGAGGAAGCCCACTGGATGGCCACCCACCTGCTGAACGCGCTCAGCCCGCCCGTGATGGTCGCCGGCCGGGAGGTTCGCACCGCCGCCAGCGTCGGCGTCGCCCTGGGCGGCTCCGGCCGCTCCGCCTCCGCCGCGGTCCTCCTCCTGGAGGCTGACTCCGCCTGCTCGCTGGCCAAGGTGCGTGGTGGCGGCACCATCGCCATGTTCGACGAGGCGCTGCGGGACAGGGCCGAGGAGCGCCTCGACGTCGAGGCCGCCCTCCAGCACGCCGTCAGCCGCCAGGAGCTGCGGCTCGTCTATCAACCCGAGATCGATCTGGCCACCGGCCACCTCGCCGCCGTGGAGGCGCTGCTGCGCTGGGAGCACCCGACGCTCGGCCTCCTGGGCCCCGAAGGCTTCATCGATGTGGCGGAGGAGACCGGGCTGGTCGTGGAAATCGGCCACTGGGCGCTGGCGACGGCAGCCGGGCAGATGGGCGCCTGGCGCCACCGCTGGCCGGGGCTGGCCCAGGTCTCCCTGGGCGTCAACGTCGCCGCCCGCCAGCTGGCCGACCCACGGCTCCCCGAGCTGGTGGCCTCGGCCCGGGAGGGGGCCGGCCCCGGCGCGCCGCTGTGCCTC
This sequence comes from Acidimicrobiales bacterium, assembly GCA_038253125.1. Lineage (GTDB taxonomy): Bacteria > Actinomycetota > Acidimicrobiia > Acidimicrobiales > JAUJNH01 > JAUJNH01. The sequence continues at coordinate 4,948 of JBBSHM010000005.1, forward strand.
GAGATCACCGAGACCGAGATCGTGGCCTCGCCGGCAGGCGTCCGGGCCGTTCTCTCCCGCCTGCGGGCCGAGGGCAGCCGGGTGGCCCTCGATGACCTCGGGACCGGGTACGCGTCGCTGGCCTACGTGGCCGGACTGGAGGCCGACGTCTTGAAGGTCGACCGCAGCTTCACCGCCGGCCTGGGCGATCACCGGGCCCGCTCGGCCGTGGTCGCCGCCGTCGTCAGCCTGGGCCACAGCCTGGGACAGATCGTGGTGGCCGAGGGGGTGGAGACCAGGGAGCAGGCTCGGCTCCTGCTCGACCTCGGCTGCGACCTGGGCCAAGGCTACCTGTACGGTCGGCCCCTCAGCGCCGAGGACCTGGCACCCCTCCTCGAGCAGGCGGCGGCCGGAGAGCCGGTGTTCGCCCCCTGATCCCGGGCTGTGGTGCGGCGGGGATCACCCTGATCATCGACGGCCGGCCGACGACGGCAGCCGTCACCGACGGGCTCGCCGCCGAGATCGACCTGGTGCAGTACGAGACAGTTGTCGGCCCCGAAAATGGGTGCGGCTGACGCCGCTTTCGGTGTTCTGTACCGTCGGAGGATGCAACGGCCGGCATGGGTGTCGGAGGGCGACACCTGGTCGTCGCGGGCCATCGTGGTCGGCGCGGTGGCCGGCGTCGCCGGCATCCTGGCCGCCCGGAACGGCACCGACCGCCTGGGTGTCGCCGCCGCCACCGTGGTGACCCTGGCCGGTTTCGGGGCCAAGCTGCGGTGGCCGGGGTTGTCTCCGCTGGTGCTGGCGTCGTGGACGTTCAGCCCGGCGATCGCCCTCAACCTGGCCGGGCGCGGCGAGGCGGCCATGTTCCTGCTGGTCGTCGCCGTCAGCTTCCTGGTGCTCGAGACCCCGGATCAGCGAACCCGTCTCGTCGCCGGCAGCGTGGCCCTGTTGTCGCCGGCGGTCATCCAGGCCATCCACCCGCAGGACTGGGGCTGGCCCTACTGGATGGTCGGCCTCGGCTTCGGCTGGCTGTCCAGTGAGCAGATGCGCAGGTTCCGCGACCTTGCCACCGAGCTGGCCGCCACGCGGGAGCTGCTGGCCGAGCGGGCCGTCGATGCGGAGCGCCGCCGAATCGCCGCCGAGCTGCACGACGTTGTGGGCCATTCGCTGACGGTGGTGCTCCTCAGCGTCACCGGCGCCCGCCGGCTCGTGCGCAGCGATCCCGACGGCGCCACCCGGGCGCTGCTGGAGGCCGAGGCGGTGGGCCGGGCCAGCCTGGCCGAGATCCGGGGGAGCGTGAGGGGACTTCGTGATGCCGAGGCAGGCGGGCCCGGCGTTGCTCCGATGCCGGCTGCCGGCGACCTGCCCGAGCTGGTCGACAGGATGGTGGCGGCCGGATCGCCGGTGGACCTCGACATCAGGGGCGACGTCGGCGCCGTCGAGGTCGTCACCGGTCTCGTGGTGTACAGGGTGGTGCAGGAGTCGCTGAACAACGCCGCCCGGCACGCTCCGGGCACGCCGGCTCGGGTGGCGGTGGCGGTGGCTGACGACGCCGTCGACGTCGAGGTGTTCGACGCCGGCACTGGCCCCGAGGCCGCCGGCTCACCCGGGGTGGGCCTCCTCGGCATGCGGGAGCGGGTCGAGGCGGTCGGAGGCACCTTCCAGGCCGGCCCGGTGCCAGGGGGGTGGCGGGTGCGTGCCCACGTGCCCCGCCTCGGTTCGGCGTGATCGGCCCCGGCGGGATCCCGGAATGATCAACGTCGTCCTGGTCGACGACCAGCCTCTGGTCCGGGCCGGCCTACAGCGCATCCTCTCCGAGGACGAGGGCTTCTCCATCGTGGCCCAGTGCGGCGACGGTGCCGCCGGCGTCGCCGCCGTCGAGACATCCCCGGTCGACGTGGTGATGATGGACGTGCGCATGCGGGGCATGGACGGCATCCAGGCCACCAGGCGCATCCGCGACGCCGACGGGCCTCCGGTGCTGGTGCTCACCACCTTCGATGATGACGACGTCCTGTGGGGGGCGATCGAGGCCGGGGCCGCCGGCTTCGTCCTGAAGGAGGCGTCGGCGGAGGACATCATCGCTGCCACCCGAGCTGTCGCCGGCGGTGGGGCGTGGCTCGACCCGGCCGTCACCGCCCGGGTGCTGGCGGTCACCCGGGCCACCGGCCTGCCCCGGCGGCGCCAGGCCGAGAAGGTGACGCGGCTGACCGACCGCGAGCTTGACGTGCTGCGCCACATGGCCGGGGGAGCGACGAACGGCGAGATCGCCTCTGCCCTGTTCGTCAGCGAGGCGACGGTGAAGACCCACGTGGGGAGCATCTTCTCCAAGCTCGGCGTGCGGGATCGGGCCGGAGCGATCGTCTTCGCCTACCAGCACGGCCTCGCCTGAGGGCAGGCGTCGCCTGACTCTCTCCACCCCTGGGTGGAGGCGAGGATTGCACCGTGGCCCGATGCCCTTCGGGGACCGGTCCTTCATCCTGGGCTTCGGACGGGAGATGCCCGCCGGATGAGGAGGAAGCCGATGGCCGTGACCCCGGTGGTCGAGGTGCGGGAGCTTTGCAAGCGCTACGGCGAGAGGCTGGTGGTCGACCACGTCGACCTGGACGTGGAGGAAGGTGAGATCGTCGGCCTGCTCGGCTCGAACGGGGCCGGCAAGACGACCACGGTCGAGTGCGTCAGCGGCCTCCGCCGCCCGGACGCCGGCTCCATCCGGGTGCTGGGCCTTGACCCGCAGGTCGACAGCGCCCGGCTGCGCCCGCTGGTCGGCAGCCAGCTGCAGGACTCGGCGCTTCCGGACCGCATGCGGTTGGCCGAGGCGATCGAGCTGTTCCGAGGGCCCCGGGCCATGCCCGTCGAGGGGCTCCTCGTGGCGTTCGGCCTGGCCGATCAGCGCCGGTGCGCCTTCTCGGCGCTCAGCGGCGGCCAGCGCCAGCGGCTGTTCCTGGTGCTGGCGCTGCTGAACCGTCCCGAGCTGGTCATCCTCGACGAGCTGACCCAGGGCCTGGACCCGGCGGCCCGCCGCGACGTGTGGGACGCCATCCGGTCGCTGCGTGACGCGGGCACGACCGTCCTGCTCGTGACTCACTACATGGAGGAGGCCGAGGCGCTGTGTGACCGGGTGGTGGTGATGGACGGTGGCCGGGTCCTGGACTCGGGACCGCCGTCCCAGCTGGTGGACCGCCACGCCCCCTGGGCCACCGTGCGCTTCGACGCCGGTCGTAGCTCGGCCCGCCCCGAGGATCTCGGCGCCCTTCCGGGCGTCAGCCAGGTGCGCCGGGTGGGCGAGACGTTCGAGGTGCAGGGCGACCGCGGCATGATCGCCCACGTCTGCGCGCACCTGGTCGGCTGTGGCGTGCCCGACGACCTGGCGGTGGTGATGCCCGACCTGGAGGAGGCGGTGATCGCCATGCTTGCCCATCCGGCGGAGCGGGCGCTGGAGCCGACCGGAGGCCCCCGATGAACATGGTCCTGAAGCTGGTGCGCGCCGAGCTGCGGCTGGTGCTGCGAGAGCCCCTGGTGCTCGCCTTTGTGTTCGCCTTCCCGATCGTGACCGTGCTCGTGATCGCCGGCTCCTTCGGCGTCGACGACATGGACTCCTTCGCCAACATCGACCCGTCCCAGTGGTACGTGGCGTCCTACCTGGCCGTGGTGATAGGCGCCGTCGGCCTGGTCACGGTGCCGGTGCACCTGGCCGCCTACCGGGAGCGAGGCGTGCTGCGCCGCTTCGCCGCCGCCGGCTTCCCCCGCTGGTCCTTTGCCGTCGCCCAGATGGCGGTGGGGGTGATCCTCACCCTGGCAGCATCCGCCGTGCTGCTGGTGGTGGCCGGGCTCGTCTACGGCCTGCCCCGGGTGGACTCGCCCGTGGCCACCGTCGGTGCCGTGGTGCTGGGCTCGGTGGCCTTCACGAGCCTCGGCCTCCTGCTCGGCGCCATCGTCCCCAACGCCAGAGCCGCTCAGGGCATCGGCCTCCTGGTCTTCTTCCCGTCGTTCCTGCTGGGCGGCGGTGGCCCACCCCCGGCGGCCATGAGTGCCACCATGCGCCACATAGCCAGGTTCCTCCCCCTCACCCACGTCACCGACTCCATCCGCAACCCGTGGCTGGGCCTTGGGCACGGAACCACCGACCTGGCCATCGTGGCCGCGGTCCTGGTGCTCTGCCTCCTGGCCTGCCGCCGGGCCGTCCGCCTCTAAGCACGAACGCGCAGCAGGTGGCCAGGGCTCGGGCCCTGGTTCATCCTCCCCTGCCACGCCGCCCTCCCGGCGGATCGTGAAGAGTTCGTGGAGGAGGTTCCGCAGCCCATCCCGGCCGGCTCGCTCTAGGTCAGCTGTCGCAGACGTTGCTCGAGGTCATCGAACGCCACGAAGATGTAGCGCTTCCCCACCTTGTGCGAGGCGAGAAGGCCCCTGGCCTCCAGATCCAGGAGATCGGTCCGGCCCGACTGGTAGGCGACGCCATGGCTGGCGGCGTGCGAGGCGAACGAGTAGCCGAAGCCAGGGTGACGCAGTGCGTGGCTCAGCAGGGCGCCTCCAGAGTAAACGAACTACTAATCTAGAGCAAGTTAGTTGGTCCTTGCTTCGTCAGCGCGAAGCGGTCCTGGTGTGATCGCCGTCAGCGGCGACACCTCGAACGGGCCACCCGGGCGCAGATCGGCGACCACGGCGGGCGCCGGGAGTAGCCCGCGTACGTCCGCCAGCATCGGCGTCGTCTGATGAGTCGGGGTGCCGGGATTTCAACCCGTCCGGAGGGGGTTCAACGAGTGCTCACGAGTGTCCGCCAGTCCCCGGAAGTACCGTCTGACCTGGGACTTCGCGTCTCACCCGTGTCGAGTGGTGTTGGCCCGTGTCGCCCAGTATCGGAGAGTCCGGGTTGCAAACGGGTTGCAAGAACGTTTCTGCAACCGGGCGTCCAGACGAGGGTCCGCACTTGAAGATCGAACGCTCACAGTGATGATCGACGTCCGCCCGGTCTCCGCAGCAGCTCGCTCGGTCCAGCTGCGGAGGACCCCGGAGAATCCCAGCCCCGGCAGTTCGGCTTGCCCCTGGACACAACAGGTAAGTTGTGTGTTGATGGTGCCGCCGTTCGATTCTCAGTCTGGGGCGCTGCCTCCGGGCGAGCACCCCGCGAACTGGGACCAGGTCAGCGAGCGGTTCGGCTGGAACCTCCGACGGAGGCGGCTGTTGGACGGCCTTGCCGAAGGCCTCGCCGTCCTAGCCAGCGCCGGCTGCAGCCGGGTGTGGCTCAACGGCAGCTTCGTCACGGCCAAGGAGGAGCCAGCGGAGTTCGACTGCGTTTGGGACCCGACCGGCGTAGATCTCGACGCCATCCGCGAAGCCGGAGCCGAGCTGCTTGACCTGGGCGCCGGGCGGAGCGCCCAGAAGCAGCGGTTCGGCGGCGAGTTCCTCCCCAACGTCACCGAGGCCGCCACCGGCAAGCAGTTCGCAAGCTTCTTCCAGACCGACCGGGACGGCTCCCAAAAGGGCATCGTCGTGCTCGACCCAACCAAGGAGAGATGGACATGATCGCCAACGAGCGCCAGTACCAGCAGACGCGCAAGATGCTCGGCGAGCTCGAACACCTCCTGGCCAGCACCAGCTCCGGGACCGCCGGCGATGACGGCTTTCGTGACCTGCAGGCGGCCGGCCTTCGAAGCCAGGTCGAGGATCTGCGGGACGAGCTCGACGAGTACGACCAGCTACGGGACGGCACGACCCGCACGATCAGGGCTGGATCCCTCGCCGAGCTGGCCGACGCGCTAATCAAGACCCGGGTCGCTCGAGGCTGGACCCAAGCCGATCTTGGTGCCGCTCTCGGCGTCGCCGAACAGCAGATTCAGCGGTACGAAGCCAGCCGTTATGCCGCCGCCAGCCTCGCCCGCTTGTGCGACATCGCCGAGGCCCTTCACGTCACCGTCGAAGAGACGCTCACCCTCCAAGCCAGCTGACCGGCTGCCTTACGGCGCGGCCAGGAGAACGTGGTCGTCGAGGACGACGGACAACGGGTCGGTCGGCGACTGGCCGGCGAGGTCGGGGTCGTCAGCTGGTGTCACGTGGCGGGTGGGGTCGTGCCGAGGAGGAGGTCGGCGGCGCGTTGGGCGACTTCGGCGCCGCGGCCGGGGACGACGACGGCGGATCGGCGGATATCGAGGGTGCCGGTGTCGAGGTCGATGTCGTCCCACAGGAGGGCGACGAGCTCGCCGCGGCGGGCGCCCGTGAGGAGCAGGAGGTGGAGGATGGGCCCGATTGCGGTTGAGGAGCCCGTTACGGAGGGCGTCGCCGAAGGCCTTGTGGAGGACGCCGTGGACGTTCCGGCGGGTCTTGGCGGCGAGGCCGCCGTCGCTGACGGTCCGGCCTTGGGTGCGGAGGTCGGCGAGGAAGCGTTCGATGACCATGGGGGTGACCTCGACCAGGGGACGTGGCCGATGCGAGGCACGACGTAGCTGGTGACGGTCATCTGGTAGGCGGCCTTGGTCGATTCCTTGAGGTCGCGGCCTTCGACAAGGGGGAGCCACTGGTCCAGGAGGAAGCGGGCGACGGTGAGCTCTCGCAGGGCTTGGGCCCAGGTGCCGCTGAGCATCTCCGCGCGCAGTTCGAGGGCGGCCCGTTCGGCCTGCTACTTGGTGTCGTAGCCGCCGAGCCAACGGGTGCGGCGTTCGCCGGTGAGCGGGTCGCGGGGCAACTCGACCTTGGCCGTCCACGTCGATCCCCGCCTGAACACCGAACCGGTCACGCTCGGCCCTCCCACTTCTCGCCTGGCAGTCCAGGTTGCCACAGGCCGTCTCGGTCTGCCCGCGGTCTCCGGTTCACGTGTCGTCCGGTGCCATGTGGTTCTCGGCCGTGTCGTCTTGTGCCTCGCCTGGGGATGGCGTCGGGTCCGAGTTCTTCGAGTTGGCTCGGCGAGGCTGCGGAGGAGGTTGTCAGCAAGGTCCGTTTTCGGGGACGCCGTCGCCGTCGGCGTCGCCGTCGCCGTCCAGCTGGACGGCGCCGTCCGGATCGGCACCTCGCCGGATGGATGCCGTGACTCTTGGCGTCGTAGCCGCCTGGCAACGGCGGCCGGGTCCGCGCCGCCCGACTTGGGTGCGCCGACGCCGAGCCAGATGGCCTTGGACCCCGGTTCAGCCAGGCCGGACGCCGCTACGCCTGGCGGTGCGGGGAGTGTCTGCGTTCCGCCTCCGGCGGCGGATTGGTGGCCGTTGCGGTTGTCTCAGGTGCGGGGTCGACCGGGGAGACAGGTGCTGGCTGGTCTGCATCGATGTCAGTCGGTGCCATGAGGTGTCAGGAGATCTCGCGGGTTTTTCGCGGGGCGCGGAGCCGCCGTAGACCGGACAGAGAAGAACCCCAGGCCGCTGATGACCTGGGGTTTTGCTGTGGGCGTAAACAGGATTCGAACCTGTGACCTCTGCCGTGCTAATGCGCTGAAGCGCAGGCAGGACCCCCAGTGAGCCCACCACGGTCAGTGGCGGGAGCGGCTCTCTTGAACGGGCTCGCAGCCGGGTCGTGGGGCGGAAATCGGTGCAAGGCGGAGAGCACGGGTTGCAAACGGGTTGCGGAGAGGGTCGGATACCCCCGCTGACCTGCAGGATTTGTGGTCGGGGTGCCGGGATTTGAACCCGGGACCTCTGCGTCCCGAACGCAGCGCGCTGCCAAACTGCGCCACACCCCGTTTTCAGCCCCGGTGGCGAGGGGCGGAGGGACACTACACGTCAGGTGCGCTCGACGGTCACCGGCTTGTAGCTGGCGTCCTCGTAGGTGCCGCCGGCCAGGAGGGCGGTGACGGCCTTGCGCAGGCGGATCGGGTCGAGGGGCTTGACCACGAAGCCCTGGGCGCCGCTGCGGCGGGCCAGGAACACGTCGGGCCGGCGGTCGAGGAGGATCAGGATCGGCACGTGGGGGAGGCGGCCCATGCCCTCCTCGAGGTGCAGGTCGAGGCTGATGGCCATGGCCCCCATGCTGCCGATCTGCATGTCGAGCACGGCCAGGTCGGGGGTGCGCTCCTTCACGGCGGTGACAGCCTCGGGTCCGCTGCGCACCCAGCGGACGGTGAGGTCCGGTCCCCTCAGCACCTGGCGCACCTCCTGGTACACCCACTCGGCGTCGCTGGCCACCACGACGTCGGGCACGCTGCGGCAGGGTAGTGGCGCCAGGCGTCCGGGTACCATCCCCAGGCGTGCTCGACATCCAGCTCGACGAGGTCAACGGCTTCAAGGTCTGCCGCCCGGTGGGAGAGCTGGACGCCTTCACCGTCAGCCAGTTCCGTCAGGCGCTGGCCGAGTTGGCCTCCACCCCCCGCCTGATCATCGACATGTCGAGCGTGCCCTTCGTCGACTCGGCCGGACTCGGCGCCCTGATCGGCGGCATCCGCAGGGCTCGCGAGCTGGGCGGCGACGTCAGCGTCTGCTGCAACCGCCCCACTCTCGTCCGGCTGCTGCGCACCACCGGCTTCGACCGGATAGTCACGGTGGCCGAGACGCTGGAGGATGCGGCGGCGGCGCTGCGGCCGCCCGAAGCCGGCTGAGCCCAGGCGTGCCGGGCGCCGGGTGAAAGGCGCCGCCGGGGGCCTGCTGTAGACAGGGCCTGTGGCCTCCCTCGACGAGATCGCCGCCGAGCGGACCATCGTCGTGTGCTGCGGGTCGGGGGGCGTGGGCAAGACAACCGTGGCGGCGGCGATCGCCGTCGCCGCCGCCGACCGGGGCCGGCGGGCCTGCGTGGTCACCATCGACCCGGCCAAGCGCCTGGCCGACGCCCTCGGCCTCGACGCCCTCACCAACGAGCCGAGCCGGGTGGCCGGCGCCGGCCAGGCCGGCGGCGAGCTGTGGGCGATGATGCTCGACACCTCGGCGACATTCGACGACGTGGTGCGCCGCCACGCCCCGAGCATCGAGCAGGCCGAGGAGATCCTGGCCAACCGGATCTACCGCAACATCTCAGGTTCGCTGTCGGGCACCCAGGAGTACATGGCGATGGAGAAGCTGCACGACCTCCACGCCGACGGCCGGTTCGACCTCGTCGTGGTCGACACCCCGCCGACCCGCAACGCCCTCGACTTCCTTGACGCCCCCCGCCGGCTCACCCGCTTCCTCGACCACAAACTGTTCCGGCTGCTCACCCTGCCGGCCCGCAGCTACCTGCGGGCCGTGGCGGTGGCCGCCCAGGCCTTCCTACGCTCGATCACCCGGGTCGTCGGCGGAGCGGTGGTGGCCGACGTCCTGGCCTTCTTCACCGCCTTCGAGGGCATGGAGGAGGGCTTCCGGGAGCGGGCCAAGGCGGTGTACGACCTGCTCGAAGACCCGAACACCGCGTTCGTCCTGGTGGCCTCGGCCCGGCGCGACGCGGTTGACGAGGCCCTGTTCTTCGCCTCGAAGCTCGGCGAGGCCAACATCAAGGTCCAGGCGCTGGTGGTCAACCGCGTGCACCCGGTGTTCGCCGAGAGGCTCGCCGTCCACGGCGGGCGACCGGCGCCCGACGGCTCGTCGCTGGCCCGCCTCGAGCGAAACCTGGCCGAGCTCGACGCCGTAGCCGAGCGGGAGCGCTCCTACCTCGGCGCCCTCACCCGCAAGCTGGCGGGGGCGCCCACCGTCACCGTCCCGTTCCTGCCAAGCGATGTGCACGACCTGGTCGGGCTGCGCCTGGTCGACGCCGCCCTCTTCCCCCGCTAGAGGGCGCTGATGCTGTGGGCCAGGGCGGCGGCGAGCTGATCCAGCTCGGCCGGGCCGACCTCACCTGAGAAGACGTAGGGCAGGCACAGCTGGGGGAGGGGGAGGGCGGCCCGCAGCCGCTCGACCTGCTCGGCCTGGGTCGTCTGGCGCTGGCGGCGGAAGCCGGCGGCGGCATCAAGGGCTTCGAGGCGTGCGGGCGTCAACGTGGCTCCCACCTCGGCGGCGGCGGTGGCGGCGTCATCGCTCAGGTCCAGGGGCTCATACAACCCGTTCACCACGACCGGGCCGAGAGAGATGCCGACCCGGTCCTCAAGGGCGAAGGCCGCCTCCACCACCTCGTTCACCGGGGTCTCCTCGGGCAGGGTGACGAGCAGGACCTGGCACCGGTCGGCGTCGGCCAGCAGCTCGAGGACATCCTCGGCCTGAGCCCGTATGGGGCCCACCTGAACGGCGTCGAGCAGGCCACGGGCACTGGTGAGGAAGGTGAGGGCGTGGCCGGCGGCGGGGGCGTCCAGGAGGAGGAGGTCGAACTCGCCGGCCCGTTCCATCTGCTTGACCTTGCCGAGCACGAGGATGTCCTTGATGCCGGGAGCGGCGGTGGCGGCCACGTCGATGGCGCCTGTCGAGGCCAGCCGCTTCGACAGCCGGCGCAGCCCGTGGTCTTCGAGGTACTCGATCAGGGCCGCCTCGGGGTCCAGGGTGCGGGCCAGCACGTCGGCCGCCCCGTCCGGCCCGCCGCCGGGCCGCAGCACCACCTGCTCATAGGGCAGCGGCCCGGGGCGGCCGAAGATCGAACCCAGCCCCGACTTGCCCTCTACCTCGATGATGCAGGTCGTCAGGCCGACTCTCGCCGCCATCGCCGCCACCGCGGCGGTGACCGTCGTCTTGCCCACGCCGCCCTTCCCGGCGACTATCAGGAGCCGTGTCATGCCACAGAAGGCCGCCGGTTCCACTGCTCCGAACCCTACTGGCGGTGGGTCTCGGCCTCGTCGGCCTGCTGGGCGCCGGAGCGGCGCCAAGGCCGGCGGCCGCCCAGGTCCCACCGGGTGGGCAGCCGGCTGCGCTGGCAGGTGCGCGGGCAGGTGAGCGGGCAGGTGAGCGGCCGGTGATGGACATAGTGCAGGTGGGGGGCCTCCTCGACCCCGTCAACGCCGAGCTGGTCCGCCGCTCGATCCGGGAGGCAGCCGGCCGCGGCACAACCGCGGTGGTGATCCAGCTCGACAGCTCGGCCGCCTCGGTGCCCCTGGCCAAGATCGCCTCCCTCGGGCGTCTCATCTCCACATCACCGGTTCCCGTGACCGTCTGGGTGGGCCCCACCGGCACCGGCCGGGCCGTCGGGGCCGCCTTCTCGCTGGTGGCCGGTGCGGACGTGGCCGGCATGGCCGAGGGCACCCGGATCGGTCGCCAGACCGGGTCCATCCCCGCCGGGGCCGGCGCCGCCCGGCAGAGCGTGGGAGGCAGCGGAGGGGCTCCGTTGCGGAACCGGACGGTCGGCACCGACGAAGCTCGCCGGCTGGGCCTGGTCCAGATCGTGGCGCCCACGCTGTCGGACTTCATCGGCCAGCTCGACGGGCTCGAGGTGAAGGGCCGCACCATCTCAACCGCCCAGTCAAAGTCGCCGTTCGTGCTCCGTGACGACCTCGACATCCGATTCCGCAAGCCCGGCCTGGTGGACCGCACGCTGCACGGCCTGGGCAGCCCCTCGGCCACGTACTTCTTCGTCGTCGCCGGCCTGCTCCTGCTGCTCTTCGAGTTCTTCTCGGCCGGCATCGGCATCGCCGCCGGCACCGGTGCTGGGTGCCTGGCGCTGTCGGCCTACGGGCTCGGGACCCTCGGCACCCGGCCGCTCGGCCTCGGGCTGGTCCTGCTCGCCACCGTGGCCTTCGGGGTCGACATCCAGGCCGGCTCGCCCCGCTTCTGGACCGGGCTCGGCACCGTTGCCCTAGTGATCGGCAGCCTCACCATGTTCGAGAGCGGCCGCCCCGGCTGGCTGGCGCTGGTGCTGGTCATCGTCGGCGCGCTTCTGGCCGTCCTGTTCGGCATCCCCTCCACCGTTCGCACCCGGTTCTCGACCCCGACCATCGGACGCGAGGACCTCGTCGGCGCCATCGGCACCGCCACCACCGCCATCGACCCTGAGGGGACCGTCGAGGTGCGGGGGGCGCCGTGGCGGGCCCGGACCTTCCCCAAGCCGATCGCCGTCGGCGATCGCATCAAGGTCGTCGCCATCGAGGGGCTGGTCCTGGAGGTCATCCCCGAGGGCACCGAGCTCGAGCCTTCGCGGGCCGAGAGCCGTCAGAGCCGCAGGTCAGGCGGCTGAGCCCGGACTGAGGGTCAGCGCGCTCGCGAAAGTTGCCTCTTGTCTCGGCCCTCCTCGGCAGATACGTTTCGGCCCGGTGGTGCCGGGACGGCGGTGTTGGGAGGCAGTCAGATGAGCATGTTGCACAAGGTCGATGACTGGCAGGTGAAGGCGGCGTGCCGAGGTCCGCAGGGCACGGCCATGTTCTTCCCGCCCAACACCTTCGAGCGCAAGGACGTCAAGGAGGAGCGGGAGCGACGGGCCAAGGCGATATGCCGCGGCTGCCCCGTCCGGAAGGAGTGCCTCGAGTACGCCGTCTCCATCAAGGAGCTCCACGGCATCTGGGGCGGCACGAACGAGCTGGAGCGCAAGGCCCTTCTCACGGGTTGACATAGACGGAACGAGACCGTATCGTCTTGTTTGAACGAGACGAGACCGTTCCGTTCCCCATCGGTCGCCGGTCGATCTGGTGGGGATTCCACCTGGAGGAGACCTGATGGCCGAAGCAACCGTGACAGCCGGCGCCTGGGTGCCCGCCGACCAGCGGTCCTACGACCGGCGCTGGAAGGTCCTGGCCGTGCTGTGCACCAGCCTGGTCGTCGTCATCGTCGGCAACACCGCCCTCAACGTGGCGATCCCGACGATCCAGCGCCAGCTCGGGGCCAGCCAGACGGCGCTCCAGTGGATGGTCGACGCCTACGGCCTTGTCTTCGCCGGGCTGCTCCTGACCGCCGGCGCCATCGGCGACCGCTTCGGCCGCAAGGGCTCCCTGCAGGCCGGCCTGGTGATCTTCTTCGTCGGCTCGCTGCTCGCCGGGCTGCTGGCGTCGACCGGCGGGATCATCGCCATGCGGGCCGTCATGGGCATCGGCGCCGCCTTTGTCATGCCGGGCACCCTGTCGATCCTGGCCAACGTCTTCCCACCGGACGAGCGGCCAAAGGCGATCGCCATCTGGGCCGGCCTGTCGGGCGCCGGTGGAGCCATCGGCCCGATCGCCAGCGGCTACCTGCTCAACCACTTCTCCTACGGCTCAGTCTTCTTCGTGAACCTGCCGATCATCGCCCTGGCCCTGCTGGCCGGTCACTTCCTGCTGCCCAAGTCACGTGACACCTCGCACACCCGCCTCGACCCGGTCGGCGCCGCCCTCACCATCGTCGGCCTCTCGGCGGTTGTGTACTCGATCATCGAGGGCCCGAGCCACGGCTGGCTCTCGAGCCATACCCTGGGCACCGCCGCCGCCGGGCTGGCCGTGCTGGGGGTGTTCGCATGGTGGGAGCTGCACAGCGACCACCCGATGCTCGATCTGCGCTACTTCAAGAACCCGCGCTTCGGGGTGGCCGCCGGCGGCGTGGTGCTCATCTTCTTCACGATGTTCGGGATGTTCTTCCTGATCACCCAGTACTTCCAGCTCGTCCTCGACTACACCCCGCTCGGAGCCGGCCTCCGCCAGATCCCGATCGCCCTGGCCCTGATGGTGACGGCGCCGAACTCGGCTCGGCTCGTGGTGCGCTTCGGCGCCAATCGCACCGTCGCCGGCGGCCTGGGACTGGTGTCCGGCGGGCTGCTGCTGCTGATGGGCACGAGGGTGGACACGCCGTACGCCTACATCGCCCTGTCGATGGTCGTCCTGGCCTCCGGCATGGGCCTGGCCATGGCGCCCCTGACGGCGTCGATCATGGGTTCGATACCTCTCGGCAAGTCCGGTGTGGGCTCGGCGGTCAACGACACGACGCGCGAGCTCGGCGGGGCGCTGGGCGTGGCCGTGCTCGGCTCGCTGCTCCAGTCGAGCTACGCGTCCCGGATCGGCAACCTGGCCGCTGTGCCCGAGGCGGTCCGACAGGTGGCCAAGAAGAGCGTGGGGGCGGCGCTGCAGGCCGCCGGCCTTCTGAGCCGGTCCGACCCGGCCGGGGCCCGGGCCCTGGTGGCAGGGGCCAAGCAGGGCTACGTCTCAGGCATGCACCTGGCCCTGGCCGTGGCTGGGTTGGTGGCGCTCGCCGCCGCCGGCCTGGTCCTGCGCTACCTCCCCGGCAAGGACGCCACCCCCGCCCCGTCCCCGGCCGGGCTTCCCGAACCCGAGCGGCGCTACGATGCCCTGGAGCCCGAGGCGGTCTGAGCGATGTCCATCACCGCGTCGCCTCGCACCGAACGGCTGAAGGAGACGATCCTGGCCACCACCTGCGCCCTGCTGGCCGAGGTGGGCGTGGGCGGCCTGACGGTCGACGCGGTGGCGGCCCGGGCCGGCGTGGGCAAGGCCACGGTCTACCGGCACTGGGCCTCCCGGGCCGAGCTGATTCTGGACGCCGTCTCCTCGTTGGTCACCGACGACGAGGCGATCGACGCCGGCAGCCTCCGCCTCGACCTCGAAGCGGCCTACGAGCAGATCTGCCAGGTGTGCGGCTCCGGCGTGCTGGCCCAGGTGCTGCCGACGCTGGCCGAGGCCGCCGGCCGGGACCCCGAGCTCGAGGGGGTGCACAAGGAGTTCGTGGCCCGCCGCCGCCGCCGCCTCGTGGCCGCCCTCGAACGGGCCGCAGAACGAGGCGAGCTGCGGCCGGGCCTCGATGTGGCGATCGCCGCCGACCTGGTGGCGGGGCCGATGTTCTACAAGAAGCTCGTCGATCACCAACGGCCCGACGAGGCCTACGCCAAGGCCCTCCTCGACATGGTCATGGTGGCCCTGGCCGGGCCCGGCTAAGCCACCGGCAGGCGGGGGCCGGCGACCCTCAGGTCGCCGCGGCGGCGGGTGGCGCCGCTGGCGTCGAGGAGCGAGGCGAGCGGGACGGCCCACTTGCGGCTGGTGCCCCACACCTCGCGCAGCTGGGACAAGGTGACGCCGTCGGGGTGCTCGCGCAGCAGGGCGGCGGCGGCCGCAGCGGCGGAGTCCACCGCCTCGGCCGCGAACCAGGTGCCGTCACGCTCCAGGACCGCACCCCGCCGGGCCAGCTCGCGCAGCTCGGTGCGGTCAACGCCGTCGGGCGGGGGCGGGGCGAACAGCTCGGCCCGAACGGCCGCTAGCCAGGGATGGCCTGCGAGGGGGTCGGAGGAAGCGGCGGTGGCCAGGCGCCACCGGCCGTCGAGCAGGCTCACGCCGTCGACGAGCCCGGCTTCCGCCACCAGGCGCTGCTTCTTGTCGAGCGCGGCGGCGTCGAGGCCGAGGGGCCCGGCGCCCTCGACGGCGGCGGCCACCAGGGCGACGGTGTCGGCCAGGGCCTCGGGCGAGGCGACCCAGCGCCCGACCGTCGGCTCGGCCGGCTCGCCGGTGAGCCGCTCCAGCATCTCGGCTGTGACCCAGCTCCGTTCGGCCACCACCCGGGCCACCGAGCGGTCGGGGTGGGCCCGCGACACCCGCAGCACCGGGTCGACGTCGAGCACCTCGCCGCCGCCGACGGTCTCGCCCCGCCCGTGCTCGCGCACCACGAACCGGTCGCCGGGCTGAAGCGGCAGCTGGACCGGCAGGTGGATGCGGACCAGGCCGTGCTCGCCGGGGGCCAGCCGGTCAGGCCCCAGCACCCGCAGGCGGCAGGGCACGGCCGCGGTGCCGACGTGCAGGATGTGGGCGCCTCGGCGAGAGACGTCGTGGTCGAGGGCGGCGAGCACCCCGATTGAGCCGTCGAAGCGGGCACTGGCCGCCCAGCGGCCGGTGTGTACGAGCGCCTCACCCCGGTGAACGTCCTGGTGGCTGACCCCGACGAGGTTCACCGCCAGGCGGTGACCCGGCCCCACCTGCTCCCGGGCGGCGCCGTGGGTCTGCAGGGCCCGGACCCGGGCCCGCCGGGCCGAGGGGCGCAGCTCCACCTCGTCGCCCACGCTCAGCGTGCCGCCGGCCAGGGTGCCGGTCACGACGGTCCCCGATCCCCGGGCCGCGAACGAGCGGTCGACCCACAGGCGGGCCCGGCCCCGGTCGGCGGCCTCGGGCAGCTCGGCCAGCAGGCCCCCCAGCGCTGCTCTCAGGTCGTCGAGGCCGATGCCGGCGGGAGCGTCGACCGCCACCACCGGGGCGTCCGCCAGCGGCGAGCCGGCGAGGCGCTCCTCGACCTCCCATCGGGCCAGCTGCAGCTCGTCCTCGTCGACCAGGCCGACCTTGGTCAGGGCCACGATCCCCCGGTTCACGCCGAGCAGCTCGAGGATGCGCAGGTGCTCCTCGGTCTGCGGCTTCCAGCCCTCGGTGGCGGCCACCACGAACAGGCAGGCGTCGACCGCTCCCACTCCGGCCAGCATGTTGGGAAGGAAGCGCACGTGCCCGGGCACGTCCACCAGCTCCAGCCGCACCGGCCCGAGGTCGGTGGCGGCGAAGCCCAGGTCGATGGTGAGCCCCCGGGCCTTCTCCTCGGCCCAGCGGTCGGGGTCGGTGCCGGTCAGGGCCAGCACCAGGGTCGACTTGCCGTGGTCGACATGACCGGCGGTGGCGACGACGGGCACCGCCCCAGCATGGCCGCCACCGCCCCGCTACCCACGGGAGGCGGCGCCGAAGCTTCGCCAGCGGGTCGACCGCATGGCGTCATCCAGCGGCCTGACGATGGCCGAGGTGATCCGCCGTGCCATCGATGCGTACCTGGTCGAGGAGCCGGACTCGGCGTCAGCGCCGCCTCTGCCCTGGAGCGGGGCCTGGCGCTGGCGACACGCAACACCCGCCACTTTGGAAGGGTGCGCGGATTGAGGCTGCGATCCGCTCAGCTGACCTGAAGCGCGGGCGCGGGCACGGTTCAGACGGCGCAGTTGTAGGAGCAGCTGCTGGTGGGCTCACCCCGACATCACCGACGCCGCCGTCGTCGGGGTCCCGAACCCCGTCGCCTTCGAGACCGTCACCGCCTTCGTGGTGGCCCGCCCCCAGTCGAGCCTGTCGCGCCGCGACGTGTGCGTGAGTGGGTCCGCTCGCAGATGGCGGAGCACGCCATGCCGAGGGTGGTGCACCTGGTGGAGGAGATCCCCCGCAACGCCACCGGCAAGATCGACAAGCCCGCCCTGCGCCTCCGGGCCGCAACCGCGGCCGGGCGCCCGGGTCTCGCCTAGCATCGCCGGGGTGCGGGTGGTCTTCCTCGAAGCCCCGGAGCAGCTCCTCGCCGAGCGTCAGCGCCTCGGCCTCGACGGTCGAGACGAGATGTGGGAGGGCGAGCTGCACATGGTCCCGCCGCCGAGCTTCGGCCATCAGCGCAGGTCGGCCCGTCTCCTGCGGACACTCGGTCCGCTCGCCGACGACGCCGGGCTTGAGGTGGTCGCCGAGGCCGGCCTCTACGACGGACCGAAGTCCTGGCGGGTGCCAGACCTGGTGGTGCTCCGGCCGGATCAGGCGACCCACCGTGGGGTCGAGGGCGGCGCTGTCCTGGCCGTCGAGATCCGCTCGCCGGGTGACGAGACCGACGCCAAGCTCGCCTTCTACGCCCGCTTCGGCGTGGAGGAGCTGCTGATCGTCGAGCGCGACAGCGGGTCGGTCACGCTGTTGCATCCGGCCGACGGGGTGTTCCGCCCGGTGGCAGCCGACGAAGAGGGTTGGCTGGCCGGCGCCCTGGGTGCCGCCTTCCGCCGGGGTGGCGAGTCGGTCCTGGAGGTCCGGCTGCCGGACGGCACGGTCAGCCGGTGTTGAGCGCGGACCACGCCGGCGTCAGCCGCTCAGCGTCGGGGGCAGGCTGGTGAGGGCCGACTTCAGAACCGCGTCGTCGGCCGGGTCGACGGTCCGCAGGTCGCAGATGGTGCGGCCGGCCTCGACCCGGGCCACAACTGGGGGTTGGTGCCGCCGCAGGGCGGCGGCGAGGTCCCCGTCGACGGCCAGGCCGGCACTCGGGATCTCCTGGCCGGGAACGCTGCCCCCGCCGGGCACGGCGACCGTGTCCACCACCTCGCCCACCCCGAGGGCTGCCGCCCGCGCCCGGAGTTCATCGACCGGGGCGAGGGCCATGCGCCAGAACGGGACCCTTTCCGCCACGTCGCGGCGGAGGTAGGCGAGCAGCACCTCGGACAGGGCGGCCAGCACCAGGCCGCCGGGGCGCAGGGCCCGGGCCAGAGGGTGGCGGGCGCACGCCTCGACCAGGTCCCGCCGGCCGGTGATCACCCCGCCCTGGGGGCCGCCCAGCAGCTTGTCGCAGGAGAAGGTGACCAGGGCGGCGCCCGCCTCAAGCGACTGGCGGACGGCGGGCTCCTCGGCCAGCCAGGGTGGCGGCGGGCCGGCCAACCACGGGCAGCCGGCATCGAGCAGCCCCGAGCCGACATCGGCCACCACTGGGCGGCCGAGGGCAGCGAGCTCGGCGATGGTCGGCTGCTCGGTGAAACCCACGATGCGGTAGTTCGAGGCGTGGACGTGGAGGATGACATCCGACCCGGCGGCGGCGTGGTCGGCGGCCCGCGTCCGGTTGGTGGTCCCGACCTCGACGAGCTGGCACCCGGACTGGGCGACCACTTCGGGTACCCGGAATCCGCCGCCGATCTCCACCAGCTGGCCCCGGGCCACGCTGACCCTCTGGCCGGCGGCGGTGGCGGCCAGGGCCAGGAGGATGGCGCCCGCCCCGTTGCCGACGACGAGGGCGGCCTCGGCTCCGGTCAGCCGGCTCAGCAGGTCGGCCGGCCGGCCCGAGCCCTGACGACTGCCCCGCCGGCCCGAGACGACGTCGATCTCCAGGTTCTGGTAGCGGACGGGGGTTGCGGGGCGGCACGGGAGTGGCGCCCGGCCCAGGTTGGTGTGCAGGAGCACGCCCGTGGCGTTCACCACCGGCCCGAGGAGGGCGGCTGCCAGCTCGTCCGCCCGCGCCGGCGCGTCCTCCCACCCGTCAGCGGCGATGGCCCCCCGGGCCACCTCGACGCACAGGGCGTGGGGGAGACCCGAGCCGACGAGCGAGCGGGCCAGCCGGTCGACCGAGGGCGGGCGCCTGTCCACCGGGCCGCAGGCTAGGCGCCGGGCTCCCGCGACGATCGGAACCCTCGGAGTCGTGGGAGAGTGGGGGAATGTGGCGCGCCTTCAGACAGCTCGGTCGCGGCGTGATCCTGTTCCTGGTGTGCACGACCGTCGTGCCGATCGTCGTCGCTGTGGTGGTGCTCGGGTCTCTGCTGTTCCTGCCGCTGCCGGCGACGCTGCCCGAGGCCCGCCCGGTCGAGGGGAGCCAGTCCAGCCGGGTGCTGGACGCCCAGGGCAACGAGATCGCCGTCTTCAAGGCCTTCGAGCAGAACGTGCCCGTGCAGCCCCAGGACATCCCACTCGTGCTGAAGCAGGCGGTCGTCGCCGCCGAGGACAGCCGCTTCTACCAGCACGCCGGCGTCGATCTCCAGGGATCGGCCCGCGCCCTGATCCGTGACCTCCAGGGCAACAAGCTCCAGGGCGGCTCCACCATCACCCAGCAGTACGTGAAGCTCACCTACACCGGCAAGGAGCGCACGCTGGCCCGCAAGGTGAAGGAGGCGATCCTGGCCAGCCAGCTGGACCGCAAGATCGACAAGGACGAGATCCTCTTCCGGTACCTCTCCACCATCTCCCTAGGCGAGGGGACCTACGGGGTCGGTGCCGCCTCCCAGGCCTACTTCCGCAAGCCGGTGTCGCAGCTGTCGGCCAGCGAGGCCGCCACGCTCGCCGGCGTCATCCCCGCCCCGACCTACTACTCCCCACGGGACTTCCCGGACCGGGCCGAGCAGAAGCGGGTGCTCGTCCTCGACAAGATGCTTAAGGACGGCTATCTCAGCCCCGAGGACCACGCCAACGCCGTGCGGGCCAAGCTCGCGCTGGCCGACAAGCCGGCCAACCCCAAGCTCGTCACCGTCGTCTACCCCCGCGAGCAGCCCCAGTCCCGCTACCCGTACTTCGTCGACTACGTGCGCCGGTTCCTGATCAACTCCTACGGCGAGGACCTGGTCTTCCGCGGCGGCCTCACGATCCAGACCACCCTCGACCCTGACCTGCAGGCCAAGGCCGAGAAGCAGGTGGCCGACGCCCTGTCCGGCACCAAGCCCTTCCCGACGCCGAAGAAGAACGGCGACCCGAACCTGCTCAACATGACGTTGGTGTCGGTGGAGCCGGGCACGGGGCGGGTCAAGGCCTTCGTCGGGGGCCGTGACCCCAACGATCCCTACGTCGGCAAGGTCAACAGGGCCCTGGGCCGTTGCTTCAAGCCCGATCCCAAGGTTCGGGTCGAGGTGCCGGCACCGTGCTGGAAGGACAAGGCCCCGATCGAGGGCGGCGGCTCGGGCGACCAACCCGGCTCGGCGTTCAAGGCGTTCACCCTGGCCGCAGCCCTGGAGAAGGGCATCTCGCCCGCCAAGAGCTACTCGTCGGCCGCCCCCTACCGGGTGCCGGGGTGCACGGGCGACAAGTGCACGATCAACAACGCCGGCGACAATATCTCGAGCGGCGGCTCGCTCACCCTGGCCCAGGCCACCACGGGGTCGGTGAACGTGGTGTTCGCCCGGCTGGCCGCCGAGATCGGCAACAAGGCGATCGCCGAGGAGGCCACCAAGCTGGGCATGAGCCAGGTGTGGGAGAGCCCTCAGGTGCACGGCGCCAGCTACACCCTGGGCGCCATCGAGGTCGCCAGCCTCGACATGGCCGCGTCCTACAGCGTGTTCGGCAACCGGGGCGTGCGGGTGCCGGCGACGCCCATCGTCAAGATCGTCGACAAGGACGGCAAGGTGGTCGAGGACAACCTGCAGCCGAAGGGCGACCGAGTCATGGAAGAGGGCACGGCCGACACCATGAACTCGCTGCTGCGGGGCCCGATCGAGTCGGGCACGGCTAAGGGCAAGGGCATCGACCGACCGGCGGCCGGCAAGACGGGCTCGACCAACGACAACCTTGACGCCTGGTTCGTCGGTTACACGCCGAACTTGGCGACGGCTGTGAGCATGGGCTACGACGAGGGTCAGCCGCTGAAGAACATCAAGGGCGTGTCCACGGTGTTCGGCGGCACCATCCCGGCCTCGACCTGGCAGGGCTTCATGAAGCAGGCGCTCGACGGTGTACCCATCACCGACTTCAACGCCCCGCCGCCTGTCAGCAACGTCGAGGACGAAACCCGCCGCCGCGAGCGGGGCCTGATCGACCCGGGCGACAAGCGCGAGGCGATCGGCACCAGCCCCGGCGGTCCCTACGAGATCATCGGCGGCAACCGCCCTGCCGCACCGCCCCGCACGACGCCGGTCGCACCGGTCACCACCACGACGACCCTGCCGGTGAGCAGCACGACCAGCACCACCAAGCGGCCCGGCGGCCTGTTCGGTCCCTAGGCCTTGGTGCCGGCGCTGGCCCCGCCCGGGTCGCCGTTCGGGCACTTCAGGACCTTGTCGCAGGCTGAGCGGTTGGGGACGGCGAAGGTCACCCCGTCGCTGGCGTAGCCGAGGGGGGCGTAGGTGCGGCTGGCCATGCCCAGCACCTTGCCGTCTGAGTTGATCAACGGGCCGCCCTGAAAGCCCTGGCCGACGGCGGCGTCGTGCATGATGCCGGCGGCCGAGACATCAGACACGAAGCCCTGGGTGATGGGGGTGCCCGCCCCGCCCAGGCCGCTGACGGCGAACACGCGCTCGCCCAGCTTGAGGGGAGGCGACGACGCGGCGAAGGCCACCTTCGGCAGGCTGCCCTTGTCGATGATCAGCAGGGCCAGGTCCTTGCTCTCGTCCCAGGTCCACAGCGTGGCCTTGAGCTGGGTTCCGCCCTGGCGGACGACGATGCCCGGCCCCGGGGCCCGGGTGCTCGCCTTGACCGTG
This sequence comes from Acidimicrobiales bacterium, assembly GCA_038253125.1. Taxonomy (GTDB): domain Bacteria; phylum Actinomycetota; class Acidimicrobiia; order Acidimicrobiales; family JAUJNH01; genus JAUJNH01. Next base: position 26,557 of record JBBSHM010000005.1, read on the forward strand.
GCGTAGGAGGCCAGGAGGTAGGACTGCCGGTTGTCGCTCGTCACCACGAAGGCTGAGCCGACCGACGCGGCGCCGGCTTCGTCCTGGGTCTGCACGAAGAACGTGGACGGGCCGACGGCCTTGGCCAGGTTGGTCAGCGTGTCGCCGCCGGCAGCCTGCTTGGTCAGGGGCGCAAGCTCGGCCTGGATGGCGGCCCGGGCGTTGGTGGTGTCGGCATCGATGGTCTTCTTGGCGTTGTCGAACTGCTGGCCGAACTGGGCGGCGAAGTCCTTGTTGAACTTGGCCTCCTGGTCCAGGCGGTTCTGGTAGTAGGCATACAGAGCCACGCCCGAGAAGGCGCTGCCCACGGCGAAGGCCAGGATGATCATGGAGATGCCGAGCACCGTCTTCGGCACCAGGCGCTCGCGCCACTCCGGGCTCTGCGCCCTCCACTGCTGCTGCTTGCTCCGCCGGTTGTCGAGCCAGGTGGTCGGCGGGTCCTGCGGTGCGTCGGCCGCGTCGGGGTAGGCCATTGGGCAGCGACGCTAGCCCTGCCGGAGGCCGTAGCCTCGGCTGGCGTGGGGTGGCTGGCGCTCGCGTTCGTGGTGGTGCCTTTCATCGAGCTCTTCGTGCTCATCCAGGTCGGACAGGTGATCGGGGTGTGGTGGACCATCCTGCTCGTCATCGCCATCTCCATCCTCGGGTCGTGGCTGGTGAAGCGTGAGGGCTGGACCCTGTGGCGCCGGATCACCAGCCGGGTGCAGGCCGGCGAGGTGCCGGGCGACGACCTGGTGGACGGAGGCCTCCTCCTCCTGGCCGGCGCCCTGCTCCTCACGCCGGGCTTCATCACCGATGTCGCCGCCCTCGTCCTGCTCTTCCCCCCGACCCGGACCGCCGTCCGCCGGGTGGTGCTACGACGGCTCACCGCCAGGGCCGCCTTCGTCCGTCAAGGGCCCGGCGGGCCGAACAGCCCGGGCGTGATCGACATCTGAGGGTGAAGTAGCACAGTACGGTCCCCTCGTGCACCAGCTCGTGATCGTGGGCGGCGGCCGGATGGGCGAGGCCCTGCTGGCCGGCCTGGTGGCCGGGAGTTGCCGGTCGGCCGACCTGGCCGTGGTCGAGCTCGACGACAGCCGGCGCCGGGCGCTGGCGGCGAGGTTCCCAGGGGTGACCGTCAGCGACGGTCCACTCGAAGCGGTCGGTGCTGTCCTGGCGGTGAAGCCCGCGGCGGTGGCCGCCGCCGCCCGGGCTGTCGGCCAGGCCGGATGTCGCCGGGTCCTGTCGATCGCCGCCGGGGTGACGATCGCCACCCTTGAGAGTGCCCTGCCGGCCGGCACGCCGGTGGTGCGGGCCATGCCCAACACCCCGGCGCTGGTGGGCGCGGGGGCGGCCGCCATCGCCGGCGGCACCGCAGCCGCCGAGGCGGACGTGGCTTGGGCCGAGGAGGTGCTCGGCGCCGTCGGGGTGGTGGTGCGGGTGGACGAGACGCTGCTCGATGCGGTCACCGGCCTCTCCGGCTCGGGCCCCGCCTATGTGTTCATGGTGGCCGAGGCGCTGATCGAGGCGGGCGTGCTGGTGGGCCTGCCCCGGGACGTGTCATCCGCTTTAGCCGTGCAGACCCTGCTGGGCTCGGCCCGGCTGCTGGCCGAGGGGACAGACGGGCCCGAGGCGCTGCGGGCGCAGGTCACCTCGCCCGGCGGCACGACGGCGGCCGGCCTCGCCGTGCTCGAGGACCGGGGGGTGCGGGCCGCCTTCCTGGCCGCCGTCACCGCTGCCACCGAGCGCAGCCAGGCTCTGGGTCGGGCCTGACCCGCTGCCGTCGCTGGCCGCCGCCGATGGGTCCGGATGAGGCGCCGCCCCCAGCACCCACTTCGCCCCCACATACCCCAGCCCCTAGCATGCCGGGCTGCGGAGAGGGGTGATACTCACATGAGCACCGAAAACGAGGCGCGGTTCGTGACCGTGGCCGAGGTCGCGGACCGACTTCGGGTTTCGACGATGACCGTCTACCGGCTGATCCAGGGCGGCGACCTTCCGGCCGCCCGGATCGGCAAGAGCTACCGCCTGCGCGAGGAGGACATCGACCGCTTCCTGCAGTCCCGCTTCCACGCCGCCGGCTGAGCGGCGACCGACCGGGTCTGTCCACAGGCTTCTGCACAAGAAGTGGCCCTTGCGCTCCACAGGGGTGGGGCTAGAGGCTTCGTCCCGGGCCAGCGCTCGGGAGGAGGAGGTCACCCTGATGGTGATCGGTGGGCACGATCTGGCGACGGCGCTGAAGCGCCGCCGCATTGGGCGGTCGGTGCTGGTCGAGCGCTGCGACCGCTGCTGTGGCACGGCGTGGCTGCCGGGCGACCCCTCCACCGTGCCGGCCGGCCTCCTGGTGCTCGCCGCCATCTCGCTGACCCGGCAGTAGCGTCGGCCGGCGCATGGGCCGGGCCTACGACACCGTCTCGCTCATCACCGACCTCGGCACGACCGACGAGATGGCCGGGGTCCTGCGATCGGTGGTGCGCTCGATCTCGCCTCACGCCGTGGTCGTCGACATCACCCACGACGTGGCGCCTCACGACGTGCGGGCCGGCAGCCTCGCCCTCGTTCGGGCCGCCCAGTACCTGGCCGCCGGTGTGGTGGTCGGAGGCGTCGACCCCGGCGCCGGCACGAGCCGCCGGGTCATCGCCGTCGAGGTGGGAAGTGGCCAGAGCGTGCTCGTCGGCCCTGACAACGGGCTGCTGGCGCCGGCGGTCAGCCTGTGCGGCGGCGCCGACCGGGTGGTCGAGCTGCTTAGCCTCGAGCACCGCATCGCCCCCGCCGGCGGAGCGACCTTCGCCGCCCGCGACGTGCTCGTGCCGGCAGCCGCCCACCTGTGCAATGGGGTGGACCTGGCCGATCTCGGGCCCGCCGTCGACCCCTTCTCGCTGCTCCCCGGGATAGTCGCTCTGACCCGCCTCGAGGATGATGTCTTAAAGGCTGAGGTGCTGTGGGTCGACCGGTTCGGCAACGCCCAGCTGAACGTCGACCCTGAGGAGTTGAAGGGCTTCGGCGACCGGCTCACGGTGCTGGTGGGCGACCGCACCCGCACGGCGGTGGCCGCCACCACGTTCGCGTCCCTGGGCCCCGGTCAGCTCGGCTTCCTGGTCGACAGCTACGGCCTGGTGGCGCTGGTCCTGGACCAGGCGTCGGCGGCCGAAGAGCTCGGCCTCAGCCCCGGAGCCCCGGTCGACCTCAGCGCCCTGGGTTAGGGTGCGGGAACGAGATGCGCCCGGCCACCACCATCGCCCTCGGTGTGCTGCTGCTGGTGATCTTCCTGGCGGCGACGATCCAGCTCGTCCTCATCGGTCGCTGAGCCGGCCTCACGCCGGCTGGGCGTCGCCGAAGGAAGCGACGGTGTCGTCCCGCTTCACCAGCCAGTAGCCCCCGCCGGACGGTGTGGCGGCCATCGCCGCCACCGGCTGGCTGAGAGCGACTCCGCCCAGGCTGCCGAAGAACGGGGCGTCTCCGAAGCTGAAGATGCCTCAGTCGGCCGCCACCATGCGGTAGCCCCGCCCGGTGGCGCTGCGGGCCATCCCGGTGATCGGCGAGACCAGGCGCAGCGCCCCGGTCGAGCCGTAGAAGGCCGCGTCGCCGAAGGAGAAGATGCCGCCGTCGCTGGCCACCAGCCAGTAGCCCCGGCCGGTTGAGGTGGCGGCCATGCCCACCACGGGACGGTTCAGGCGGAACGCCCCGGTCGACCCGTAGAAGCCGGCGTCGCCGAAGCTGAAGATGCCGCCGTCGCTGGCCACCAGCCAGTAGCCCCGGCCGGAGGGTGTGGGGGCCATGCCGACGATCGGCTGGTTCAGCCGGTAACCGCCGGTGGAGCCGTAGAAGCCGGCGTCGCCGAAGGAGAAGATCCCCCCGTCACTGGCCACCAGCCAGTAACCGCCACCGCTCGGGGTGCCGGCCACACCCACCACGGGCTGGTTGAGGGCCACGTTCACCTGGCCGAGGTAGGGGGCGCCGGCCTTGGCCGAGACCCTGCCGGTGCTGCTCGCCGTCCACAGCCCGCCCAGGCTGCGCCCGGAGGCGGCCACGGTGACGACCGCTGGCGGGGGCGGCGGCAGGATGGCGTTGGTGAGCAGGAACACCTGCGTGGTCCACAGGCGGCCACCCGATAACACCTGGCCGATGCCGACGGCGTTGTAGTCCCCGAGGAGGTTGGCCCGGTGGGCGGGCGAGTCCACGAAGGCCTGGAACAGCGACGCCTCGTCCAAGCCGTAGCCGACGTTCTCGCCCAGGCGGGTCCACGGCGTGGTCACCTGCTGCTGGAGCAGGGGGTTGTGGGCCAGGGTGCCGGTGGCCGCCATCGTCCCGGTCCAGACCTGGGCGACGAGGCTCGAAGCGGGGTCCTCGGCCAGGGGGCCGAGCCCGTTCTGGGACCGGAAGGTGTTGATCCGGCTCAGCCAGGAACCCGGGGCGGCAGCCGCAGGTGAGGCGCTGCCGATGCTGAGGAGCAGCACCGCAGCCAGACCAAGAGTAGCGAGGAGAGCAAGGGGGCGGCGCATGACCTGGCATCGGTAGGGCGGGTGAGCACCTTGACCACGGGCCCGGCGCTATGGGGCCAACCCGGTCATCGGGAACCGGCCGACCGGCCGGCGCCGCCCGGGGAGCGCAGCTTCACAACCGGGGCGCCCTCCCTCTAGGTTGCCCGTCGGTGACGTCACGTCAGATCCCCGAGGCCACCGTGGCCCGGCTGCCGCTCTACCTGCGCTGCCTGCACGGCGAGGCGACACGGGGCGTGGCGACCGTGTCCAGCGAGCAGCTGGCCGTCCTGGCCGGGGTGAACGCCGCCAAGGTGCGCAAGGACCTGTCCCAGCTCGGCTCCTACGGCACCCGGGGCGTCGGCTATGACGTCGAGTTCCTGGTGTTCCAGATCCGCCGGGAGCTCGGGCTCACCCAGGACTGGCCGGTGGCCATCGCCGGGGCCGGCAACCTGGGCGAGGCCCTGGCCGGCTATGCCGGCTTCGCCGCCCGCGGCTTTGTCGTGGTCGCCATGTTCGACTCCGATCCCGCCAAGATCGGGCGCAGCGCCGGAGGCGCGCCGGTCCTGCCGATCCGGGACCTTCCGGTGGTCACCGCCGAGATGGGGGTGTCCATCGGGATCATCTGCACGCCGCCCGAGGTTGCCCAGGAGGTGGCCGACGCCTACGTCGCCGCCGGGGTCACCAGCCTCCTCTCCTTCGCCCCCACCGTTCTGAGCGTGCCTGCCAGCGTCGTGGTGCGCATGGTCGACCTATCGATGGAGCTTCAGATCCTCAGCTTCCACAGCCAGCGCATGGCGGAGCAGCTCGTCGTCGAGCCGGGTTAGGTGCCGGTCGAGGGGCCGCAGTACCCGGCCAACCTGGTTCTGCGGGGGCGCCGCGTGCTGGTCGTCGGTGCGGGCGCCATCGCGGCGCGCAAGGTCGAGGGCCTGCTGGCCTGCGGCGCGGATGTGGTGGTGGTTGCGCCATCCGTCGGCGACGGCATCCGCCGTCTCGCTGATGCCGGGGTCGTGCGGCTGCACGAGAGGGCCTACCGCCCCGGCGATCTCGACGAGGTCTGGCTGGCTGTCACCGCCACCGACGACCCGGCGGTCAACCGGGCCGTCTTCGCCGACGGTGAGTCCCGGCGGATCTGGGTGAACGCCGCCGACGACCCGGCATCCTGCTCCTTCACGCTGCCGTCGGTGGTGCGCCAGGGCCCCATCATGGTGACGGTGGCGACAGGTGGCCACAGCCCGGCGCTAGCCACCTGGCTGCGCCGTCACGTGGCCGACGAGCTAGGTCCGGAGTACGCCCAGCTGGCCCTCCTGCTGGCCGAGGCCCGGTCCGAGCTGCAGGCCGCGGGACGCACCACCGAGGGGCTGAATTGGCTGTCGGCCATCGACTCAGGGATGCTTGAGATGATCCGACTGGGAGATGTCGGGCGAGCAAAGGAGCGCCTGCAGGCGTGTCTGTTGTCGTAGTCGGGCTGAACCACCGCACCGTGCCCCTGCCGGTGCTGGAGCGCATGACCGTCTCGGCGTCGCGCCTGCCGAAGGCCCTGCACGACCTGCGGGGTCGCCGTCACCTGGCCGAGGCCGTGCTGCTCAGCACCTGCGCCCGCACCGAGATCTACGTGGTGGCCGACAAGTTCCACGGGGCCCTGCAGAGCGTGCGCGACTTCCTGGCCGAGCAGTTCTTCACCGCCCCCGAGGAGTTCGGCGACCACCTCTATGACTTCTACGACGACGCCGCCGTACAGCACCTGTTCCGGGTGGCGGCCGGCGTCGACTCGGCGGTGCTGGGCGAGGGCGAGATCCTGGGCCAGGTCGGCCGGGCGGCCGAGACGGCGCGATCCGAGGGCACCTGCGGCGCCGAGCTGTCCTCGCTGTTCCGCCACGCCGCCCTCGTCGGCAAGCGGGCCCGTAGCGAGACGGGCATCGCCCGCGGGGTCACCTCGGTGTCCCAGGCCGCCGTCAGCCTGGCCGAGCGCACGCTGGGCAGCCTGGCCGGCAGCAGCATCCTGGTTCTGGGCGCCGGCGACACCGGCGAGGGCATGGCCCAGGCCCTGAAGGAGAACGGCGGCGCCTCGGTCCGCGTGGCCAACCGCACCGCCCGCAAGGCCGCCGAGGTGGCCCACCGGGTCGGCGGCGTGCCAGTGGCCGTCGGCGACCTGGCCCAGCACGTAGCCGAGGTGGACGTGCTGCTGACCTCCACCTCGTCCGAGCAGTACGTGCTGACCGCTGACGACGTTGCTGACGTCATGGTCGAGCGGAGAGGCCGACCCCTGCTGATCGTCGACGTGGCCGTGCCCCGTGACGTCGACCCGGCGGCCCACGACCTGGAAGGCGTGACGCTCCTCGACATGAGCGACATCACCACCTTCGCCCGCCTCGGCCGTGAGGCCCGCTCGGCCGAGGTGCGCTCGGTCGGCGCCATCATCGAAGACGAGATGGCCCGCCATCGGGCGGCCACGGCCAGCCGCGAGGTCGCCCCGCTTGTCGTCGCCCTCCACGACCGGGCCGAGGTCGTCCGGGTGGCCGAGCTGGAGCGCTTCCGGGGCCGCCTGTCGGACCTGGGCGACAAGGACCGGGCCGCTGTCGAGGCGCTCACCCGGGGCATCGTGGCCAAGCTCCTCCACGACCCCACGGTCGGGCTCAAGGGCGCCGCCGGCACCGCCCAAGGCGACCGCCTCAGCGACGCCGTCCGCACCCTGTTCAACCTGTAGCCGCTCTCTTCGACCCGCAGACCCTCCAGTAGAAGGTCGAGCGGGTGACGAAGAACGGCTCCTCCAGTTCACCGATGTGTGGCCTCCCGCCAGGTATAGGCGACGAGGTGAGCTTCCTGTTCGGGGGCTAGTTTGGGCTGTTGCCGCGGAGCCGGTCCTTGGCCGCGGGGCCTTCATGTGCTCCCGGGTGCGCTCATGGCCAGGCCGGGCTCGAAACTCCGTCACCACTGCCAGCACTTGAACAACAGACGCCCGCTTGGGTCCCTCGTAGGGTTCGAAAGCGTGTCGGCCAGGCCAGCGCCGCCACATCGGTGAGGAGGTTCTCGAAGGGCGAGCGGAGATGGTCCTCGGGCTCCCCGCGTCCGACGGCGAACTTGGCCGCGATGGCCGCTCCGTAGCCGGCGACGGCGGCGGCCATGGCGGGTCAGTCTGCCCGAGGGGTGGGACACCTACAGGCGGGCCAGTTCGAGCCGCTCGAGCTGGTGTTGCTGCGCCAAGGAGCGAGCCCTCGGTTCATGGCTATACTTATGGCGCTATGAGCCCTGCTGATCAGATGTCCCTCGCCGATGTCAGGAACCATCTGTCCGAGGTGGTGGAACGCCTGGAGCGCGAGCACGGACGTGTCGTCATCACCAAGCACGGGCGCCCTGCCGCCGTAGTGCTGAGCATCGAAGATCTGGAATCATTGGAAGAGACGCTCGACGTTCTCAGCAGCCCGGCGCTCATGAACGACATTCTCGAAGCGGTGGAAGGGTCCCCCCCCGGCGACGAGGCTCCCTTGACCAAGGCCCAGGCTCTCAAGCTGATCGCGAAGCGGTGACGCTCGGCGACTTCGAGGTTGTCTGGGCGGCCACGGCTCGCCGGTCGTTGCCACGGTTGCCCGAGAAGGTGGCTACGGCCGTCGTCGAGTTCGTCTACGCCTCGCTCGCCGCCGACCCGCATCGGGTGGGCAAGCCGCTGAAGCTGGGGCTCGAAGGGCTCCACAGCGCACGCCGAGGTGACTATCGGGTCATATACCGCATCCACGAGCAGGGGCGGCGCATCGATGTCATCGCCGTGGAGCACCGCTCGGATGCCTACCGGCGTCGCTGACAGCTGATCCGCTGCACCCTTCGGGCTCGGGCCGGCTCCTTGACCGCCTGGCCTACGGGCTCGGGCAGACTGCTGGCCGTGAGCCGGGTCCTGCGCATCGCCACCCGGGCTTCGCCTCTGGCCCGCTGGCAGGCGGAGCGGGTGGCCACCTTGCTGGGCGAGGCGTGCGAGGTGGTTGCGGTCGAGAGCCTGGGCGACCGGGTCCAGGACCGACCGATCCACCAGCTCGGCGGCCAGGGCGTCTTCGTCAAGGAGGTGCAGGCCGCCGTGCAGCGAGGAGACGCCGACCTGGCGGTGCACTCGGCCAAGGACCTGCCGTCGGGGTCAACGGCTGAGGGACTGGTGCTCGCCTGCGTGCCGGAACGGGCCGACGTGAGGGACTGCCTCGTCGGCGGCACCCTCGAGGACTTGGCGGCGGGAGCGACGGTGGCCACCGGCAGCGTGCGCCGTCGGGCTCAGCTGGTCGCCCTGCGCCCCGACCTCGCCCTTGTCGAGCTGCGGGGCAACATGGCCAGCCGGCTCGCCAAGGTGCCGGCCGGGGGAGCGGTGATGGCGGCCGCCGCCGCCCTCCAGCGCCTCGGTGTTGCCGTCCGCATCTCCCAGCTGCTGGATCCGAGCGTCATGCTGCCCCAGGTGGCCCAGGGGGCGCTGGCCGTCGAGTGCCGGGCCGACGACTGCGACGCGCACGAACGGCTGGCTCGCATCGAGGACCCAGTCGCCCGCCGCACCGTCGACGCGGAACGCGCCTTCCTCGCCCGCCTGGGCGGCGGCTGCGACCTGCCCGTCGGCGCCCTGGCCACCGACCTCGGCGCCGGCCGCCTGCGCCTCGAAGGGCTCATCGCCGATCCGACCCCGTTCCGCGTGGTGGCCGAAGGCGACGACGCTCAGGTCCTGGGCCTGGCCGTAGCCGAAGCCGTCCTCGCCGGCCCCCATCCCCCCCTTCTGTCGGGAGTACCTGTCGCCCAGCGGAGGGCTTCTCCCGACAGAACCGGTGGGACCACCCCGTGACGGTGTACCTGGTGGGGGCGGGGCCGGGGGATCCTGGGTTGCTGACCGTTCGGGCCGCTGAGCTGCTGGCCCAGGCCGACGTGGTGGTGCACGACCGTCTGGCCGAGGCCAGCCTCCTCGACCAGGCCCCGCCGGCTGCCGTGCGAATCGACGTCGGGAAGTCGCCGGGCGGGCCGATCGACCAGGCCGGCATCAACCGGCTCCTCGTCGAGCACGGCTCGGCTGGTCGCCACGTGGTGCGGCTCAAGGGCGGCGACCCCTTCGTGTTCGGCCGGGGCGGCGAGGAGGCGCTGGCCCTCATTGAGGCCGGCGTGGCCTTCGAGGTGGTACCGGGCATCACGAGTGCCGTGGCTGCCGCCGCCTACGCCGGCATCCCGGTGACCCACCGCGGCCTCTCCACCAGCTTCACCGTCGTCACCGGGCACAGCCGGCACTCGATCGACAGCGAGATCGACTGGACCTCGCTCGCCCGGGCAGGCGACACCATCATAGTTCTCATGGGCGTCAGCCACCGGGCTGAGATCGCCCGGCGGCTGGTCGACGCCGGCCGTCCGCCCGCCACCCCTGTCGCCTGCGTCCGCTGGGGCACCCGGCCCGACCAGCGCACCATCCGCACGACCTTGGCCGGCCTGGCCGAGGCGCCGCTGGAAGCCCCCGTCGCCATCGTCATCGGTGAGGTGGCCGGCCTCGACCTGGGCTGGTTCGAACGCCGCCCCCTGTTCGGCCGCACCGTGGTCGTGACCAGGGCCCGTGAGCAGTCACCGACCCTGGTGGCCGGGCTGCGGGCCCAGGGCGCCCAGGTGCTGGAGGTGCCCACCATCGTCATCGCCGGTCCCGCCGACGGCGGCGCCGCCCTGGCCGCCGCCGGCGTGCGCCTGCGTGAGGGCGCCTTCGAGTGGGTCGCGCTCACCTCGACCAACGCCGTCGACGCCCTGTTCACCCACCTGCACGACGCCCGGCAGCTGGCCGACGCCCGGGTCGCCGCAGTGGGCCGGGCCACCGCCGAAGCCCTGCGCAGCCACGGCGTGGTTGCCGATCTCGTCCCGGCCAAGGCCAACGCCGAGGCTCTGGTGGCCGGCTTCCCAGTGGCGCCGCCGGGCGGCGGCCGGGTCCTGGTCCCGCAGGCCGACCGGGTCCGCCCCGTTCTGACCGATGGCCTGGCCGCCCTGGGCTGGCAAATCGAGGCGGTCGAGGCCTACCGCACGGTGAACACCCAGGTTCCGCCGCCCCTCCTCGCCCGGGCGCTGGCCGCCGACGCCATCTGCTTCACCTCAGGCTCCACCGTGGAGAGCTGGGTGGCCGCCGCCGGCCCCACGGCCCCGCCCGTGGTCGCCTCTATCGGCCCGGTCACCACCGCCGCCGCCTTACGCCAAGGCCTGACGGTCACCGTCGAGGCTCACGACGCCAACGTGGAGGCGCTCGTCGCCGAGGTGTCACGCCACTTCGCCGCCTAATGACCATGGGACAGGCGGTCGGTCCCCTTCGTCTCGATCACCAGGCTTCGGCTCCGCTCCCCGGAGACCCTTGATGAGCACGCTCCCAGCGCTCACGCAGGTGGACAGCTGGAATCAGTAAACGATGTCGAGGGCGAAGCGCAGGGCCCGGTCCAGCGCCGCCGGAGCCTCGATGTCGAGTCTGCCGACCGGCTCGGGGTCAAGGGCTCGCTTCGAAACGGTGAGCAGGCTGTCGCAGACTATGGCCGAGGTCTCGGGAAGGCCCTGTGTCGGCCCGATCTCGACCTCGCTCCGGATGCCGCGGACCGTGCGGGTGATCGGTGCACACGTCACGGCGGTTAGGACGTCGATCGCCCCATCCCGGGTGAGGATGCAGACCGGCCGCCGCCCGGCAGGAGCACCCAAGTCGGCCCAGTAGATCTCGTTGCGGGCTACCAAGGCAGGGCGTTTTCGGCCGCCAGACGGCCTGCAGCCACGACGATCGCCGGGTCCTGAGGCAGCCGGCGGTAAGACTCCTGCAGCCGAAGGTCTGGTTCAGTGATCTCCACGAATCTCAGTGACGCCATCGCCTTGCCGCCGTCGACCCATGACCGGGTGGTTGAGAGACGTAAGGCCTTCTCGTCGAGTCCCCGGAGGACATCGCCGTCCAGCTGAGCCGAGGGTAGGCATGGAGCCACGACACAAACCTATACGCCCATGGTTCCGGATCTTCCCGACCGGAGCCTGTCGGGAACCCGTTTAGCCTCAGTACCCATGGCCTTCCCCGAGCGGCGGATGCGGCGGATGCGGCGCACGCCGGCCCTGCGCCGCCTGGTGGCCGAGACCCGGCTCGGGGTCAACGACCTCGTCCTGCCCGCCTTTGTGCGCCAGGGGATCACCGGGCCGCAGCCCATCGGGTCGCTGCCCGGGGTCGTGCAGCACACCCGGGAGAGCCTGCGCAAGGAGGCGCGGCGCCTGGTCGACCTCGGTGTCCCGGGCCTGCTGCTGTTCGGGGTGCCCGAGCAGAAGGACGCCGAGGGGAGCCAGGCCTTCGACCCGGAGGGGATCGTGCAGGTGGCCCTGCGCGACGTCCGCGACGAGGTGGGCGATTCCCTCGTGCTGATGGCCGACCTCTGCCTGGACGAGTACACCGACCACGGCCACTGCGGCGTCCTCGACCCCTCCGGCCAACCCGACAACGACCGCACCCTGGAGCTGTACGGCCGGGTGGCGGTGGCCCAGGCCGAGGCGGGGGCCGACGTGTGCGCCCCCTCGGGGATGATGGACGGGCAGGTCGGCGCCATCCGCCGGGCTCTCGACGGCGGCGGCCAGGAGGAGGTGGCCATCGTGGCCTACGCCGCCAAGTACGCCTCGGCGCTGTACGGGCCGTTCCGCGATGCCGTCGACGTCACCATCGTCGGCGGCGGCGACCGGCGGGGCTACCAGCAGGACCCCCGCAACCGGCGCGAGGCGCTCGCCGAGGTGCAGCTCGACATCGGGGAGGGTGCCGATGTCGTGATGGTCAAGCCCGCTGTCGCCTACCTCGACGTGATCGCCGACGTCCGGGCTGCGGTCGACGTGCCGGTCGCCGCCTACCACGTCAGCGGCGAGTACTCGATGCTGAAGGCGGCGGCGGAGCGGGGCTGGATCGACCACGACGCCGTGGCGCTTGAGCACCTCACGTCGATCAAGCGGGCCGGCGCCGACCTCATCTTCACCTACCTGGCGGCCGAGGCGGCCGAGCTGCTCCAAGGCTGATCGGGCGGCGAGTACCCTCCGCGCATGGTCGACTACGCGCCGCCGCTCGACGAGATCCGGTTCGTGCTCGAGCATGTGGCGGGCATCGACGAGCTCAGCCGTTTCGAGGGATTCGAGCACGCCGACGTCGAGTCGACGATGGTCGTCCTCACCGAGTTCGGTCGCTACGTCATCGACAAGGTGGTGCCCATCAACCGGGTCGGCGACGCCCAGGGCAGCCACGTGGCCGGCACCCCTGAGGACCCGACCGTCGTCACCGCCGACGGCTTCAAGGAGGCCTACGCCCAGTTCGTCGAGTCCGGGTGGGCCACGGTGCCGTCCGACCCGGCCTACGGCGGGGGTGGCTTCCCCTGGACGGTGGGCGTAGCCATGCAGGAGCTGTTGAACAGCGGCAACCTGGCCTTCGCCCTGGCCCCCCTGCTCACCCAGGGCGCCCTCGACATGCTGTACGTCCACGGCAGCGACGAGCAGAAGCAAATGTACCTGCCGAAGATGGTGAGCGGCGAGTGGACCGGCACCATGAACCTCACCGAGCCCGACGCCGGCTCCGACGTGGGCGCCTTGCGCACCCGGGCCGTGCCGGCGGGGGACGGCACCTACCGGATCAGCGGCACCAAGATCTACATCACCTACGGCGAGCACGACCTGGCCGGGAACATCATCCACCTGGTGCTGGCCCGCACCCCCGGCGCCCCGTCCGGCACGAGGGGCATCAGCTGCTTCGTCGTGCCCAAGCGGCTGGTCGAACCGGACGGCTCGCTCGGCCGGCGCAACGCCGTCAAAGTCGTCTCCGTCGAGCACAAGCTGGGCATCCGGGCCAGCCCCACCTGCGTCCTCGATTACGACGAGGCGGTCGGCTACCTGATCGGCGACGAGAACACCGGCATGCGGGCCATGTTCACGATGATGAACGACGCCCGCCTCAGCGTGGGGGTCGAGGGTCTCGGCCTGTGCGAGGCGGCCTACCAGCGAGCCCGCCACCACGCCCGGGAGCGTCGGCAGGGCACACCACCCGGCGCGTCAGGTCCCTCGGCCATCGTCGAGCACGCCGACGTGCGGCGGATGCTGCTCACCATGAAGGCGTCCACCGAGGCGCTGCGGGCCCTGCACTACTTCGACGCCCGCCAGATCGACCTCGGCCACCACCACCCCGACGAGGCCGAGCGGGTGGCGGCCACCGAGCTGGCCGGGCTGCTCACCCCGCTGTCCAAGGGCTGGGGGACCGACCTGGCCAACGAGATCACCAGCCTGGCCATCCAGGTGTTCGGCGGCATGGGCTACGTCGAGGAGACGGGCGTGGCCCAGCTGTACCGCGACGCCCGGATCACCGCCATCTACGAGGGCACCAACGGCATCCAGGCCATCGATCTGGTCACTCGCAAGCTGGCGATGCGCGGGGGAGGTGTGGTGGCCGACCTGGTGACCCGCATGCGGGGGACCGCAGCAGACCTGCAGGCCTACGAGCACCTGGCCCCCATCGGCACCGGCCTGGCCGACGGCCTCAACGTGTTGCAGCAGGCCACCGAGTGGATCATGACCAACGGCGCCGCCGACCCGGTGCAGGCCCTGGCCGCCGCCACCCCCTACCTGCGCCTGTTCAGTCAGACCGTGGGCGGATGGCTGCTGGGGGTCGAGGCGCAGGCCGCCACCCGGGCGGAGCCGTCGTCCCTCCCGGCGGGCTTCGCCAGCGCCAAGCTGGCCACCGCCCTCTTCTTCGTCCACCACATCCTCCCCACCGGGCACGGCATCCTCCCCGCCATCACCGCCGGCAAGGACGACCTCTTCGCCCTCTCGGCCGACCAGCTCTGAGCTGCGCTCGGCGGGAACCCCCTCCGACATGTCAGCCTTCGGCCGGCTGTCCCTTGTTCCGCTCGGCCTCAGAAGCCGGCCGGGCGGGCCTGCGGCGCTCTGAGCCACGGAGCGAGGGATCTCGGTGACCGGCCGGAGGGTGACTTCTCCAACGAGGGCTGCGGAGGAGGCACCTAGGGTCGGAGAGTGTCGCGGAACGACGAGCTGTGGGCGCGGGCGCAGGCGGTGCTGCCCGGCGGGGTGAACTCGCCGGTCCGGTCGTTCCGCAGCGTCGGTGGGGGAACGCCGTACTTCGTGGCCCGGGGCGCCGGGGCCTGCGTCTTCGACGCCGACGGGCGCGAGCTCATCGACTACGTCCAGTCCTACGGGGCCAGCATCCTCGGTCACGCTCATCCCGCAGTGACAGCCGCCGTTCAGGAGGCGGCAGGCCGGGGCACCACCTACGGGGCACCTACCGAGGGCGAGGTGCTGTTGGCCGAGGAGGTGTGCCGGCGGGTGCCCGGCCTCGGCATGGTGCGGATGACGAGCAGCGGCACCGAGGCGACGATGAGCGCCATCCGGCTGGCCCGCGGCGCCACCGGCCGCACCAGGATCGTGAAGTTCGACGGCTGCTACCACGGTCACGCCGATGCCCTGCTGGCCGCCGCCGGCAGCGGCGTGGCCAACCAGGGCCTGCCCGGCTCGGCCGGGGTGCCGGCGGTCGTGGTGGCCGACACCCTTGTCGTGCCCTACAACGAGGTGCCTGAGGTGACCGAGGAGGTGGCGGTCGTCTGCGTCGAGCCGGTGGCCGCCAACATGGGCCTGGTCCCGCCCGCACCCGGCTTCCTCGAGGGCCTGCGGCGGGCCTGTGACCAGGCCGGCGCCCTGCTCCTGTTCGACGAGGTCATCACCGGGTTCCGGGTCGCGGCTGGCGGCGCCACCGAGACCTCGGGGGTGGTGCCCGACCTGTGGTGCTTCGGGAAGGTGATCGGCGGCGGCCTGCCCGTCGGCATGTTCGGGGCCAGCCCCGAGCTGATGGCCAACGTGGCCCCCCTCGGGCCGGTGTACCAGGGCGGCACCCTCAGCGGCAACCCGCTGGCCACCGCCGCCGGCCTGGCCGTCCTGGGCCAGCTCGACGCCGCCGCCTACCGGCGCCTCGAGGCCACTGCAGGTCGACTTCAGGCCGGGCTTCAGGAGGTGGCGGCCCACGCCGGCCTGGCGGTCCAGGTGCCCCGCTACCGCAGCCTCGTCGCCCTGTTCGCCGGGGCCGAGGCGCCCGTCACCGCCTGGCCGGGCGCCAGGACGGCCGCCGAGACCGGCCTGTACGCCCGTGTGTTCCGGGCGCTGCTCGATCGGGGCGTGGCGCTGGCTCCCGGCCCCTACGAGGTGCTCTTCCCGAGCCTGGCCCACGACGACGACGTCGTCGACAGAACGATCCAGTGCTTCGCCGACGCCTGCACCCGCCTGTCCTGACGGGCGGTCGACGCGTCAGCCGGTGCCGGTGCCCGGAGCGAGGCCCTGTCGGGCCAGATCCAGGGAGGCGGCCCGCCCCTCGGGGGTCTGGCCCTGGATCGCGTAGAACGCGGCCTCACGAACGAGGCGCTGGGCCGGGTGGCTGAGCTCAAGGCCCCGGCCCCCGACGGCGGCCAGCAGAGCCAGTGCGGCCCGCTGGGCCAGATCGATGGCACCAGCCCGGGCTGCGGCCAGTCCTGGGACGTCCACGGCACCGGCGCCGGCGGCGTCGGCCAGCGCCTCGTTCTCGGCGATGACCTCGTCCAGCACCACGCTGAGAGCACCGGCGACCTCGGCACCCGCCGGTCCCGTCCGGCCGAGCAGGTCGAGGGCTCGGAGAGCCACGCCCTGGATAGCCGGGGTGCCCCGGTTGCCGATGGACTGGTCGAGGGCGTCCCAGAGCGGACGGTCGAGGTCGAGCATCACGTCGTCGGCGCCCACCGGGGTGCTGTCGAAGCGGAGGCGCACGGTAGTCGTGGCCTGCATGGCGGCCAGCTTCAGGGGAGCGGTCGCCGTCAACCGGTCCGGCGCCAGGAGCACCCAGAGCACCGTCCCTGCGGGGGTGACGGCGGCGATCGAGTAGACCCCGGCCAGGCCCCAGGCCGTGGCCCAGGGCGCCTCCCCCTGAAGCCGCCATCCCGCGCCATCGGGCTCGGCTCGCAGCACCGGCGGCCCCGGCCGGCGCAGGTGGGCGAAGGCCGTCCCCCCCACCACCTCGCCGGCCAGCAGACGCTTTAGCCACCGGCCCTTCAGCTCCTCGTTCGAGGCCGCACCCAACAGCCGCACCGGCCCCTCGTGCTGGGCCCACACGAAGTAGGTGGCGCCGCACGCCCCCCCGAGGATCCGGTGGACCTGGCGCCGTTCCGCCGGGTCACAGCTCTCGGATACACCGAACGCCCCGGCCTCCGCCAAGGCGCCGATGTTCTCCCGCGGTACCCGCTCGGCCTGATCCGTCGACTGCGCAGCCGGGAAGAGCAGATCCTCAGCCACAGCGTGAACCCGTGCAACGACATCTGCCACCCGCAGGACCGTACGCGCCTCCGGCGGAGGTGACGGTCAGGGCTTGGCGGCGAACAGCGAGCGGGGCCGGCCGCAGGCCTTAGAGCTTCTCCCGCTCGTACTTGACGACGGCCTTGATCTGGTCGTCGGTGAGCTGGCCGCCAAAGGCGGGCATGCCGCCAGCGGCCACCCGCCCCCGGGCGTTGTAGGCCTGGCCGATCTTGGCTGCGGAGCCGCCCTTGACCCAGGCCTGCTGGTCCTTCTCGTCGGGGAAGTCGAGCAGCACCTCGCCGTCGGCGAGCTTGGGGCCGACCCCGCCCTGGCCGGTGGCGCCGTGGCACCCCGAGCAGCCCGCCGACTTGAACAGCTCGGCCCCGAGGACGAGCGGGTCCTTCGGGGCCTCCACCGGCCGCGGCTGGTAGCCCTGCATGTACAAGAAGCCGAAGACCGGCAGGGCCCCGAACAGGGGCATCACCCAGAACGGCAGCCGGGCCCGGGCCGGCGGGAGGTTGCCCACGGCCGGCGGGGTGGGCTTGGGCGCCAGGGTCGGCAGGGCGGGCGCGGCGGCGGCGCCCGCCACCGCCGCCGGCTTGGCCGCGGCCTGGGGCGGCGGTGCCGGCGAGCCGGCGGTCGCCTCACCCTCGGGCGGGGTCTCACCGGACAGGCCGGCCCGGCGCTCCTTCGACCGCCGGAGGAGGTGCTCGGGGATCTCAGCCATCGGCTCGGAAGTTAGCCGTGGCCGCACGGGGGTACCAACCGGGCGACGATGTGACCCTCTGGCGGGGCCGGTGGTAGACCATGCGGCCTCGGGTGGTGACATCCTCCGGGAGCGCTAGACTTTGTGCAGGTAATCACGAGCAGCACGTCAGGAGCCTCGACACCACCGTGACGGCCTTCGTCGCCTCCATCCTCACCGGCCTCGTCGTCGTCGGCGCCGTGCTGTTCATGGCCCGACGGCGCCCGCCGGGCCAGCCGCTCACCTGGGGTGAGGCGTTCGTCGGCGCCGCCTGGGTGTTCTTCGGCTTCATCGTCGCCTACGGCCTGATCCCCCACTACTGGCTCAGCTGGGCCGACCAGGGGCTGGCGTGGCGGCGAGACAAGGTGGGCATCCCGCTGGGGCCGCTCGGGGTCATCTGGGGTGGCAAGGCGGGCAAGGCCCTGTTCTTCATCCCGGTCAACAAGGGCGTGATGTGGCCGACGGGCGTCACCTTCTTCGGCCGGGGCCGGATCCTCATCAACGCTGAGCACCTCCGTGACCTGATCGCCGCCACCATCTACATCGCCATGCTGTCCGCCCAGTTCACCCTCTGGGCCTTCTGGCAGAAGCGCGGCAAGGTGGCCAAGCAGCGGGCCGAGCGCGAAGCCCTGACCACGAGCGCCTACGGGCGCCCCCTGCAGAAGGCACAGGCGTAGACCTATGGCCAAGACCGACGCCAACCCCCCTCTGCCGCTGTTCCCTGGCGATTACAACCTCACCGAGATCGACTCCGGTGCCCTGACCCGGGCGGTGAAGCCGAAGCAGTTCCTGCACATCGACCAGGCCGAGTGCATCATGTGCGAGGGCTGCGTCGACATCTGCCCGTGGAAGTGCATCCACATGCTGGCGGCCAGCACCGTGGCCGACGCCGACAACACCGAGCAGCCCGGCGACGACCCCGACGACCACGTGATCTTCGTGGTGGACGAGGACGTGTGCACCCGCTGCGGCCTGTGCGTGGACCGGTGCCCGACCGGGGTCATCATCATGGGCAAGGTCGGCCTCGCCGCCCGCGAGGGAGACCCCCACGGGCGGGACAACAAGCACGGCTACGGCTACGGCATGCGGTTCTAGGAGACTGGGGAGCGATGGCTAGGCGACTCGAAGACAAGCCCCGGCTCAGCCCGAGCCAGCGCCTCAGCCAGACCTGGGGCAAGGTCCAGGGCGGCCAGGTGTGGAACTCGATCTTCCGACCCGGCTCGATCTTCCGCAAGGGCTATACGGACAGCCCGAGGAACCGGTCCTACGTCGTCATGAACTCGGTGCTGTACCACCTGCACCCAGTCAAGGTGAAGCGCCACGCCGTCAAGGTCAGCTACACGCTGTGCCTCGGCGGCCTCTCGTTCTTCCTCTTCATCATCCTCACGGTCACCGGCATCTTCCTGATGTTCTTCTACCGGCCGACCGACGTCCAGGCCTGGAACGACATCAGAGCGCTCCACACCTCGGTCACCTTCGGTCTGCTGGTGCGGAACATGCACCGCTGGGGCGCCCACCTCATGGTGATCAGCGTGTTCCTGCACATGGCGAGGGTCTTCTACCACGGCGCCTACAAGGCCCCGCGGGAGTTCAACTGGGTCATCGGCGTCATCCTGCTGACCCTGACCCTGCTGCTGTCCTTCACCGGCTACCTGCTGCCGTGGGACCAGCTGGCGCTGTGGGCGGTGACGGTGGGCACCAACATGATCGGGTACTCGCCGGTTGTCGGCTCGCAGGTCCGCTTCGTGCTGCTGGGCGGCGTTGAGATCGGGCCTGAGACGCTGCTTCGATGGTACGTCCTGCATGTGCTGATGTTCCCGTTCGTGATCGTCATCTTCATGGCGGTGCACTTCTGGCGTGTCCGCAAGGACGGCGGGATCTCGGGGCCCCTGTGAGCGGACTGGACGAGAGCGGACTGAACGAGGCAGTGAACGAGAGGAGCGACATCCATGGGTGACATCCCCGAACACCTGATGAAGCGGGCGCAGGCTGCTCGCGAGGCGGCGCTGGCCAAGAAGAGCGGTGGCGCGGAAGAGGGCGGGGCCGCCCCGAAGGACACCGGCTCGTCGGTGGCCACGGCCGAGAGGCCGGCCGCCGCCGAGGCGATTCGGCCCGCCGCCCCGCCGCCCTCGGTCGGGGCCACCGGGCACACCCAGCGGCTCCTCACCGTCGTCAAGGCCGGCTCGATCCAAGACGTCAAGGCCATCCCCACCGACAAGGTGCACGTCTGGCCCCATCTGCTGCTGGTCGAGTTCTGCGCGTCGTTGGCCATGACCGGCTTCCTTCTGGTCTTCTCCACCTTTGTGAACGCCCCACTCCTGGGGGCCGCCAACTACAACCTCACCCCGAACCCCTCAAAGGCGCCCTGGTACTTCCTGGGCCTGCAGGAGCTGCTGAAGATGTTCCACCCGATGGTGGCCGGCGTGGCCATCCCGGGCGTCGGCATGGCCGGCCTGGCCGTCGCCGGCTACATCGACAAGAACCCGTCGAACAAGCCGGAGGACCGCAAGTTCGCCATCGCCCTGTTCACCTTCTTCATCATGTTCTGGGCCACGCTCGTCATCATCGGATCCTTCTTCCGAGGCGAGGGCTTCAACTTCATCCTCCCGTGGCGCCAAGGCGTCCACCACATCTTCGACCTCTAAGGGGCTCTGGAGCGTGCTCTTCGTCGTCGCTGTCATCGTCGTAGCCGTGCTCGTCGCGGTGTTCCTCGGCGTCACCTTCGCCCGCCGCGACCGCGAGCGGGCCACCGGTCACGTGAGTCGCGAGACGGCCCGGCGCGACAAGCCGAACGCGGCCATGGGTGGCGCCGCCGAGGACGAGCAGGGCATCAGCGGACGCCAGGTCGAGCGCAGCGCCGCCCTGGCCCGCCGCGGCGGTGACCTGGCGTTGGCGCCGCCCGCCCCGGTGGCGCTTCGCGAACCGCTCGACGCCGACGCCTTTGGCGTCACCCGTCGCCAGTTCCTGAACCGTAGCGTCGGCGGGATGTTCGCCTTCGCCCTGTCCGGCTTCGGGGCCGCCTGCATCGCCTTCCTGTGGCCTTCGCTGAAGGGCGGCTTCGGCTCGAAGATCACCGTCGGGCCCCTTTCCGAGACCCTCGAAAAGATGAGCACCACCAAGGCGCCGGTGTACATCCCCGAGGGCCGTTTCTACATCAACCCCTACCCGAAGTCGGCCTTGGCCAAGGCCAAGAGCGTGGCCTCCTACTCGGCGGTCCTCCCGGGCTATGAGAAGGGGGTCGTGGCCCTGTACCAGAAGTGCGTGCACCTCGGCTGCCGGGTGCCGTGGTGCGCCAGTTCGCAGTGGTTCGAGTGCCCGTGCCACGGGTCGCAGTACAGCCGGGTGGGCGAGAAGAAGGGCGGTCCGGCGCCCCGCGGTCTCGACCGCTTCGCCGTCACGGTCGACGGAGGGGTCATCACCGTCGACACCGCCACGGTCGTCATCGGGCCGCCCATCGGCACCGACACCACGGGTCAGCAGGTCGAGGGGCCGCACTGCGTATGATGATCCTGGCTGCGTTCTCCACCCAGCAGAAGGTGGGGGTGGTGATAGGAGCGGTCCTCATACTGGGCTGGCTCGGCTACCTGATCACCAACCTCATGAAGGCGGGTGCCCCGCCCGGCTCGGAGATCGAGCTGGCGCCGAACCGCAAGCCGTACTTCGACGACGACAAGCTTGAGACCAAGAAGCTCGACGCCGCCCTCGGCGTGGCCCTCCTGCTCACCGCCGTCAGCGCCGTTGGCCTGCCCGCCTACTGGGTGCGCGAGGCCGGGCGCCAGACCAACGCCGTCAAGGGCTTCGACAACCGGGCCGTCGAACGGGGCCACGGGCTGTTCCAGCCCACCGACTCGCCGCTGGAGGGCGCCCACTTCGGCTGTGCCACCTGCCACGGCGCCGACGGCGGCGGCGGCGTCACCAAGTACACGATCACCGACTTCCTGGGCCGCACCGAGCAGGTCACCTGGGCGGCACCGGCCATCAACACCGTCGCCTTCCGCTATACCACCACCCAGATCCGCCAGACCCTGGTGTACGGCCGGGCGGGCACGCCCATGCCGGCGTGGGGCACCAAGGGCGGCGGTCCGATGAACGACCAGCAGATCGACGACCTCGTGGCCTTCCTGCAGCGGCCGGCCACGGACAAGGGTCTGAAGATCAGCCAGGACGCCGCCCAGGAGCAGGCCCGCAAGAACGCCGAGGGCGAGGCCCGCAAGGCCGGCCGGCTTGACGGGTCGGGGGCACCCATCGTCGATGGTGAGAGCCTGTTCAACGGCAACTGCGCCCGCTGCCACACCCGGGGCTTCAGCTTCAACCGGCCCGAGGTGTCCGGCGGGGGCCGCTACGGCCCCAGCCTGCGCGGCGGCTCCACCGTCCGCCAGTTCCCGAAGGTCGAGGACATGATCAAGTTCATCAGGGAGAGCGCGGCGTACGGCATCGCCTACGGCCAAGGCGGCATCGGTCACGACGCCGGTGGCGGCATGCCCCACTTTGGTGAGGTCCTGAGCGACGCCGACATCCAGGCCATCATCGACTACGAGCGGTCGCTGTAGCCATGGGCGCCCTTGCCGCCAACGCCCACCTGCTGGCCGGGTTCTCCTGGGACCCCCAGATCCGGGGCATCGTCATCGTCCTGTTCGCCATCACGGTCCTGCCCGGCAGCGTCTTCCTCATCACCAGCACCAACGTGGGCGCCAGGCTCGGCTTCCTCATCACCGTCGCCGGGCTCTCCGGCTTCTGCACCATGCTCGGGCTCCTGTGGACCCTGAACGCCGGCGGCCTGGTCGGCCGGCAGCCGACCTGGAAGCCGGCGGAGCTCGCCATCGGCCCGCCGGGAGCTTCCCTCAGCAACGGCACCGGCGGGCTGCCCGACCAGATCGGCAAGCCACCCACCAACGGCTGGCGCGAGCTGCCGCTGGGGGATCCGATCCGGGGCGACGCCACCGCCGCCGCCGACAAGCTCCTGGCCCCGGACAACTCCAAGGTCCCCGCGGGCCAGACGAAGAAGCCTCCCCGCTTCCAGCCCCCCTTCAACGCGTCTACCGAGTTCGTCCAGGTGGCGGCCTACCAGCAAGGCGGCCGTGACAGCGGCGTTTGGTTCCGCATCCGCAACCACCGCTTCTTCAAACAAGACAGCTGGTACAACCCGGTGGGCTGGTTCCGGGCCCCGGCGAACCGGGTGGTCATCACCGTTGAGAAGACGGCGCCGAAGCTGAACAAGGAGGACATCACCGAGCTGCCCCGGCCCGACCTGTCCCAGGCGCCCGTCACCCTGGTGTTGGTGCGCGACCGCGGGTCGCTGCGCTTCCCGCCCGTGATGTTCGCCCTGTTCTGGTTCATCATCTTTGTTGTGACCACATCGTCGCTGCACCAGCGTGACAAGGAGATCATGGCCAGGCGGGCCGGCGGGGCGCCCCAGCGGGCCCCCGCCCGGGCCTAGGGTCACGGGCCGTGGACGGCTTCCTGCCCGTGGTCATCATGGTCGGCCTCGGCATGGTGTTCGCCGCCTCGGCCGCCTTCCTGCCCGGGCTCCTCGCCGTCCGCCGCCCCACCCTGGCCAAGGTGGCTCCCTATGAGTGCGGCATCGTGCCCTCGCGCCAGCCGGCCGAGCGCTTCCCCGTCCGGTTCTACCTGATCGCCATGATCTTCATCATCTTCGACATCGAGATCATCTTCCTCTACCCGTGGGCCGTCATCTTCGACCGGCTCGGCACCTTCGGCCTGGTGGAGATGGTGGTCTTCGCCCTCGCTGTCTTTGTGTCGTTCGGGTACCTGCTGTCCAACGGCGCCCTCGACTGGGGACCCGTGAAGGCGAGCGTGTCGGTGGCCCCCGGAACGGTCGGCGAGGCCCGCACCAGCCGCACCACCGTCCGCAAGGTGAGCCGGTCCGACCGCGCCGCCTGAGGGGCTGACGGTGTTTCGTCCCGACGCGACCCGTCGCGCCTAGCCTCCGGAGCGTGGGCATCGAGCAGCTGAACCACAACTTCCTCACCGGGAACCTCGAGAACGTGGTGAACTGGTCGCGGGCCCGCAGCATGTGGCCGGCCACCTTCGGGCTGGCTTGCTGCGCCATCGAGATGATGGCCACCGGGGCCGCCAACTACGACCTCGGCCGGTTCGGCATGGAGGTCTTCCGGGCGTCGCCCCGCCAGGCCGACCTGATGATCGTGGCCGGCCGGGTCAGCCAGAAGATGGCACCGGTCCTGCGCCAGGTGTACGACCAGATGATGGAGCCCAAGTGGGTCATCTCGATGGGCGTGTGCGCCAGCACCGGTGGGATGTTCAACAACTACGCCATCGTGCAGGGCGTCGACCAGATCGTGCCGGTCGATGTCTACGCCCCCGGCTGCCCGCCCGGTCCCGAGACGCTTCTCCACGCCATCATCACCCTCCACGCCAAGATCCAGGACGGTGAGATCGTGCAGCGGCGGGCCGCCACCGGCCGCGGCGCCGGGCTGCAGCTGGAGCCGCCGACAACCCCCCGGGCTCGGGCTCAGGACGATGCCGCCGTGAAGCTGCTGTCCCCGGCCGGCGCCGCCGCCAAGGGTAGGGCCAGATGAGCGCGGCGCCCGACCCGGCACCGGCCGGAGACCCAAAGCCCGAACCGCTCACGGTTCACGGCCTCCCCGCCGTCGAGGTGCGGGGCCGCATGGTCGTGCACACCGACGTGGCCCGCTACCTGGGGCTGCTCTCGGCGCTGCACGCCGACGGCTACCTCTTCTGCGCCGACCTGTGCGCCGTGGACCAGCTCGCCAACACCGACCGTAGGTTGCCCGAGGGGATCGACCCTCAGCGCTTCGAGGTGGTCGTGACCGTGCGCGACCTCGTCCACCACCGGCACCTGCGGGTGCGGTGCCAGGTGCCCGAGGCGGACACCCGGGTCCCGACCGCCTTCCAGCTGTGGCCCGGCACCGAGGCGATGGAGCGCGAGGCCTATGACCTCATGGGCATCGTGTTCGACGACCACCCCGACCTGACCCGAATCCTGCTGCCGGATGACTGGGAGGGCCACCCCCTGCGCAAGGACCTGGCCCCCGGCCGGGTGCCCGTCCAGTTCCGCGCCGCGCCGAGCACCAGGTAGGCGCAGCCTTGGCCACGACCCCGATAGTGCATCTGGCAACCGACGCCACCACGGTGACAACCGACCTCGACCCGTCCCAGGAGATGCACCGGCGGGACGACACCGACTCCCTCGAGCTGCTGCGCGAGACCGGCGCCGCCCTGCGCCTGCCCGAGGGGATCACCCTCGACCCCGGCGACATGGTCACCGAGGTGGGCGAGGACGAGACGATGATCATCAACATGGGTCCGCAGCACCCCAGCACCCACGGCGTCCTGCGCCTCATGCTCGAGCTCGACGGCGAGACGGTGCTGCGCACCAAGCCGGTCATCGGCTACCTCCACACCGGTATGGAGCGCACGGGCGAGGACCTGATGTACGTCCAGGGCGGCACGAACGTCACCCGCATGGACTACCTGGCGCCGCTGTTCAACGAGAGCGTGTTCGCCATGGCCGTCGAGGAGCTGCTCGGTGTCGAGCTGCCGCCCCGGGCCGTGTGGATCCGGATGCTGATGATGGAGCTGAACCGGGTGTCCAGCCACCTTTTGTTCATGGCCACCAACGGCATGGATCTCGGCGCCGTCTCGATGATGATCTACGGCTGGCGCGAGCGCGAGCTGGTGCTGTCGTTCTTCGAGAAGGTCACCGGTCTGCGGATGAACCACAACTTCATCCGGCCCGGTGGCTCGGCCGCCGACCTGCCGGCCGGGTGGCAGGCCGATGTTCTGGAGCTGTGCAAGGTCCTGCCGCCCCGGCTCGACGAGTACGACGTGCTGCTCACCGGCCAGCCGATCTTCACCAGGCGCACCCAGGGCGTCGGGGTCATCACGCCCGAGCAGGCCATCGCCATGTCCGCCAGCGGCCCGCTGCTGCGCTCGACCGGCATCGACTGGGACCTCCGCCGTGACGCCCCCTACCTGTTCTACGACCAGGTCGAGTTCGACGTGATCGTCGGCACCTACGGCGACTCGTTCGACCGCTACGCCATCCGCCTGGAGGAGATCCGCCAGAGCCTGCACATCGTCGAGCAGATCGTCGACCTGATGCCGATGGGCGACTACCGGGTGCAGGACAAGAAGGTCACCCCCCCGCCCCGCAGCCGCATCGATGAGTCCATGGAAGCCCTGATCCACCACTTCAAGCTGTTCACCGAGGGGTTCAAGGTGCCCGAGGGCGAGACCTACGTGGCCGTCGAGTCGCCCCGGGGCGAGCTGGGCTGCTACCTCGTGGCCGATGGGGGACCTAAGCCGTACCGCCTGCACATCCGGGGGCCCAGCTTCGTGAACCTCCAGAGCCTGCCGGTTATGCTCCGCGGCGGGCTGATGGCTGACGCCGTGGCCGTCATCAGCTCGATCGACCCCGTCATGGGCGAGGTCGACAGATGAGCGGAGCGGGCCGGTGAGCAGGCTGGCGCCGGAGTTCGAGAAGCGGGCCACCGACCTGATGGCCCTCTACCCGCAGCGGCGCAGCGCCCTGCTGCCCCTCCTGCACGTTCTGCAGGAGCAGGACGGCCACCTGAGCAACGACGGCATGGAGCACGTGGCCGAGCTGGTGGGCCTGATGCCGGCCGAGGTGCTCTCGGTAGCCAGCTTCTACGACATGTTCCACACCGAGCCCGTCGGCCGCTACCTGATCGGCATCTGCACGAACATCGCCTGCATGCTGGAGGGGGCCGAAGAGCTGCTGCACCACGCCGAGCAGCGTCTGGCCGTGAAGCACGGGGCCACCACGCCCGACGGGCTGTTCACCCTTGAAGAGGTCGAGTGCGTGGCCCACTGCGACAAGGCGCCCTGTGCCCAGGTGAACTACCGCTACTTCGGCCCGCTCGCCGAAGAGTCGTTCGACGCCCTCGTCGACGACCTCTCGGCCGGCAGGCTGAAGGACGAGGTCCCGCCCCATGGCACGCTCATCCGGGTGCGGCGCGAGGGTGGGCTGCGGGTACACCCCCAGCGCATTATCGAGGAGCGGGCCATCGTGGCCGGCCAGATCGCCGATCGGGCCGCGGGCGAGGCGGCGGCGAAGAAGGCCCTCGAGGAAGCTGACGCCAAGCGCAAGTCCGACGAGGAGGCGGCGAAGGCCGAGGCGCTGGGCCGGGCCGACGAGGGCCAGGACGCCGAGAGCGGGGCCAAGGCCGCCACCCCGGCCGGCTCCGCCGACGTCGAGGAGAAGGCCGGCCAGAAGGAGAAGGGCAGCTGATGGCCATCGCCACCGTCCCCCGCATCGTCACCAGCCGCATCGGAAGCTACGACGACAGCCACACCATCGACCGCTTCCTGGCCACCGGGGGCTACGACGGGCTGCGCAAAGCGCTCACGATGACCCCCGAGCAGGTCCAGGGCGAGGTGCTCAAGTCGAACCTGCTCGGCCGGGGCGGCGCCGGCTTCGAAGCCGGCAAGAAGTGGTCGATGATGCGCAAGGCCCCCACCCGCTACCTCGTCATCAACGGCGACGAGAGCGAGCCGGCCACGTTCAAGGACCACATGCTGGTCGAGGGCGACCCCAACCAGCTGGTCGAGGGCACGATCATAAGCGCCTACGCCGTCCAGGCCTGCCAGGCCTTCATCTACCTGCGCGGCGAGTTCGCCCTGGGCCTGGAGCGGGTGCAGCAGGCCGTCAACGACGCCTACAGGAACTCAGCGCTGGGCGAGGACATCTTTGGGTCAGGCTTCAGCCTCGACATTGTGGTCCAGCCCGGGGCCGGCGCCTACATCTGCGGTGAGGAGACGGCGCTGCTCGAGAGCCTCGAAGGCCGGCGGGGGATGCCGCGGATCAAGCCGCCCTACTTCCCGGCGGCCATGGGCCTGTACGGCGAACCGACCATCGTCAACAACGTCGAGACGATGGCCAACATGCCGTGGATCGTCTCCAACGGCAGCGCCGCCTTCGCTGCCCTGGGCGCCGGCCGCAGCACGGGCACCCGGATCTTCGCCCTGTCGGGCCACGTGAACAGGCCGGCCAACTACGAGGTGGAGATGGTCAAGACCACCTTCCGCGACCTCATCTACAACGAGGCCCTCGGTGGCGGCGTGCGGGGCGGCAAGGAGCTGAAGTGCTTCGTGCCCGGCGGGGCCAGCGCCCCGTGGTTCGGGCCCCAGCACCTCGACCTGCCCCTCGGCCAGGACGAGGTGGGCCACTCGAACGGCGTGCTGCCCGGCGGCGGCGGATCGATGCTGGGCTCCGGCTCGATCGTGGTGATGGACGAGAACACCGACGTGGTGCGGGCGGCGTGGCGCCTGGCCCGGTTCTTCGCCCGCGAGTCGTGCGGCAAGTGCACCCCGTGCCGGGAGGGCACGTCGTGGCTGGACAAGGTCATGAAGCGCATCGTCGATGGTCACGGCAGCCCCGGTGACCTCGACCTGCTGCGTGACGTGTGCGACAACATCGCACCGGGGCTGGCCTTCCCGTACGCCATGACCACCATCTGCTTCCTGGGTCCGTCGGCGGCCATGCCGATCATGAGCGCGCTCACCATGTTCCCCGAGGAGTTCGAGCGCCGGGTCGGCGCTGCTCCCCTCCGCGCTCCCGTCGGAGCGGGAAGAATGGCCCCCTGATGCCGACCAAGCCGACGCTCGAGTCGTTCCCGATCACCGTCGACGGGCGCCAGGTCGAGGCGCACAAGGGCGAGATGATCATCGCCGCCGCCGAGCGCGGAGGCACCTACATACCCCGGTTCTGCTGGCACCCCCGCATGAAGCCGGTCGGCATGTGCCGCATGTGCCTGGTCGACGTGAAGGGGCCGCGGGGCTGGGGCCTGGTGCCCGCCTGCTACGTGCCGGTCGGCCCGAACATGGAGGTGAACACCGAGAGCCTCAGGGTCAAGAAGGCCCAGGACGGGATCCTTGAGTTCCTCCTCATCAACCACCCGCTCGACTGCCCCGTGTGCGACAAGGGCGGCGAGTGCCCGCTGCAGGACCACACCCTGGCCTTCGGCCCGGGCGAGACCCGCATGGCCGAGGAGAAGCGCCACTTCGAGAAGCCGATCCCGATCAGCGACCTGGTCCTGCTGGACCGTGAGCGCTGCATCATGTGCGCCCGCTGCACCCGCTTCGCCGACGAGGTGGCCGGCGACCCCTTCATCCAGATCATCGACCGGGGCAACGGCTCGCAGATCAACGTCTTCCCCGAGGATCCCTTCGCCTCGTACTTCTCCGGCAACACCGTGCAGATCTGCCCGGTCGGGGCCCTCACCGCCGCCCCCTACCGCTTCAAGGCCCGGCCGTGGGACCTCGACCAGGTCGAGAGCACCTGCACGGTCTGCGCCGTCGGCTGCCGGGTCGCCCTCCAGTCGTCGTCGAACCGGCTGACCCGGATGCTCGGCCTGGACTCGGAGCCGGTGAACCAGGGCTGGCTGTGCGACAAGGGCCGCTTCTCCATCGACGCGCTGAACTCCGAGAACCGCCTGTCGACCCCGCTGATCCGCCGCGATGGCGAGCTGATCGAGGCGACATGGAGCGAGGCCCTCGACGCCGCCGCCGCTGGCCTGCGCTCGGCCCGCGACATGCACGGGCCTGCCACCCTGGCCGTGATCGGCGGCGCCCGCCTGGCCGACGAGGACGCCTACGCCTGGGCCAAGCTGGCCAAGGGGGTGCTCGGCACCGACAACGTCGACTGCCAGATGGGCGACGGGCTGCCGGCCGAGGTGGTCCTCGGGCTGCCGCGTGCCACCATCGACGACGCCGCCTGGGCCGACACCGTAGTCCTCCTAGGTCCTGACCTGAAGGAGGAGCTGCCGGTCCTGCACCTGCGCCTGCGCGAGGCGGCCCGCGACCACGGGGTCAAGCTCGTCGAGCTGTCGTCGCGGGCCACCGGGCTCGCCCCTGACGCCGCCGTCAGCCTGCGCCACCAGCCCGGCGCCGCCTCTGTGGTGATGGCTGCGTTGCTCGCCGAGCACGACCCCACCGAGTCGGTGGCCGGCATCGCCGCCGAGGTGGTCAAGCGGGCCCGCCTGCTGCTGGCCGCCGACCGCTCGGTCGTCGTGGTACTGGGCCGGGGGTCGATGGCCGAGTCGGCCGAGCCCACCGTGCAGGCCGCCCTGGCCTTGCACGAGGCCCGGCCGTCGGCCGCCTTCCTGCCCGCGCTGCGCCGTGGCAACGTCAACGGGGCGCTGGAGCTGGGCCTGGCTCCCGGGGTTCTGCCCGGCGCCACCTCGCTTGGTGACGGTGCCGCCTGTTTCACCGAGGCATGGGGATCGGTGCCGGCCGATCGGGGGATGGACACCACGGCGACGCTGGCCGAGGCCGCCGAGGGCCGCCTGCACGGCCTGGTGCTGCTCGGCGCCGACCCGCTCACCGACCACCCCGACCGTTTGCTGGCCCGCCGGGGCCTGTCGGGCGCCGGCTTCATCGTCGCCGTGGATGCCTTCCGCACCGCCTCGGTGGAGCAGGCCGACGTCGTGCTGCCGGTGGCCATCTGGGGCGAACGGGCCGGCACCACCACGAACATCGAGGGCCGGGTCAGCCGCCTGGGCCAGAAGGTCGTGCCGCCGGGGGTGGCCTGGGCCGACTGGATGGTGGCGTCCGAGCTGGCATCGGCCCTGGGCTCCGACCTGGGGCTCGAGTCGCTTACCGGCATCGCCGTCGAGATCGAGCGGCTGGCTCCGTCCCGGGCCGGCCTCACGCCGGCCCGCATCGAGGGCCGGGCCGCTCGTGACGGTCTCGTCGTCCCGCTTGAAACCGCCGACCCGCCGGTGCCGCCCACCGAGATCGAGGCCAACGACGACCCCGGCGTGGCTGCGGTGCAGTCCCACGTCGAGAGCGGCGCCCCCGCTGGCGTCGGCGGGGACACCGGCGGCGTTCCCGGCAGCAGGGTCGCGCCGGCGATGACGGCTCCGGCCCCCGCCAGGGTGCGCCCCCCGGCGGCCACCAGAGCCGCGGTGGTGAAGACCGACGCCTACAAGCTGCGCCTGATCTCCTCACGCACCCTCTACGACGGTGGCACGACCGTGCAGGAGAGCGGCGCCCTGGCCAAGCTGGCGGCCCGGCCCGGCCTGCACGTGCACCCGTCGGACATCAACCGGTTCTCGCTCGGCGACGGCGAGCCGGTGCGGGTGACCAGCAGCCGGTCCGTCACCACCCTCACCGTGGTGGCCGACCCGGGGCTGCCCCGGGGTGCGTGCTGGCTCGGGTTCAACCTGGGCACCCCGGGAGCGGCCGACCTCATCGACGCCGCCGAGCCGGTCACCGACCTGGCGGTCGAGTCGGCATGACACCGACCGATCGGCCGGGAGGTGCCCGATGATCACCTCGCTGCTCGCCGCCGGCGACCCGCTGTTCGACAACGGCATCGACGGCGCCGTCATCCTGATCGTGGCCATCAAGTGCCTGATCGGGTTCGTGGTCTACCTCACCGCCGTCGCCAACATGATCTGGTTCGAGCGCAAGGTCATCAGCTTCATGCAGAACCGGATCGGCCCCAATCGGGCCGGGCCGATCGGCCTGCTGCAGACCGTCGCCGACGGCATCAAGCTGTTCACCAAGGAGCCCCTGCTGCCGGCCAAGGCCGACAAGGCCGTCTTCAACCTGGCCCCATGGCTCACCGCCGTGCCGGCCGTGGTGGCGTTCTCGATCATCCCGTTCTCCGTGCACCCGATCTCCATCCTGGGCAAGCAGACCCGCCTGCAGATCGCCGACCCGTCATGGGGGATCCTGCTGCTGCTGGTGTGCTCGTCCATCGCGGTGTACGGCGTGATGCTGGCCGGCTGGGCGTCCGGCTCGAAGTACCCGCTGCTGGGCTCGGTGCGGGCCAGCGCCCAGATGGTCAGCTACGAAGCGGCTCTCGGCCTCACCGTCGTCGCCGTGGTGCTGTTCACCGGCTCGCTCCTCACCAGCGACATCGTGATCAGCCAGGCGGCGGCGGGAGCCTTCGGCTACCTGCCCAACTGGAACATCCTGCGGCTCGGCTTCGTGCCGTTCTTCATCTTCGTGGTGGCCGCCACGGCCGAGCTGAACCGACCACCGTTCGACCTGGTCGAGGCCGAACAGGAGCTCGTCGGCGGCTACATGACCGAGTACTCGGCCGGCGGCTTCATGCTGTTCTACTTTGCCGAGTTCGGGAACACCGTGACGATGTCGGCGATCATCGTGACCCTGTTCCTGGGTGGCCCGGCCGGCCCGGTCCCGATTGGCCCGGCGTGGCTGTGGGGTCTGGCCTGGTTCTTCGCCAAGCTCCTGGTCTTCCTCTTCATGTACGTGTGGCTGCGAGCCACCCTGCCCCGCTTCCGCTACGACCAGCTGATGGACCTCGGCTGGAAGAAGCTGATCCCGACCAGCCTGGTGTGGCTCCTGGCCCTGGCGGCCCTGAAGTCGACCGAGGGGGACAGCGGCAGCCGGCAGGCCGTCATCGTGGCCTCGGTGCTGCTCGGGGGCCTGCTCACCTACGGGCTGCTGGGCCGGGCGGTACGGGTCGGGCGGCAACGCTCCAGCGAAGAGGAGGCACCGGTGGAACCCGAACGAGAGCTGCAATCCCGCACCCGGCGAGGAACCCCCTGATGGGCTACTTCGAGGGCTTCGCCATCACGGCCCGCCAGATCGGGCACACGATCACCGTCCAGTACCCCGAGCACAAGCGCCCGAAGCCGGAGCGCTTCCACGGCCGCCACGTCCTCAACCGCTACGAGGACGGCATGGAGAAGTGCATCGGCTGCGAGCTGTGCGCCGGCGTGTGCCCGGCCCGCTGCATCTACGTGCGGGGTGCCGACAACCCGCCCGACGCCCCCGTCTCGCCCGGTGAGCGGTACGGCTACGTCTATGAGATCAACTACCTGCGCTGCATCCACTGCGATCTGTGCGTCGAGGCCTGCCCCACCGAGGCCATCACCGAGTCGAAGCTGTTCGAGTTCTCGTTCACCAACCGTGAGGACGCCATCTACGGCAAGGACGAGCTGGTGGTCGATGACGACGGCAAGCCGAAGCAGCTGGCCTGGGAGGACTGGAACGAGACCTCCATCGAGGACACCTCGGCGTGGGTGCGGGCCACCTCGCCGGGTGGCGACGCCAGCTTCGAGGGCAGCATCCTGTGGTCGGGCGAGCTGGGCTTCGGCCTGAAGCCGGCCGAGGCCGCCCAGCAGAGCCATCCAGGCCACCCCCGCCCTGCGGCGCCGGGCGGCGAGGGTCACCACTGATGCTGCTGGCCGCCAAGTTCGCCTCGGTCGACAACGTGGTGTTCGTCGTCGGGGCCATCGTCGCCCTGGTCGGCGCCTTCTTCGTGGTGACCAGCCGCAACCCGGTTCACTCGGCCCTGAACCTGGTGGTCACCCTGTTCGGCGTCGCCGTGCTGTTCGTCAGCCTGCACGCCACGTTCCTGGCCGCCGTCCAGGTGATCGTCTACGCCGGCGCCATCGTCGTGCTGTTCCTGTTCGTCATCATGCTGCTCGGCGTCGACCGTGAGGACGCGCTCGAAGCCGAGCCGCTCAAGGGTCAGCGGCCGGTGGCCGCCGCCCTCGGCGCCCTGCTCCTCGGCGAGCTGGCCCTGCTCAGCAGCATGCGCTTCAGCACCCCAGCACCCGAGGCGGTGGCCGACGCCATCACCCCGGTGGCAGCCGACAAGACCAACGTCGAGCAGCTGGCCGAGGCCATCTTCACCCGTTACCTGCTGGCCTTTGAGATCACCTCGGTCCTGCTCGTGATCGCCGTCGTCGGCGCCGTCGTGCTGGCCCGCAAACCCGGCCACGAGGTCGACCTCCTGGCCGAGACCCCCGACCAGCCCGTCGAGGTGGGAGCATGAGCGCCACAGGCCTCCTGGCCGTGGCCGACCGGGCCCCTTCGGTGGGTCACGGCGCCTACCTGATCATCGCCGCCCTCCTGTTCACGATCGGGGCCGTCGGCGTGCTCGTCCGTCGCAACGTCCTGGTGATGTTCATGTGCGTCGAGCTGATGCTGAACGCCGTCAACCTCTCCTTCGTCGCCTTTGCCAGCCGCCTCGGCGACACCAACGGCCAGGTCGCCGTCTTCTTCACCCTCGTCGTCGCCGCCGCCGAGGTGGTGGTCGGCCTCGGGATCGTCGTCGCCATCTTCCGTCGCCACAAGGGCACCGCCACCGCCGACGACCTCCACATCCTTAGGGGCTGACGCCCCCCGGCGGGGGATTTCCTCCGACCGGCGCTACTTGACCCAACCTGCGCAAGCATGACCGGGACACCGCGGCACCACCTCCGTCGATCAGGATCGGAGGTCGAGCCAACGCCAGGCGGATCCGTCGAGGAGCAGCTCCGGATCGCCGGTCCAGAGCTCGGCGTCCTGGGCGACGGTGAGGGCAGCAGCGAAGGCATCGGCGTAGGCCATCGGGTGGTCGGCTTTGATCCGAGCGGCGTCGAGGATGATCCGCTCGTCGGGGAGCCGGGCGTCGATCACATCACGCAGGTCGCGGACGGTCTCGATGGCGTCGTCCTCACCTTTGAGGCGCCGCAGCACGTAGTGGACCTCCCCGAGGTTGATCCACGAGATCAGCGGCTTCTCGTGGTCGAGGAGGTCCGCCACCGCCTCTGCAGTCGGGTGTGCGTCCTCGAGGTAGCGAAGCACCGCCCACGAGTCGAGGACGACGGTCATCGTGCTCCTTCTCGGGCCGATCGGCTGCCCGTTCACGCTCCAGCTCCTCGCTCAGCGCGAAGCCTCGGAAGCGGCCCCGCAGGGGAGGGCGGTGATCAGCTGGGCGGACCGCGACGTGGTCGTCGTGGAGCCAGAAGCTGACCTCGTCGCCCGGCTCGATGCCGAGCTCGTCACGAAGCTCCTTCGGGATGACGACCTGCCCCTTCGGCCCGATTCGATGAGTCATACCGGGCAGTATAACGTCGGGGTATGTGTTCGGTCAGAGGGCTTCCGGGGTCGGTTCGTCGGGCTCGTTCCAGCCTTCCAGGTCGGCGGCTGGTCGAGCGCGGGGGAGGGCGCCGGCTTGGTGGGCGAAGCGCTGGGCCTCGGCCAGCCAGGCCAGGCGTTGGGCGGGGGTTGTGGCCGCCCAGTGCGCAGCCTGGGCCTTCCTGGTCGCCTCGAAGCCGAGATCAGGCGGTAGGCCCTGGTCGCTGGCTGGGTCGGTTGGTGGGCTATTGGTCACGGAGGGCTTCCAACGCCGAGATGTCAGCTAGGTCCTGGGGGCGTCCCGCCTCCCGCTTCATGGCGATCAGGTGGTCGATGGCGGCGATCCGAACTGTCGTGTCGCCAAGTGGGACGGTCACGGCATTGGACCAGAGGGCCTCGAAGGGCATCGGCGACCGGGCGAACAGGTCGACCTCCAGGAGGCCACCCTCCGGATCGGTCAAGGTGAACACGACCAGGCTCCGCTCCCTCACCCAGCGTGCCCGGGTCTCAGGGTCGGCGAACGCCACGGCCGGTACCGGGAGGCGCGGCACCAGACCGAGCTCGGTCAGGCCCTGGATGGCTCGCTTCACCGACTCCACCTCGAGGTCGATCACCAGATCGAGGTCGGCCGTGAGGCGAGGGTGACCGTGCAGCACCACGGCGACCCCACCCACGATTACGAAGCGGACCTCCGCCTCGGTCAGGGCGACGATCACTTCCTCGAACGTCACCATGCCAGGGTAGGCAGCCATCTGGGCAGCTCACACTGCACCGGCTCGCCGTTTGCTGCGGCAAGATCAATGTCTCCTGTGACATCGTGGTACACTGGTTCACGTGTCGACACGCAACATCACGCTGTCGTTGTCGGATGAGCTGGTGCGCAAGGCGAAGGTGTTGGCCGCCCAGCGCGAGACGTCGGTGTCGGGTCTCGTCGGCTCATTGCTCAGCCAGCTCGTCGGAGACGTAGAGCGGTACGACCAGCTCTGGGCCGACGAGGAGGCGGTGATGGAATCGGCACCGCTCCGGGTCGGGGCCATCTCGTGCAGTCGCGACGACCTACACCGGCGCTGAGCCTTGGAGTTCGTCGACACCAACATCCTGCTGTACGCCTACGACGGATCCTCGGCCGAGCGGCACGAGAAGGCTCGCGAGCTTGTAGGTCGGCTCGGTCGGTCGCGGCAGGGAGCGATCAGCGTGCAGGTCCTCCAGGAGTTCTACGTCAACGCCGTCGCCAAGATCGCCACCCCGCTCACGCCCGAGGCGGCACGCCTTCGACTGCGGGTGCTCAGCCGGTGGCCCACCCACTCGCCCCTGGCCGGCGACGTCATGGCGGCGACGGCAATCAGCCAGGACCACAAGGTGTCGTTCTGGGATGCCATGATCATCCGCAGCGCCACCGAGCTCGGCTGCACCCGTTTGTGGACCGAAGACCTCAACCACGGCCAGGTCATCGTCGGCGTCCGGATCATCAACCCCTTCGCCACGAGGTAGCTCCGGTCGGCTCTCGCCTGCGGCCCGGTTCCTTCACTAAGGTCCGCGGGCGACATGCTCGACGCCGCCTACCTGATCCCGGCGTTCCCCGTCCTCGGCTTCGTCGTGCTGATGTGCGTCGGCTCCAAGCTCAAGGAGCCCCAGGCCGGTGTGGTGGCCACCTTCGCCAGCGGCGCCAGCTTCCTGGCCGCCCTCGTCACCTTCTTCGGCCTCCTCGGCGAGGACGCCAGCCACCGCTCGGTGACCAAGGTGCTGTTCGAGTGGATCCCGTCGCTCGACGTGAAGGTGGCCTTCCTCATCGACCCGCTGTCGATGACCATGGTGCTGTTCGTAACCGGGGTCGGCACCCTCATCCACCTGTTCGCCATCGGCTACATGCACGGCGACCAGCGGTTCTCCCGGTTCTTCGTCTACCTCAACCTGTTCCTGGCCTCGATGCTGCTGCTCGTCCTCGGCGACAGCTTCCTGCTCATGTTCCTGGGCTGGGAGGGGGTGGGCGCCTGCTCCTACCTGCTCATCTCGTTCTGGTTCGAGCGGCCGGCGGCGTCGACTGCGGCGAAGAAGGCCTTCATCGCCAACCGGGTGGGCGACGTCGGGCTCATGATCGCCATGTTCGTGATCTTCGCCAAGGTCGGCTCGCTCACCTTCGCCACCGTCTTCGCCCGGGTCGACGCCGGCGCGTTCTCCAAGAGCCTGGCCACCGCCATCCTGCTGCTGCTCTTCCTCGGGGCCTGCGGCAAGAGCGCCCAGCTGCCTCTGTACGTCTGGCTGCCCGACGCCATGGAGGGGCCGACACCGGTGTCAGCCCTCATCCACGCCGCCACCATGGTGACAGCCGGGGTCTACCTGCTGTGCCGGGTCAACCCGTTCGTCGGCGTGGACGCCAGCGCCATGAAGGTGGTGGCCATCGTCGGCGCGGCCACCGCCCTGTACGCCGCTCTCATCGCCACCAGCCAGGACGACATCAAGAAGGTCCTGGCCTACTCCACCATCAGCCAACTCGGCTACATGTTCCTGGCCGTCGGCAGCCGGGCCTACGTGGCCGCCATCTTCCACATGATCACCCACGCCTTTTTCAAGGCGCTCATGTTCCTCGGGTCGGGATCGGTCATCCACGGGATGCACGAGGAGCAGGACATGAAGCGGATGGGGGCCCTGCGCAAGTACATGCCCATCACCGCGTCCACGTTCCTGGTCGGCTGGCTGGCCATCGCCGGCATACCGCCCTTCGCCGGGTTCTGGAGCAAGGACGAGATCCTGCTCAGCGCCCTCAAGAGCTTCCGGGGTCCGCTCGGCGTCACCCTCTACGCCGTCGGCCTTGTCACCGCCCTGCTCACCGCCTACTACATGACCCGCCAGATTTACCTGGTCTTCTACGGCGACGCCCGCTACGGCAAGGTCGATGAGCACGGGGGCCACGCCCAAGCCGAAGGCCACACCGAGGAGGAAGGCCAGCTCACCACGCCCGAGCCGGTGGCCGCCGGCGACCAGGCCGGCCACGGCGACCACGGTGACCGCCACTCCCCTGCGCTCCCGCACGAGTCGCCGCCCACCATGACCATCCCGCTGCTGGTGCTGGCCGCCCTGGCCGTCGGCGGCTGGGTCATCAACTCGCCGCTGCTGCTCGACTACCCCCTCGAGCACTGGCTGGAGCCGGTGCTCGA
>JBBSHM010000006.1:0-63891 GCA_038253125.1 Acidimicrobiales bacterium
CGCCGCCGCTACTACAGCCACCTGTGGCGCCACCACCGCCTGCACCACTACCGCAACGAGGGCTACTGGCTCGGCGTGACCTCGGCGGTGGGCGACGTCCTGCTCGGAACCTGCCCCCGAGGCGGCGCCGTCCCCGTCTCCCCGACGGCCAGGACGCTCGGAGACCCTCTGCTCTAGCGACGGTGCTGCCGCTCCAGCGGCCTGATCCGCTCTCGCAACGGCTCTCCTGCTC
This sequence comes from Acidimicrobiales bacterium, assembly GCA_038253125.1. Taxonomy (GTDB): domain Bacteria; phylum Actinomycetota; class Acidimicrobiia; order Acidimicrobiales; family JAUJNH01; genus JAUJNH01. The sequence goes on from JBBSHM010000006.1 coordinate 233, forward strand.
CTCGACGACCTGAAGCGCGCCGGGTCGACCCTGCGACTCGCTCCTGGCTCGCCCAGGAAGGTGTAATTATGCGAGAGGGGTTCCAGCCGGCCCGTACCCGAGCGCCTCACCGGTGACCGCATCGATCTCGACGTTCCAATGGGTGGCAGAACCGGGACCCGATGGGCCGCTTGGAAAGAAGGTGATCTGCCCATAGACCGACGCCAGGTAGACTTCCCGATCGGACCCGAGCGCAGCGACGGGGACCCAGTCCTGGTGCAACCTCTGGGCCTCCGCGTATAACTGATAGAACTGAACTGAGACGGTTGTGCATTTTCCAGGTGGAGCTTGACTTTGCCCCAGCACTTGATCAGCGCCCTCAAGCGGACAACTGGCCGCCGCCAGGCCCACAGATTTTGCCTTAGCAACCGAGATGTACACGCCGCCAGCGTGGTGGCGAACCCCCGGTGCAGCATCTATGGAATCGACTGGTGGGATCGGTTCGATGCTCACAGGTCCACCTCTGGCTATCGAAATAGCGGTGGTAGCTGGGCGGGTTGACCCTTCGCCGACCCAGACGGGAGCGCACCGGCCTTCACGTCCTGGGCGGTGGTGGCGGAGGCGCATCCGGCCAACGTGAGACCGAAGAGCGCTGACAACCAGAAGATGGATCGTCCGCCCGACATCGAGCGGCCACCGTTCTTAATCATGCCCCCGTAAATGTTGCTTTGTTGTACTTGTTGTCCGACGTGCTGGGGAGGCCCGTCACAGTGGGGGAATGCCCGCCGCCGAAGATCAAGGCGGCGCCGGATAGATGACCGAGGGTTTCGCAGCCGCCGCTCTTGCCGAGACATCTGGATCGTTGAGGTAGGTACTACCGCGCTTGACCTCCTCCGGGGTCTGCACGAAGCATTCGTTCTCTCCTGTATCGAGCCTGTGCCCACAAGTTGGCCCGACAATCATGCCGACGCTAGTTCCTTCGGTTCCGGGCACCCGAGGCAGCTCGCTTATCGGGAATCCATTAACGACGCTATCATTGGTGGTATTTGCCAGTTTACCTTGATGGATCTTACGACCGTCCCGATAGAACTCATCGGGCTTCGCGGGCTTAGGGTCAGATGCCGCGTAAGCGACAGTGGCCGATCCGGCGCCCACGGCTCCGAGGAGCAATAGAGCAACTGGAGCCCGTCGGAGGTTGCCAGCCAGCCAAAAGTGGGCGGCTCGTAGAAAGTGCATGCTAAACTCCTTCAACGTAGAGTCCCCCCTACGTGTGAGTGCATGTTATGCCAGGCGTCGAGGCAAGTGAAATTGAGTGAACGAGCGTACGCTGTACGCTCGTTCCGGTGACGGCACCCTGGTGAGCCAAGACAGCACCCAGGTCGTCAGGCAAGGATCGCTTCGTGGCACGACGATCTGGGGGTTGAGGCGCCGCTTGGCCCAGCCCGAGGAAAGCAGCCGCCTCGATGTCCTACGATTCGTCAGCCGCAACCCGACGACGCGCCGCGTCTCGACAGCTCGAAGGTTGTAGCGATCAAGCGGGGGCGGCACGCCTGGGAGACTCGGTTCCGTGACTGCCGGGTTCGTGCCGCCGCCCTACCCCTACGACCGGCTTGAGGGGCTGAAGGAGATCGCCGCCGCCCATCCTGACGGGCGGGGCCTGGTCGACCTGTCGGTCGGTACCCCGTTCGATCCGCCGCCGCCGGCGGTCATAGCCGCCCTCGGCTCCAGTGGCGCCGAGCGCGGCTACCCAACCAGCGTGGGCAGCGCCCGGCTGCGGGAGTCGGCCGCCGGCTGGATGGCCCGGCGCTTCGGGGTGCGGGTCGAGCCGACGCAGCTGGCCGCCTGCGTGGGCACCAAGGAGTGGGTGGCCACCACCCCGCACTGGCTGCGCCTGCGCCGCCCCGACCGTGACACCGTCCTCTACCCGGCCACCAGCTACCCCACCTACGCCATGGGGGCCACGTTGGCGGGTTGCCGAGCCGTGCCCTACGTGCAGCTGGCGGACGTCGCCGAGGAGGATGGCGCCCGGGCGCTGTGCCTGTGGGTCAACAGCCCATCGAACCCCACCGGCGAGCTGGCCGACCTGGGGGCGGCGGCGGCGTGGGGCCGCCAGCGTGGCGTGCCCGTGCTCTCCGACGAGTGCTACGCCGAGTTCACCTGGGAGGGGCCGCCCCGCACCATCCTCGAGCACGGCCCCGACGGGGTGCTGGCCGCCCACTCGCTGTCGAAGCGCTCAAACCTGGCCGGCGTGCGCGCCGGCTTCTACGCCGGCGACGCTGATCTGGTCACGTACCTCTCCGAAGTGCGCAAGCACGCCGGGTTCATGGTGCCGGGCCCGGTGCAGGCCGCCGCTGCCGTGGCCTTCGACGACGACGACCACGTCGACGCCCAGCGCGAGCGCTACCGGCGCCGGCTGGCCCTGCTGGCCGACGCCCTCGGAACCCCGACGCCGGCCGGCTCGTTCTACCTGTGGGTGGCCGCCCCCGGCGGCGACGGCTGGGGTATGGCCGCCGACCTGGCCCACCGCGCCGGCTGCCTGACCTCGCCCGGCGACTTCTACGGGCCGACGGGCGCCGGCCACGTCCGGGTGGCGGCGGTCCAGGCTGACGACCGCCTCGGCCTCGTCGCCGACCGGCTGGCGGCGAGCCGCCCCGCCGATGCGTTCGCCAGAGCGGCGTCGGCAGGGCGGGACGCAGCCAGGCCGTCCCCCGATCAAGGCTGAGCCGCCCATCTGGAACTGGCGCCCAACGGCGGTCCGGCTCCTGTACCTTGGCGGCCAGATCGCGACAGCCGAACGGGAGCCTCCGCCCATGCCCAGCCGTAGCCTTCGCCTCTGCCTCGCCGCCGGGTGCGCCGTCCTGCTCATGCTCGGCGGCCTGGCCCTGGCGCCGGCCCGGGCCACCCGGCCCTCGCTGATCGAGGGGCTGCTCGGTCGCTACATCGTCACCCTCAACGACTCGGTGGCCGACCCTGCCGGAACCGCCCGCCGCCAGACCGGCCTGCTCGGCGGCACCGTCGACCGCGTGTTCGGCTCGGCCCTGAAGGGCTACAGCGCATCGCTGCCCCAGGCGCTTCTCTCCGGTCTCCTAAACGACCCTGTGGTGCAGTCCGTCGAGCCCGACGTGCAGGTGAAGGCGGCGGCCGTCGAGGTCAGCCCGCCGACCAGCCTGGACCGGCTCGACCAGCGTGACCTGCCCCTGTCCCGTACCTACACGTACTCGACGACCGGTGCCGGCGTGCGGGCCTACGTGATCGACACCGGAACCCGGGGTGACCTGCCCGAGTTTGGGGGTCGGGTCGCCCCCGGCTACAACGTCTTCACCGGCGGCACCGGCGCCAGCGACTGCGTCGGCCATGGCACCCATGTCGCTGGCATAGTGGCCAGCGCCACCTATGGCGTGGCCAAGGCGGCCACGATCGTGCCGGTCAACACCTTCGGCTGCTCGGAGTCCACCTCGCTCTCAGCCATCATCGCCGGTGTCGACTGGGCCACAGCCGACCACCGGCCCGGTCAGCCCGCGGTGGCCAACCTGAGCCTCGGTGGCGGGTCCAGCGCCGCGCTGGACCGGGCCGTAACCGCCCTGTCCAACGACGGGGTGGCGGTGGCGGCCGCGGCCGGCAACGACTCGGCCGACGCCTGCACCACCTCGCCGGGCCGGGTGCCGCAGGTGCTCACGGTGGCGGCCAGCGACATCAACGACGCCATGGCCGGCTTCTCCAACGGCGGCCCGTGCGTCGACATCTTCGCCCCCGGCGTGCGGATCGTCTCCACCGACTTCCGCTCGAACGGCACCACGGTGATGTCTGGCACTTCGATGGCGGCGCCGCAGGTCACGGGCGCCCTGGCCCGGGAGATGCAGGTGCCGCGGACCAGCTCCCAGCAGGCCCAGTACCGGGTTCTGGCCCAGGCCACCACCGGCCGAGTCACCGGCACCGGCCCCCGCTGCGCCCTCCTCGTCGGCTGCCGCCCGGCGACCACCGGCAATCGTCTCCTCTTCACGCCCTGAGGCCGTTCACCCCCTCAGCCACCTCATGCCCTGATCCACGCCCCGCGGCTCAGTTGTGGTGCAGATCCTCGTTGAGGCCGCCCCACTCACCGATGCGCGTGACGGCCTCAAGGGTGCCGGAGGTCGAGTTGCGGCGGAAGACGAGGCCGGGCCGACCCGACAGGTCCCGGGCTTTGCGCACGGTCCCGTCGGGAAGGGTGACCTTGCTGCCGGCGGTGATGTAGCAGCCGGCCTCGATGATGCAGCCGTCGCCCAGGCTGATGCCGGTGCCGCTGTTGGCCCCGAGGAGGCAGCCGGCGCCGATGCGCACCACCTCCCGACCGCCGCCCGAGAGGGTGCCCATGATCGAGGCGCCACCGCCGATGTCGGAGCCGTCGCCCACCACCACGCCCGAGGAGATGCGGCCCTCGACCATCGAGGCGCCGAGCGTGCCGGCGTTGAAGTTCACGAAGCCCTCGTGCATGACGGTGGTGCCCTCGGCCAGGTGGGCGCCGAGGCGGACCCGGTCGGCGTCGGCGATCCGCACGCCCGTCGGCACCACGTAGTCGACCATCCGCGGGAACTTGTCCACCCCGAGCACCGTCACCGGCCGCCCGGTGGCCCGCAGGCGCAGGCGAGTGGCCTCGAAATCCTCGACGGGACAGGGGCCGACGCTGGTCCACACGACGTTGGCCAGCAGCCCGAACAGCCCCTCGAGGTTGCACCCGTGCGGCGCCACCAGCCGGGACGAGAGGAGGTGCAGGCGGAGGTAGGCGTCGGCGGCGTCGGCCGGGGGGGCGGCCAGGTCAGCTGTGACGGTGGCCACCGCCGCCACCCGCACGCCACGGGCGTCGTCGGGGCCGAGGGTGCCGACCAGGCCGGATCCGAGCAGCTCTGCCGCCTCCCCGGGTTCGAGGGTGGTCGAGGCGGCGACGGGGGGCGGCGGTTGGAGACCGAGGTGCGGAGCGGGGTACCAGGCGTCGAGCAGCTGCCCCCCAGCTGAGAAGGTGGCCAGGCCGACGCCCCAGGCCCCCGGCGCGCTGGCCGGTGGATCTTTGGTCATGGGGCCCAGTCTGGCGGCTCAGAGCCGACGGACGACGGTGACGACCTTGCCGTAGACCTGGACCTCTTCGGGCTCGAACACCATGGGCTTGTAGCCGCGATCCTCGTTGTGGGGGAGGAGCACGACCTTGCCCTGCTTGCGGCTCCAGGTCTTGACCGTGGCCTCGCCGCCCGGGATCCCGGCCACGATGACGTCGCCCTTGACGGGCTCGATGTCACTGCGCACGACCACGTGGTCACCGTCGAAGATGCCGAGGTCGACCATCGAGTCGCCCCGGACCCGGAGGAGGAACAGGTCGCCGGGTCCGGTGAAATCCTCGGGGAACGGGAGCAGCTCGTCGACCCGCTCGTCGGCCAGCACCCCGGTTCCGGCGGCCACGTCGCCCACGAGTGGGACGTGGCGGACCGGCCGCCGCTCGGCGGTGACGCCGGAGTGGGGGTCATAGGTCACCTCGAGCGCCCGGGGCTTGGTGGGGTCCCGCTTCAGGTAGCCCTCGCGCTGGAGGGTGGACAGGTGGGCGTGCACGGTGGACGAGGAAGCCAGGCCCACCGCCTCGCCGATCTCCCGTACCGACGGCGGGTAGCCGCGGGTGCGCTGGTAAACGGCGATCACATCCAGGATCTGGCGCCGCTTGCCGCTCAGGACCTCAACCATGTGGCTCTCCTCTGCTCGAACGCCTGTTCTACCACGACCGACCGCCGCCGGCAAACACCTGTTCGCCGGGATGCACCCGGCCATCCGATCGTTCGCTGTCACGCCGGTGTGGACGATGGCTCCATGGCCGAACCGACGACCCCACTTGACAGCGAACGCACGTTCGTGGCCCAATGGTCTTGGCGAACGCACGTTCGTCCCGAGCCCACGCCTGAGGAGGATCCCGTGGCTGCCATCGCCGCCTCTCCCACTTCTCCCGGCTCCGCCGGTGCGTCTCTTCCGCTCCGCCTTCCCTCGGGCTGGCCGATGGGCCGCACGCAGCCCTCGGCTGCGGTCCGTGGGCGTCGGGCGGTGGTGGCCCTCGTGGCCGTCGCCGCTCTCGGGCCTCTGCTCGGTGCCGGCTCCCTCGCCGGTGCCGGGCAGGCCCCAAGGCCGATGGCGCCCGGCACCGCGTCGGTGGGCGCCACCGCCACCCCCGCCGCTGCCGCCTCCGCCTCCGCCGTCCACGTCGTCGAGCCGGGGGAGACGCTGTGGACGCTGGCCCGGCGCCTCCAGCCCCAGGGTGACGTGCGCCCGCTGGTCGCCAGGCTGCAGGTCGCCTCCGGCGGGGGTCCCCTCGTCCCGGGCCAGCGCCTCAGCCTGGCTGTCTAACATCGGCTCCTTCCGACGCGAGGAGAGCCAACGTGAAGGTCGGCCTTTTGACCGGCGGGGGTGACTGCCCGGGGCTGAACGCCGTAATCCGTGCCGTGGTGCGCAAGGGCGAGGCCTGCTACGGCGACGAGCTGGTGGGCTTCCGCGATGGCTGGCGGGGCGTCCTCGACGGCTCGACCATGCCGCTGTCGGTCGAGTCGTGCCGCGGGATCCTGCCCCGTGGCGGCACCATCCTCGGCAGCTCGCGAACCAACCCGTACAAGGTCGACGGCGGTGAGGCCAAGGTGCGGGCCACCCTCAGCCGCCTCGGGGTCGACGCCCTGATCGCCATCGGGGGCGAGGACACCCTGGGCGTGGCCACCAAGCTCGCCGCCGTCGGCGCCCAGGTGGTCGGGGTCCCGAAGACCATCGACAACGACCTGTCAGCCACCGAGGTCACCTTCGGCTTCCACACCGCCGTCCAGGTCGCCGTCGACGCCATCGACCGCCTCCACACCACCGCCGAGAGCCACGACCGGGTGCTGGTCTGTGAGGTCATGGGCCGCCACGCCGGGTGGATCGCCACTTACGCAGCCATCGCCGGGGGCGCCGCCGAGCTGATGGTGCCCGAGACGCCGTTCGACATCGAGGTGGTCTGCGAGAAGCTCGTGGCCCGTCACGCCAAGGGCCGCTACGCCTCCATAGTGGTGGTCGCCGAGGGGGCGGTGCCGAAGGAGGGCACGTTCACCGTGGCCGACAAGGGCCTCGACGCCTTTGGCCACGCCCGCCTCGGTGGCATCGGCCAGCAGGTGGCCGAGGAGATCGAGGCCCGCACCGGCTTTGAGACCCGGGTCACCGTGCTCGGACACATCCAGCGGGGCGGCACGCCCACCGCCTTTGACCGGGTCCTGTCCACCCGTTTCGGCATCGCCGCCATCGACGCCGTCCACGACGGCGCCTTTGGCACGATGGTCGCCCTGAGGGCCGACCGCATCGAGCGGGTGCCGCTGGTCGAGGGCACCGGCACCCTGAAGACCGTCGCCCCCGACCTGGTCGAGGTGGCCGAGGTCTTCTTCGGCTAGGCCGACTGAGCGTCATGGCGGGCATCGTGGTGGTGGGCGCCGGCCTGTGCGGGCTGTCGACGGCGATCATGCTGGCCGGCGACGGGCACCACGTCACCGTCATCGAGCGCGACCCGGCGCCGCCTCCGGGCGTGGGCGAGGCGGCCTGGCTGGGCTGGGAACGTCGGGGCGTCAACCAGTTCCGCCTCCTCCACATGTTCGCCCCCCGTTGGGGCCAGATCGTCGACCGCGAGATGCCGGCGGTGGCGGCGGCGCTGGAGGCGGCCGGCGGCCTGCGGGCCAACCCGCTGCGCCAGGCGCCCGACTCGATGACCGGGGGCTGGCGGGACGGAGATGAGCGCTTCGAGGTGCTCACGGGACGTCGGCCGGTGGTCGAGGCCGCCCTGGCCGAGGTGGCCGGGCGCACCCCGGGCGTAGAGGTGCGTCGTGGCGAGAGCGTGGCCGGCCTGCGGACCGGCGAGGCCGCGGGCGGAGACCTCGCCCACGTCAGCGGGGTCCGCACCTCCTCGGGCCACGACATCGACGGCGACCTGGTGGTGGATGCGAGCGGCCGCCGGTCAGCGTTGGCATCCTGGCTGACCGCCGTCGGCGGCCGGGCCCCCGGGGACGAGGTGGAGGAGGCAGGCTTGGTCTACTACGGCCGCCACTTCCGCTCGGCGGACGGGTCGATCCCGCCCCTGCTCGGCGGGGTCCTCCAGCATCATGAGTCGGTGGGGACGGTGACGCTGCCGGGGGACAACGGCACCTGGGGCGTGGGGATCATCGCCAGCGGCGCCGACGCCGACCTGCGCCCGCTGCGCAACCCCGACACCTGGAACCGGACCCTGGCCAGCTTTCCGCTCGTGGCCCACTGGGCAGATGCCCAGTCGATCGACGACGCCCCCTCGGTGATGGCCGGGCTCGAAGACCGCCGGCGCCGCTTCGTCATCGATGATCGGCCGGTGGCCACCGGGATCGTGGCCGTCGGCGACAGCTGGGCGTGCACCAACCCCTCTCTCGGCCGGGGGGCGTCACTCGGCCTGATGCAGGTGGAGGTCCTGCGTGACCAGATCCGGACCGTCCCCCTCTCGGATCACGTCGGCTTCGCCTTGGCCTTCGACCGGGCCACCGACGCTGTCGTCGGCCCCTGGTACCGGGCCACCCGTGGCTTCGACCGCCACCGCCTGGCCGAGATCCACGCCCAGGTCCGAGGAGTCAGCTACCGGTCCGACGACCCGACCTGGGTGCACGCCAAGGCCATGGACCACGGCGCCATGAACGATCCGCAGGTGCTGCGCGGCCTCGCCCAGATCCTGAGCGTGGTGGCCACGCCGGAGGAGGTCCTGGCCCAGCCCGGGATGAACGAGGCCGTCCGCACGGCCGGGGCCGGCTGGGAGGACGCCTCGCTCCCCGGCCCGTCGCGCCGCGAGCTGCTCGAGATCGTGCGGGGCCGAGCATGAGTCGACGTGAACGGGACCCGCCCATCGGGCTCGAGGTGAGCGCTGCGGACCTCGTCAGGCAGGCGCCCGGCTGACCGTCAGGCACGGGCTCCAGAGCCTTGGCGCTGGCGGTGCAGCTCGAACACCGCCACGGCGGCGGCGGTGGCCACGTTCAGCGACCCGACGCCAGCCTCGAGGGGGATGGCGCGACGGGCGGCCACCATCTCGGCCACCGCCGGGCTGATGCCCCCGGTCTCGCCGCCGAGGACGAGCGCCACCCGCTCGGGGAGCGGCTCCCAGATGGTCTCGGGGGCGGCGGCGTCGAGGGCGGTCAGCGACCAGCCGGCGGCGGCCAGCGCCCGGCAGCCGTCGGCGGCAGTCGTACAGCGCAGCACCCGGGCCCGGAAGGCGATGCCGGCGGAGGCCTTGACCACTAGCGGCCCGAGGTCGGGCGAACCCTGCCGGGGGAGGGCCACGGCCAGGCCCGCCGCCGTGGCCACCCGCAGCACCATTCCCACGTTGGCCGGGTTCGTGACGCCGTCAAGCACCACGACGTCCACGGCGGGCCCGTCGGCTCGCCCGCTCGGCTGGCCCGTTCCGGCCGTGCGGTCCTGGGCCTGTTCAGATGCCGCCAGCCAGGTGTCGAGGTCGGCCAGGCCGGGGGCCACCACGTCGGCCACCACGCCCTGGTCGTGGCGCCCGTTTCGGGACAGGCGGGTGACCCGGGTGGCGTCGGCCCGCTCCACCCTCACGCCCCGACGCCGGGCCGCCGACACCAGCTCGTCGACCGACGGTCCGTGGGCCGAGCGGGCCAGCACGACCTTGTCGACGACGATGGTGTCGTCGAGCAGCGCCTCCAGGACCGGCATCCGGCCGAGGACGGTGACGAAGCGGTCCCGCGGCGACCCCGTGGTCACGACATCTGGTCAGCGCCGGCGGTCCGGAGCAGCGACAGCAGGGGCTCCACCAGATCGGGTCGGGCCGCCACGATGGTGCGCTCGTAGTCGAGCGGGCCACCATCCAGGGTGCCCACCCACGCCCCGGCTTCGGAGGCGATGAGGGCGCCGGCGGCGTGATCCCACGGATGCAGCCCCCGCTCGTAGTAGGCGTCGAGGCGTCCGCAGGCCACCATGCACAGGTCAAGGGCGGCCGATCCGGCCCGGCGGATGTCGCGCACGGCCGACAGGACCTGGACCAGCACCGTCGCCTGGGCCTTGCGGCGCGACGCGGCGTAGCCGAACCCCGTCCCGACCAGGGCGTGAGCCAGCGGGGGCCCGCCGGGCCGCACCGAGACGGGCCGGCCGTTCAATGAGGCGCCGACCCCTCTGACGGCTGCATAGGTGTGGCCCCGCACCGGGTCGTGCACGACCCCGACGGCGGCCACGCCGTCCACCTGGGCGGCGATGGAGGTGCAGAAGGCCGGGTAGTCATAGGCGAAGTTGGTCGTGCCGTCTATGGGGTCCACGACCCACGTCACCCTGGAGGTGCCCGTGACGGCGGCCCCCTCCTCACCCAGCAAACCGTCGTCCGGCCGGGCGGTCAGGAGCCGCTCGGCGATCAGCGCCTCGGCGGCCCGGTCGGTGCCGGTCATGAGGTCGGTGGCCGAGCTCTTGGTGGTTACCTCCTCGGGACCCAGTCGGGCGGCGGCGCCGATGAGCGCTCCGGCCTGGTGGGCCACCTCGACGGCCAGATCGGCAAGCTCGGACAGGTCGAGGCCAGACAGGTCGAGGTCAGACACAGCCGACCATCGAACCACGCGGCGGCGGCGAGCCCCCGGGGCGAGACGACTCGCCGTTGCCCGCTACCGTTCCGGCGCGTGGCGTCAGAGCACCTGGTGGACCAGGCCCCCGCCCGGGCCCTGGCCGTCTACGCCCACCCTGACGACGTCGAGGTGGCGTGCGGCGGCACCCTGGCCAGCTGGGTGCGCGCCGGCTGCGAGGCCCACCTCGTCGTGGCCTGCCAGGGGGACAAGGGCTCCCTCGACCCGGCCGCCGATCCGGTCGCTCTGGCTGCCACCCGGGCTGGCGAGGTGGCCGCCGCCGCCGCCGTGCTGGGCCTGGCGTCACACCGTCTCCTCGGCATCCCCGACGGCGAGGTCGAGGTCTCGGCCGGGCTGGTCGGCGACCTCGTGGCCGTGATCCGGGCCGTGCGGGCCGAGGTCGTCATCGCTCCCGATCCCACCGCCTTGCTGTTCGGGCGCCGCTACGTGAACCACCGGGACCATCGCGCCATCGGGGCGGCGACGCTCGACGCCGCCGCCCCCGCCGCCGCCATGCCCCACTACTTCCCCGACCGGGGGCCGGCGTGGGCGGTGGCCGAGCTCTGGCTGTCCGGCACCCTGGAGCCCGACGCCCACGTCGACGTCGGGCCGGTGCTGGCCGTCAAGGCTGCTGCCCTGGCCTGTCACCGCAGCCAGGTCGACCTGCCCGGTGAGCTGCTGCGGTCAGTGGTCGAGCAGCGGGCCGAGGACGCCGGTCGCGCCGGGGGGGTCCGCTACGCCGAGTCCTTCCGCCGGATGCTCCTGGGCTGAGCGGATCGGGAGGCTACCGGTCCTGGACGCGCTTCCACTCGCCCATGGCCCGCAGCCCGAGCACGGCGATGACGGCGACGCCGATCGAGCTGAGCAGCGAACCGGACACCGCGCCGACGGCCTTCGGCACGTCGCAGCTGCCCGTGCACTGGAGGTTGACGAACGCCCAGCCGATGAGGCCGCCGCACCCGCCGCCGAGGGCGATGCCGGCGAAGGCGAGCACCCGGGCCTGGACCGACGGCAGGGCGGTCCGCCGGACATCCTTCGGCGTGGTCACGCAGCGATCGTAGGATGCGGCGGTGCGCTGCCTGGTCGTGATCCCCACCTACCAGGAGGCGGGGAACGTCGAGGACGTGCTGCGTCGGTGCCGCGACGCCCTGCCCGACGGCGAGGTGCTGGTCGTCGACGACGGCAGCCCCGACGGCACCGCGGAGCGGGCCGAGGCGCTGGCCGGGGTGCTGGGCGGGATCTCGGTGCTGCGCAGGACGCGCAAGGAGGGTCTGGGCGCCGCCTACCGGGCCGGCTTCTCGTGGGGCATCGAGCGGGGGTTCGAGGTGCTGGTCGAGATGGACGCCGACCTCCAGCACGACCCGGCCGAGCTGCCGGGCCTACTCGAACCGGTGCACGCCGGTGCCGACCTGGCCATCGGCAGCCGCTACATCGTCGGTGGGTCGATCCCGGCCTGGAGCTGGCACCGCAGGTTCCTGTCCCGCACCGGCAACCGCTACGCCTCCCTGGTCCTCGGCCTGCCGGTGGCCGACGCCACCAGCGGCTTCCGGGCCTACCACGCCAACGCCCTGCGCCTCCTCGACACCAGCGCCTTCCGGGCCGACGGCTACGGCTTCCAGATCGAGACCGCCTACCGGGTCAGCCGGGCCGGCGGCCGGATCGTCGAGGTGCCGATCTCCTTCGCCGACCGGTCGGTCGGCGAGTCGAAGATGTCGTGGAGGATCGTGGCCGAGGCGCTGGTCCTGGTGACCTGGTGGGCCGCACGGGACCGGCTCTTCCACCGGATCCACACCCAGGTCAACCACCGGCGGCCCAGGCGGGGCGGCTCGCTGGCCCGGCGGACCGCCGCCAGCCCCCATGACCCGCCGCCGGCACCCTGAGCCGTGATATCGCCGGCACCCGTCCGCTGCGCTCACCAAGCCAGCATCCTGCAGGTCGACATGGATGCGTTCTTCGCCTCGGTTGAGGTGCGGGACGATCCGTCGCTTCAGGGGCTGCCGGTGGTGGTCGGCGGGCGGGGCGAGCGGGGGGTGGTGGCCGCCGCCTCCTATGAGGCCCGGGTCTACGGGATCCGCTCGGCCATGCCCTCCGGCCGGGCCCGGCGCCTGTGCCCGCACGCCGTCTGGCTCTCCGGCCGCTACGACCGTTACGTCGAGGTGAGCCACGACCTGCACGAGCTGTTCGCCGAGGTGACCCCGCTCGTCGAGGGCATCGCCCTCGACGAGGCGTTCCTCGACGTGAGCGGCGCCCGGCGGCTGTTCGGGCCCCCGGCTGTCATCGCCGCCGCCCTCAGGGCCCGCATCCTCGGCGTGCTGGGGCTGACGGCCAGCGTCGGGGTGGCGCGCATCAAGCTGCTGGCCAAGCTGGCATCTGAGGCGGCCAAGCCCCGGGTCGGACCTGACGGTGGCCTCGAGGCCGGAGCCGGGGTGGTCGTGGTCGACTCGGCCTGCGAGCTTGAGTTCCTGCACCCCCACCCGGTGCGGGCGCTGTGGGGCGTCGGGCCGGCCACGCAGCGTCGGCTGGCTCGCTACGGCATCCGCACCATCGCCGAGCTGGCCGCCCTGCCGCTCGACACCATGGTCACAGCCCTCGGCCCCAGCCTCGGCCACCACCTTCACGATCTGGCCTGGGCCCGTGATCCCCGTCCGGTGGTGCCTGACCAGGTGGCCAAGTCGATCGGCCACGAGGAGACCTACGCCCGCGACCTGGCCGCCGCCGCCGAGCTGCGCCGGGAGGTGCTGCGCCTGTCCGACGGCGTGGCCAACCGGCTGCGCCGCTCGGGGGTCGCCGCCCGCACCGTCACCTTGAAGGTCCGCTTCGGGGACTTTCGCACCATCACCCGCAGCCGGACCCTGGGCGAGGCCACCGACGTGGCCCATGAGGTGGCCACCGTCGCCGCCGCCCTGCTCGAGACGGTCGACACCGCCGCCGGCGTACGTCTGCTCGGGGTGTCGTGCAGCCAGCTGGGACCGCCGCCGGCCCGCCAGCTCGAGCTGCTGCCGTGGCCCGACCGACCCGAGCGGCCCAACGGAGCGGGGGGCCTGTGGCCCGAGCGGCCCAACGGAGCGGGGGGTACGGGCGGCGCCTCCGCCCACCGGATGGCCGCCGACGCCGTCGAGGGCATCCGCCGCCGCTTCGGCGACCAGGCTGTCGGACCGGCCGTGCTAGCCGGCGATCACGGCCTGCGGGTCAAGCGCAAGGGCGACACCCAGTGGGGCCCAACCGCCGAAGGTGGATGAAACCTGGCCGGCTGCGTGGCAAAGCGGTTCAGGACCGTGCCAAGATGGGTAGCCCAACCTGACCACGAGTTCTAGCGACAAAGATCGGATGACGTGCCGCTCTCCGAGGACGACCAGCGGATCTTCCGGGACATCGAGAACTCGTTCTACGAGTCCGACCCCGAGTTCGCCCGTCGGGTCGCCAACAGCCCCGACGTCGTCGGTCACGCCACCCGTAACATGAAGCTGGCGGCGGCTGGCTTCGTCGCCGGGATGATCGGCGTGGTGGCCCTGCTGCCGGTCGGTCCCATCTTCTCCTTCCTGGGCTTCGCCCTGATGGTCGCCTCGGCGCTGGTGTTCGTCGACAGCGCCCGCAAGGCCGGCAAGATCGGCCTGCAGTCGCTGAACGAGGTCGTGAAGGAGCGGCGGGAGACCCTGGATGAGGCCCGTCAGCGCATGCGCAACCGGATGAAGCGCGAAGGCGACTGATCAGCGCCCGATCAGGACCGATGAGGGCTGATCACGTCGGTCGCCGCCGCCCGCGACTGGTCGGCCCGGAGCCGGGCCAGCGCCGGCCGGGGGTCGAGGTCGGTGCGCCAGCGGTCCCAGCGGCCAACCGAGCTGCGGCAGGCCAGCACGACCGTGGTCGCCTCGGCCTCGGCGGCGTCGGCCAGGCCTCCCGTGGCGGAGCGGCCGGTGTAGGCGGTCTGGACCACAGCGGCGCCGAGGCGCCGTAGCGCCTGGTTGGCCCCGGTGCCGGGCCCGAGCCCGGCCCCCTCGGCGGCGCCGTCCGGCCGGCTGAGCCGTTCCAACAGCTCGTCGACCGTTTCACCGGCCCGGGTTCGCACTCCCGCCAGGGCGAGTGCCTGCACCGCCTCCTCCCACGCCATGTGCACCCGCCCCTCGGACGAGCCGCCGCCCAGCTCCCGCCGCCGCCGCCGCTCCCAGGCCACAAAGGCGGCCGATCCGAAGACGATGCCAGCGATCAGGCCGAGAGCGGCCAGGACGGGCGCGGCGCGGCGCAGGAGTGACAGGGCCCCGGCCATCGGGTTCGCGTGCCCAGCCGGGGGCGGGGTCTCAGCAGGCGGCGGTTGCGGCGGCGGAGCCGTTGTGGGGGCGGTCTCTCCGGGGCCCGGCACCGGCGGGGCCGTCACGGGCGCTGACTGGTCGCCGCCGGACGGTGCCGCCGGGATGTAGGGGACCCCGGTGTAGCCCTGAGCCTGCGGGTTGCCCCGACCCGGCGTGGGCTCAAAGGCCGTCCACCCGGTCCCTTCGAGGTAGACCTCAGGCCAGGCGTGGGCGTCTGAGTCCTTGACGGTGAAGACGCCGTCCTGCTTGCGGCCGGGCTGGAAGCCGACGGCGACCCGGGTGGGCAGGCCCATCAGCCGGGCCAGCAGGGCGTAGGTGCCGGCGAACTGCTCGCAGTACCCCTTCTTCGACCTGAAGAGGAACTGGTCGACGGCGCTGCCCGAGTGACCGGCGGGGGCGTCGAGGCTGTAGGTGAACTCGCTGGAGCGCAGGTAGTCCTGCACGGCGAGGGCCTTGTCGTAGGGCGTCGCCCCGCCCTGGGACAGCTGCATCGCCTTCTGGCGGACCCGAGCCGAGGTGGGACCCCCGACGTTGGTGTAGCGCCCCAGGTCGACGCCGAGGCCGCTGGCCCCGGGCTCCGATGCCGGCGCCTGCCGCAGCTCCCCGGGGGTGAGGTCGGCCACCTCAGAGGTGATGGCGTACCTGAGGCCGTCGCTGGTGTCCTTCTTTGAGATCAGGCTGTCGGAGCCCGGGCTGTAGGAGAGGCCGGCGACACCGTCGACCTTGGTAGGGCGGTAGGCGGCCGGCAGCCAGATCGACGACAGCGCGGCCACCTGGACCTGCTGGACCAGCCGCGGCCGGTCACCCTTCGCCCGCTCCAGGTCGCCCCGGCTGGAGGCGTAGCGCTCGTTCGACGACCAGATCGTCCCGTCGAACTGGTCGAGGCTGGTCAGGCGCCAGTAGGCGGGACGCGGTGACTCGACGGTGAAGACGTCGACGTTGGCGTACTCACGCAGCCGGGTCCGGATGTCGACCAGCGGACTGATCGTCGACCGACTGCCCGACCCGGACCCGCCCGACCCCTTGTTGAACGTCACCAGGGCCTTGGACGTCGCCCCCGGCACCCGCGGCCCGAGCACCAGACCGGCCACCACGGCCACCGTGCCGAGCACCGCCCCGGCTGAGAGCAGGCTCGGCAGGGCGCCCTGCTCGCGCCCGCCGAACCACGGGGTCTCGTTGCCCTCGAGGTTGGCCCGCTGCACGATCAGGAACAGCAGGGCGGCGCCGGCGAGGGCGGCGGCGGGAGAGCCTTGGCGCGACCTGGCCCCGAGCACGGCGGCGAAGACGAAGAACCCGAGGGCCGGAACGCAGGCCTCGAACGACCTGCGCATCCGGAACGCCGCCCAGTCGGCCAGGAAGGCGCACATGCACAGCCCCACCACGGCGGCGGCGAGGAAGCCCGGGGCCGGGGCGACCGGCGGCACGGCGGTGCGGAAGGCGCCCTGGGCGTCGGTCAGGGCCTGGCCCATGACCTGGAACGTGAAGGGGGTTGGCAGGCCGAAGGTGGTGGCCTGCGGCACCACCAGCTCGACAGCCACGAGCAGGCTGAGCAGCGGTGAGGCGATCGCGGTGGCGGCGAGGCCGGCGCCGAGGCGGCGGAGGCCCCAGGCCAGCAGGTGGCCCAGGCCGGCGGCCGCCACGGCGTAGGCCAGCCAGCCCGTCCCATGGAAGAGCCGCCCGAGCGACAGGGCCACGGCGATGCTCAAAAGGGACAGGCACAGCGTGGCCAGGTCGTCGAGCCGGGCCACCCTGGCCTCGGGTCGGCGCCACGGCAGCCGGGAGCGCCATCCCGGGGCGGCAGCCGCCGACGGTGCCGGCGGCGGCCCGGACGGCGGCCGGGTCGGGGCCAGGGTGCTCATGATCCGGTCCTGAGGGCCTGGCCGACGCCGGCGGCCCAGGCTGCTGCGAACGCCGGCTGGCCGATGCAGCGCACCACGGTGGCGCCGACCGGCGATGAGGGCTGCGGCCGGTCGTCGAACACCACCACCACCGGGGCTCTGCGCCCCCGGCGGGCCCGGGCGGCCATGCCGACGGCGCCCGGCCCGGCCCGTCCCGTGGTGATGGTGGCGAGCGAGCTGTCCCGGGCCAGGGCGACGCCAGCCAGGGTCAGAGCCAGGTCATGAGCCGGGTCGGTATCGGGCTCCCAGGCGGCCAGCCGCTCCAGGACGGCGTCGAGGTGAGCCCGGCCCGTGCCATGGCCGGTGTCGACCCGGTCCGTCCCGAGGATCCGCAGCTCGAGCCCGGCGGCCAGGCACGCCGAGGTGATGGAGGCGGCCGCCGACATGGCGGCCTCGAACGACGGCTCGTCGTGGACCGATGCCCGCACGTCGACCACGACGGTCGCCCGCCCCTGCCAGGGCAGCTCGTCCTGGCGGATCAGCAGGTCCTCGGTGTGCGCCGAGGACTTCCAGTGGACCCGACGCAGGTCGTCACCCACCACGTAGGGGCGCAGGGCGTGGAAGTCCTGGCCGCTCGGCCCGAACGACGGCTGGGTGACCGAGCCGCCCCGGGGATCGGCCCCCCTGGTGTGGGGGAGGGCGGCGATGCGGTCGATGCGGGGGTAGACGGTGAGGGTGTCCCGGCCGGCCACCTCGACGGTGCGGCTGACGAGGCCGAGCGGATCGCTGCGGATCAGCTGCAGCGGACCCACGCTGAACAGCCCCCGGCGGTCGGTCGGCACCCGGTAGGAGGACGTGCAGCCCTGCCCGGGCGGGAGGGGGGCGAGCCTCAGGCGGGCCCAGCGCCGGCCTCCGTCGAACGGGTCCCGGGTGGTCACCACCGGTGACCTGTGGGTGCCGAGGTTGCGCACGTTGAGGTCAACCCGGCAGGCCGCCCCGGCGTGGACACGGCCCGGCACCATCCGGCGCACGACTTCGAGCTCGAGCGGCCCGTAGGCGACGAGCAGCAGGCTGGCCCCGGTGAGGACGACGGCCGTGAGCCCGAGCGAGGTCAGCTCGCCCACCCCGACGAGGCGGCCGACGACGGGGAGCACCACGCCCACCACGGCCAGGCTCCACCCCCGCCGGGTCAGGCGCGCCCCCCTCATGCTCGGGTCGTCATGCTCGGGTCGTCGGGACCACGACGCCGGCCAGGCACTGGGCGAGCACGTCGGCGGTCGTCGAGCCACCCAGGCTGGCTTCGGGCGTCAGGACCATCCGGTGCTCCAGCACCGGGCCGGCCAGCGCCTTCAGGTCGTCCGGCACTACGTACTCCCGGCCGAGGGAAGCGGCCCGGGCCCGGCCCGCCCGCTGCAGGCTGAGGCAGGCCCGGGGGGACATGCCGAGCGCCAGCGCCGGGTGGCGCCTGGTGGCTGCGGCCAGGTCGACGATGTAGCCCTTCAGGGACGGGGCCACGTGAACGGTGCGCGACAGGTCGATCATGGCCTCTATGTCGTCGGTGGTGACCACCGGTTCGACGCCGGCCATCGGGTCGGCGCCGGCGTGGGCGTCGAGCATGTCCATCTCGGCGGCCCGGCCCGGGTAGCCCATGGCGATCTTCAGCAGGAAGCGGTCCAGCTGGGCCTCAGGCAGCGGGTAGGTGCCCTCGTGCTCCACCGGGTTCTGGGTGGCGATCACCATGAACGGGCTGGGCAGCACGTAGGAGGTGGCGTCGACGGTGACGGTGCGCTCCTCCATGGCCTCGAGCAGCGCCGACTGGGTCTTCGGGCTGGCCCGGTTGATCTCGTCGCCCAGGACCACGTTGGCGAAAATGCCGCCCGGCCGGAACTCAAAGCTGCTGGAGGCCCGGCTGAAGACGGTGACCCCGGTCACGTCCGACGGCAGGAGGTCAGGGGTGAACTGGATGCGGTTCCACTTGCCTCCCAGGCTGGCGGCCAGGGCCTTGGCCAGGCTGGTCTTGCCGGTGCCGGGCACGTCCTCGATGAGCAGGTGGCCCTCGGCGAGCAGGCACAGCGCGGCCAGCAGGATCGTGTCCCGCTTGCCCTGGATCACCTGCTCGACGTTGACGACGATCGCCTGCACGTTGGCCGCGAAGGCGTCGATGGCCATGCTGCTCCGCCCCCGGATCCGTGACGCCACCGAGGCGAGGTTACGGGGGCCGTGCCGCTCACCGCCATCAGGGGTGGCCGACGGCGCCCAGGGTGGCGTCAGTGGTGGGGAGCGGGACCGGCTGGGTAGCCTGCGTCGGAGTCGAGGAAGAGGAGCAGCCGTGGGCCTGATTCGCAAGACGGTGTCGATCAGCACGCTGGGGCTGGTTTCGTTCCGGAGCCGGAAGGAGAAGCTGCGCCAGGCGGTGGCCGAGCGCGAGGAGGCGACGGTCGAGTTGCTGCGCGAGCACAAGGCCAGGGAGCTGGCCGAGCAGCGGGTGGCGGAGGCCGAGCGGAAAGCTCACGCCGCCGAGCTGCTGGCCCTGAAGGCGGCCGGGGAGGCCGGCAAGATCAGCCGCAAGCGGGCCAGGGCCGAGCGCGAGCTCGAGGGTCGGGGCCGCCGGGGCCGCCTGGCCAGAAGGCGCCGCCTGAGCCGGGCGGCGGCGGCCACGACGGCCGCCGTCGCCGCCGGGCGGGCCGCCTCGTCGGTCAGCTCCACGGTCAGCTCGGCCAGCGACCGGATGCGGCCGGGCCTCGAGGAGGCGGTGGCCAGCGCCGGACGACGGGCCAAGAAGGCCCGGGCCCGGGCCGAGGCCGAGGCCGCCCGGGCCCGCAAGAAGGCTGGCGAGGCCCGCAAGCAGGCCGAGGCTCAGGCCCGGGCGGCCAAGGCCCGGGCCGAGAAGGAGGCGGGCCGGGCCCGCCGCAAGACGCTCAAGACGGTGGAGGACGCCCAGGCCGCCGCCGAGGCCGCCGCCCACCGGGTCGACGAGCTCATCGACTGACCCGGGGGTCAGCCGGCCTCGTACACCTGCTCGATCCGTGAGAGCACCCAGTCCTGGGCGCCGGCCATCACGAGCTGGCGGCAGTAGGCGCAGGTGCCCGAGTCGTCCAGGTCCAGCGGGGCCCCACAGCTCGGGCAGTTCTGACGGGTCATGGAGCCGGGCCTGGTGGTGGCGAGCGAGGACCGGGTGAAGGTCCAGTCCTCGCTCCACAGCCGCATCACCCGGTCGCCCCGCAGGATCCGGCCGGCTGCCCCGGCCGGATCGGATTGGGCCACGTCGTAGTCGCGGCTGTAGGCGTGGATCCGCACGGTGATCGAGTCGGAGTCGGCGTCGGTGACGCAGCCGACGATCTGGCGACGGCCGATGCGCAAGTCAGAACCGACGTTGCGCCTGCCGGCCGCCGCCATCTCAGCGATCTGGGCGCGGTGCCGCAGCCAGATCCCGTCGGCCATGACCTTGCGCGACTCGGCCGGCAGCTGCTCGCACCACGCCCGCTGCACCAGGTCGAACGAGGCGGTGACCCCGCTCAGGAAGCCGGCCTCGTCGAAGGCCGGGTCCCGCTCATGGATCCGGTTCAGCGCCGCCTCCACCTCGGGCCGTCGGGGCACCGGCGGCGGCAGACGGGGCAGGTCGGCGCCGGCCCCGGCCGCCCCGATCACGCTGTTCGTCTCACCCCTGGTCGGCCGCCGGGGGCGCATGATCGCCATCCGCGGGGGCGGCGGGCGCAGTTGACGTGCCGCACTCGGGGCAGAACTTGGCGCCGGGGAGCAGGTCGGCGTTGCAGTGCCGGCAGGACGCCTTCATCTTGGTGCCGCAGTCGGCGCAGAACTTGGCGTTCGGGTCGTTCGCCGCACCGCAGCTGGGGCAGGCCACCGTGGGCGGGCCCAGCCTGGTGCCGCAGCCGTGGCAGAACTTGGAGCCCTCGCGGTTCTGCTCGCCGCACTTGGGGCAGGCGGCGGTGGCCGGTGGCGGCGACGCCGATTGTCCCGCCATGCCCTGCTGGAAAGGCTGGTTGACGGCCCCTCCGAGGCCGAGGCCCATCCCGAGGAAGGCGGTCTGGTTGGCCGCCCCTCCTTGAGCCAGCCCCTCTCCCGCCCCCTCGAGTACCTGGCCCTGGGCGTACTGCAGGTAGCTCGGGTCGCTGGCCAGGCCGATCATGGCCCGCTTGGACGCCACCTTGTCGGACAGGTCCTTCAGGCGGGCCTCGTCCTCCTCCTTCAGGTTGATGGTGAAGTCACCGAAGCGGACGAGCTGCATGCCGTTCTCGGCCAGCGCCGGGTTCAGCTTGGCCATGGTGGCCTCGGTGATCTCACTGGCCTGGGACTTGATGCCGAGGACCGGGAAGCTGTGGTCGAGGATGCCCTCGCTGACCAGCTCGCCCATGGCGTTCAGGATCTGACGGCCGATGAAGGTGGTGATGACCTCGTTGTCAGGCTGGTCGGCGGTGCCGATGATGGTCTTGATGAGCAGGCCGCCGTCGAACACCCGCAGCGAGTAGTCGCCGTAGACCCGGATGGACACCGGCATGTTGAAGTCCGGTTCCTTGATGGTGTCGAAGGGACCGCCGAAGCGCAGGCCGCGGGTCTCGGCCGTGCGCATGAAGAGCAGCTCGCAGCGGTAGGCGTTGTCGTAGAACAGCCGGTCCAGCAGCACGCCGATCACCGGCAGCTCCTGGGCGTCCATGGGGTACTGGCCCGGGCCGAGCTGGCCGATCACCTGGCCCGAGCTCACGAACACCGCGCAGTAGCCCTCGGGGATGAAGGCCTTTGTGTACTTGCGGATCGACTTCTCCGGCCACTTGTAGACGAGCCGGTTGGCCGTGATCATCTCGTCGGGCATGGCGATGCGAAGACCACCGACGTCCTGCCTGGCTTCCCTGAAGATGCCCATCGTGTGGCCTCCCTGTTCGCAGAGCGCGCGCCGGCTGGGCGCTTCAGCTGCAAAGGGTACCGACCCACCGGCCCCCCGCGTGCCGCGCTCTACAGGCGGGCCGGTACCGGTGGCTCGTGCGCCTCGCCCATGGCCTGGCGCGAGGGTGGGAGGGTGACGGGCGCTCTGCGGCGGTGGCTGGCGGTTGATGTCGGGGGCACAAAGCTCGACGTCGGGGTGGTCGACGACGACGGCAACGTGCTGGCCCGCCGCCGGGCGCCGACGGCTGCCTCGGCCGAGGGGGGTGGGGACGCCCTGGCCGCCGAGCTGGTGGCGCTGGGGCGTCAGGTGCTGGCCGATGCCGGCCCGGTCGAGGCGGTGGGTGTCGGCTGCGGCGGCCCGATGGAGGGCGACCTGGTGTCGCCGCTGAACATCGAGGTGTGGCGGCGCTTCCCGCTGCGGGCCCGCCTCGCGGCCGGGCTCGGCCTCGCTGTGGCCGTCGACAACGACGCCAAGGCCCTGGCTCTGGGCGAAGGCTGGCTGGGCGCCGCCGTCGGGGTGGCCGACTACCTGGCCATGGTCGTGTCGACCGGCGTGGGCGGCGGCATCGTGCTGGACGGGCGCCTCCTCGACGGAGCGCTCGGCAACGCCGGCCACATCGGCCACCTCATCGTGGAACCAGGCGGTGCGCTCTGTGGCTGCGGGGCCCGGGGCTGCCTCGAGGCTGAGTGCTCGGGCCGGCACCTCGAGCGACGGCTGGGCCGGCCGGCGGCCGGGGCGCCGCCCGAGGTGGTGGAGCGCACCGGCCGCCTGGTCGGCCGGGGGGTGGCGTCGGTGTGCAACCTCCTCGACCTCCGGCTCTGCCTGGTGGCCGGGTCGGTGGCCCTCGGCTTCGGCGAGCCGTTCTTCGCCGCTGCCCAGGACGAGCTTGCCGCCTGCTCGCGCCTGGTCTTCTCGACCGGCGCCGTCGTCCGCCCCGGCGGCCTCGGCCCCGACGGCCCCCTCCTCGGCGCCGCCGCCGTCGCCCGCCGGGGCTGATCCACGAACCGGTTGCCGGTACTTTCGAGGGCGTGGTCGGACCCCCTCCCCGCGGTGCTGAGGGGTACCGCCCGATGCTGTCGGCGGCCGGCGCCGTGGCCCGTCGGCCGGATCTGTGGCCGGCCGCCTCCCGCCAGGCGTGGCGGCTGGCCCCCAGACGGTGGTGGTCACGGTGGCCCTTCCTCCCACTGCCCGACCCGGCCTGGCTCCGGTTTCGCCTCGAGACCCAGTACGGCGGGGACGGGAGAGGCCCGGTGGACCCCGGCCACGTCGTGGCCTTCCTTGAGTGGTGCCGGGTGCAGGACCGGCTGTGAGGTCGGGCAGCGGTGGAGCGCTACCGCCCGTGAAGCAGGAGTGGGAGGTGGTCGAGGAGTGCGGGACGGCGACTGAGCTGCACGGCGAGCACCTCCCCATCCCCGACCGCCGGATGGTTCGGGTTGCGTCGGTCGACGGACCGGCGCTGGTGCTGGGGTCGGGCCAGGTCGCCGGCCGGCTCGACCTGGAGGAGGCGGCGGACCGGGGGGTGGAGGTGGCCCGGCGCCGCAGCGGGGGCGGTGCCGTCCTGCTGTGGCCGGGGCACCAGGTGTGGCTCGACGTCTGCCTGCCCCGGGGCGATCCGCTGTGGGACGACGACGTCGGCCGTTCGGCCCGCTGGCTGGGCTCGGCTCTGGCCGCCGCCCTCGTCGGGCTCGGGGCCGCCGATGCCAACCCCCACCCGGGGCCCTTCGAGCCGAGCGCCTGGTCGCACCAGGTCTGCTTCGCCGGCCGGGCCCCGGGCGAGGTGCTGCTGAGCGGCCGCAAGGTCGTGGGCACCAGCCAGCGCCGGAGTCGGGAGGGGGCGGTCCTGCAGGTGGCCGTGGCCCTGGTGTGGGCGCCCACCATGCTCGTCGACCTTCTGCACCTGCCCGAGGCGGCGGCGGCGGCGGTGTCCGGCGCCGGTATCGGCCTGGGCGAGGTCGTGCGCCAGCTTCGGGCGGTCGACGTCGTCGCCGCCGTGGTCGACGCCCTCCCAACCTGAGCCGACGATCGAGATCACAGGCCTCGGAACGAGGGTGGGGGGGCGCCCTCGGCGTGGGTGGCCGAGGCGCCCGTTAGGACCGGACCCGCGGCGGGTAGTGGCTCGGGGTCAGCGTGTCGAGCCGGCGTTGCCCGAGGGAGCGAAGGCCACCCCATCTGACGCCAAAGGTCTATCAGCGAGCAAGGGGAAGGTGCATCCCGTGGACATGACAGCAGCAGCTGGAGCAGCGCAACCGGAGGCGGGCGACACATGACGATGACGATCACCGACCCGATCACCGACCCGATGACTGACCCGATGGCACTGGTGGGCTTCGTCGCCTTTGACCGTGACGGTCAGGAGCTCGGCCAGATCGAGGGCGTCTACATGGGCGACCAGGAGCCCGAGTGGGCGGCGGTCCTGCTGACCAACGCCTCCTTCGTTGTCGTGCCGCTCGACGCGGCCGAGCTATATGAGGACAGCCTCGACCTGCCGTTCACCGCCGCCGAGGTCATGGGCGCACCCCTTCAGCAGGACGATCTCCTGGAGGACCTCACCGAGGACCAGGAGGACGAGCTGGGCGCTTACTTCAGCAGTGGCGACCGGTCGGGCACCGAGGCGGCCGCCGGGGTTGCCTCCGATGCCAAGGAGCAGGGCCTGCAGGTGGCGCAGACCGCTGTCGACCAGACCCAGGAGGTGGCCTCCAAGGCGAAGGAGGAAGGCCGCCGGGTGGCCTCGACCGCCGTGGAACAGGGTCAGGAGGTGCTGCAGTCGACGACGGAACAGGCCGGCGAGGTCGTGGCCACGGCGAAGGAACAGGCGGCGGAGGTGGCGGAGGTGGCGTCGGTCCAGGCCCGCAACCTCCTGGAGGAGACCAGGACCCGGCTCGAGGAGCAAACGGTCATCGGCGCCCAGCGCCTCGGTGAGCAGCACCAGCGGCTGGGCACCGAGGCGCTGGCCCTGTCCGAGGGACGGCCCGACGAGGCGCCCACCATGCAGGTTTACGCCAAGCGGGCGGCCGACACGTTGCTCGACGCCGCCGACCGGGCCTACGGGCTGTCCGAGGACGTGGAGACCCGGGGGATCGGGAGCGTGCTCGCCGACGTGCAGAGCTTCGCCCGCCGGCGGCCCGGGATGTTCCTGCTCGGCACCGCCGCGCTGGGCCTGGTGGCCGGCCGGGCCGTACGTGCTTCCCAGGGCGGTGACGAGGATGCCGCGCCCGAGCCGACGGTGCGTCCTCGGCGTGCCGGCACCGGCGCAGGACGCCGTTGATGGCGGCCACCCGCTCCCGGCCGGACCAGGGCTACATCGACCAGGACAGCGACGCCGGTCAGGACAGCGACGAGCAGCCCCTCGGCCAGCTCTTCTCCGAGCTGGCCGACAACCTCCAGCAGCTCATGCGCAAGGAGGTCGAGCTGGCCAAGGTCGAGGCCACCGAGCAGGCCAAGCGGGCCAGCAAGGCCGGCGCCATGTTCGGCGCCGGTGTCACCCTGGGCATCTTCGGGCTGCTGCTGCTGCTGTTCGCCGCCGCCTGGGGCCTGGCCACCGTCATGAACACCGGCCTGGCCTTCCTCATCGTTTCGATCCTCTGCCTGGTGGTCGCCGGGCTGTGCGCCGTGCTCGGTCGCAAGCGGCTGGCTCAGATCCGGCCGCCTCAGGAGACCGTGCAGACGATCAAGCAGGACGTGCAGGTGGCCCAGTCGGCGCTGAAGCGTGGGCTGTCAGCCGAGCCGGCCCCAACGTCGAAGGGACGCTGACATGGTTTCGAAGACCGAGGACCTGCGACGTGACATCGAGCAGGCGCGTGACGGCGTCGGCGAGGCTCTGGAGGCCATCGGCGACCGTGTCGCCCCGAAGAAGGTCGTGGACCGGGCCAAGGAGAACGTGGCGGACAAGGTCGAGGAGGTGCGGGACAAGGTCAGCCCGGGACGGATCGTCAGGAGGAACACCTTGAGCCTGCGCAACGCCCTCGGCCGGATGGTCGGCGAAGGCGACACCAACAACGTGCACGAGCTCGGCCAGCGGGGCGGGAGCCCCGGAGGGAGACCCAGGGACATGACCAGCTCAGCTGACGGACGGGCACGCTCGTCGTCGTCCAAGGTGGGATCGGCGGCCTCCAGCGTCGCTGACGGCGCCCGCTCGGCCCCTCAGGCGGTTCGTGACCGCGCCGAGGGCAACCCGATGGCGGCCGGCATGTTCGTCCTCGCCGCCGGCTTCTTCGTCGGGTCGCTCCTGCCCCCGACACAGCGCGAGCGTGAGCTCACCCGCCGGGCGCGCCAGGAGCTGGAGCCGATGAAGGAGCAGCTGTCTCAGACCGGCCGCAGCATCGCCGGCGACCTGCAGCAGACGGCCCAGCAGGGCCTCGAGCAGGTCAAGGGGACCGCCACCCAGGCGGCCCAGCGGGTCAAGGCCGAGGCTGAGTCCAGGACCGGGACCGTCAAAGCCAAGGCTCAGCAGGCCTCGGCGGAGGTCAAGGGCGAGACGACGTCGGCCACCGATCGGGTGAAGTCGGGCGCCAAGCGCTCAACCGGCACCGTGAAGGCTCAGGCCAGCCAGGCCAAGAGCCAGACGAAGGCTTCGGCCCGGGCCGCCAAGGCGTCCACGAAGAAGGCGCCCACCGCCAGGCGCACCGCCGGCACCAGGCCTTAGAGCACACCTCACGAAGCGGCCCGACCCGGGAGCGGGGCGGGCCGCTTTGGCGCGCCCGGGCTCAGAGACTCGACCGAGCCTGAACAGTGGTGGTGGGGCGGCAGCTGCCTGGGCCGTCGCCGGGAGGCGCAAGACGGAGAAAGGTTGGTGCGTGGGTGGTGAGTGGGGTAGGGTGGGGAGAAGTGGGGCGCTAGTAGTGCCAAGTGGGACCTGAGGGGGTTCCGGGGCGTGCCGCGACGGCCAGAGAAGAGACACGTG
Organism: Acidimicrobiales bacterium; assembly: GCA_038253125.1. Classification (GTDB taxonomy): domain Bacteria; phylum Actinomycetota; class Acidimicrobiia; order Acidimicrobiales; family JAUJNH01; genus JAUJNH01. The sequence goes on from JBBSHM010000006.1 coordinate 26,749, forward strand.
GACGGGTTCGTCGGCAGGTACGAGCACTCGCTCGACAGCAAGGGGCGCCTCGTGCTCCCGGCACGCCTGCGACCTCCCTTCGATGCCGCCGGCGGTTACCTGGTGAAGGGGTCCGGGGGCTGCGTGGCGCTGTGGCCGCAGGAGCCCTACCAGCGGCGGCTGGCCGAGCTGGAGCTGCAGGCCGAGGAGGCGAACAACAGCAAGGCCCGGGCCCGCGTGCGCATCTTCGCATCGGCCGAGCCTGTCACGCCTGACGTGCAGGGGCGCATCCCGATCGCCCCCTACCTCCAGGCCTTCGCCGGGCTCGACCCGGCCAGGGTGCTGGTTCGGGGGGCCAACAAGGTCGTCGAGCTGTGGAAGCTCGAGCGTTGGGAGCACATCGAGGCAATGGCCGAGCAGGAGCTGCTCGACGACGAGCCGACGGCATCGTGATCGATGCCGTCGGGACAACGGGGCTCATGCGCCACCCTCCGGGCCGGCTCGTGGGCACACCCCTCTCCGCAAGGGCCTGGCGCGTTCGTCCCGGGGTTTCACCCCGGAGCGCGTCCCGGTCCGGGGAGTGGCACATGAGCCCCGCTACCAACGACCTGCCGTTCGGTCACTTGCCTGTGCTCCTCCGGCCGGTGGTCGCCATCCTGGCCGACGGCCCGCCGGGCTGGGTGCTCGACGCCACCCTGGGCGGCGGCGGCCACGCCGCCGCCCTGCTCCACGCCGCGCCCCACCTGTCCGTGCTCGGCCTCGACCGCGACGCCGACGCCCGGGCCGCCGCCGGCGAACGGCTGGCACCCTTCGCCGGCCGGGCCAAGATCGTGGCCGGCCGCTTCGCCGACCTGGGCGAGCTGTGCACCGCCGCCGGTGTGCGGCGCCTCAGCGGTGCGATGTTCGACCTCGGGGTGTCGAGCCCCCAGCTGGACCGGCTCGACCGGGGCTTCAGCCATCGGGGCGCCGGGCCCCTCGACATGAGGATGGACCGCTCGGGCGGTCGCACCGCGGCTGACCTGGTCAACGGCCTCGATGAGGCTGCGCTCGCCGCCGTGCTGGAGGCCGGAGGCGAGGAGCGCTTCGCCCGGCGCGTGGCCCGGGCCCTGGTGGCGGCCCGGCCGGTGATCACCACCGACCGGTTGGCCGAGCTTGTTCGTGGTGCCATCCCGGCGTTCGCACGACGGCGGGGCGGCGACCCGGCGAACCGGGCCTTCCAGGCGCTGCGCATCGCCGTCAACGACGAGCTGGACCAGCTCGGGCCGGCGCTGAACCAGGCACTTGACCTGATGGCGCCCGGCGGACGGCTCGTCGTGCTGTCCTACCACTCGGGCGAGGACCGCATCGTCAAGCAGGTGCTGGCCCGTGTGACTGAGCAGCCGAGGCCGCCGGGGGGGCTGCCTCCTCCGAGCGGCGTCGCCCCCCGGCCGTTCCGTCGCCTGCGTGGCGTGCCCCGCACCGCTCCTGACGCCGAGGTCGCCGCCAACCGCCGGGCGGCGTCGGTGCGCATGCGGGCCGTGGAGCGCATCAGCGATGAGCCCATCACCGGCCAGCCCGTCACCGACGAGCCCATCACCGGCCAGCCCATAACCGAAGACGGAGGTCACCAGTGACCGCTCTGCTGCGCCCTCAACGCCATCCCGAGCCGCAAGCCCGCCCGGGCCTGCGGCTGGTCGCCGGAAGGTCGGCTGGCGCCGGACGCTCCGCCGGCGGCCGGCGTCGGCTTGTGCTGGTGGCGAGCGGCCTCCTCTTCGCCGCCGTCCTGGCCGGCAACGTGAGCGTCTACGCCACGACGAACCAGGGCCAGTTCGAGCTGGAGCGGCTCCAGCACGGGACGGCCACCCGCGAGACGAGGTACCAGCAGCTCCGCCTCCAGGTCGCCCAGCTGCAGGCGCCCGAGCGCGTGGTGGAGCGCGCCCGCCAGCTGGGCATGATCGAGCCGGCGAAGGTGACGTACCTGACGCCGACGGCGAGCACCTCGGCCGCCGGGCCGGCGCCGCGGCCCAGCGTCACGGGTCCCGCCACCGAGGCGGCCCAGAGCTGGGGCCAGGTCAAGCCGCAGCTCGACGGACGCCCATGAGGTGGGCCCGCCCGCCGCTCAGGCCCTTGACGGCCGACGAGCTGCGACCGTCCCGCCGAGGCCGCGCCGCGCCCGTCGCAGCACCGGCTGCGCCCCGGCGGCCGCCGCCCCGCAGCCTGTCCAGCGAGGAGCTTCGACCCTCCCGCCGCCGGGCCGCCGGCATCGCCGCCCGAGCCGCCGGCACCGGCACGCGCGTCGGCCGGGCCGCGGTGAAGGCCGGTTGGGACGAGGCGGTCCGCGGCCCGGCAGAGCGGACGGGCCGAAGCCGGCGCGGCCCGGTGGAGCGGGAAGTGCGGCAATCGGCTCGCGGGCCAGGCTCGGCCGGCAACGCCGCTGTGCACCCCCGGTCGCGCCGGGCCACGCCGGGGCGCTGGACCGCCGCCCACCAACACCGCGACCGGGCCCGGTCGGGCAGTGCCGCTGCGCTGCTGAGGAGGGGAGGCACCCTGCTGCCCTCGCCGAGCGAGCGGCGCCGCCGCCAGGCCCAGCGGGCCGCGGCCATCGCCGACATCGACACGACCCGGACCACGCCGAAGCGGCTGCGCACCCTGCTGGTGGTGTGCGTCCTGGTGGCGGTCGGGATCGTCGGCCGGCTGGTCGAGCTGCAGGTGTACCAGGCGCCCGGGCTGGCCGAGCGGGCGCGCAAGCAGCTCGTCCGCACGGACCGGCTGCCCGCCGAACGGGGGTCGATCTTCGACCGGTCCGGCCGCGATCTCGCCATCTCGGTCAAGGTCCCGACGATCGCCGCCGATCCCAGCCAGGTCACCGACGTCGCCTCTGAGGCCCAGCTGCTCTCGTCGCTGGTGAACGTCGACGCCAAGGTCATCGGGGAACGCCTGGCGCGGCCCGGCGCCAAGTTCACCTACATAGCGCGCATGGTGGACGACCAGACGGCCAAGAGGGTGGCCGAGCGGGCCAAGGACCTACCCGGGGTTTTCAGCTTCCTCGAGCCGAAGCGCTTCCTGCCGGCCGGCACCCTGGCCCTGCCGCTCCTCGGCAAGGTGAGCCCGGAGGGCGACGGCCTGAGCGGGCTCGAGTACCAGTACCGCAACGTCCTGGCCGGCAAGCCCGGGAAGCTGGTCAGCGAGCGGGACCAGCAGGGTCGGGAGATCCCCGGTGGCCGAATCAACCTCGACCCCTCGGCCCGGGGTGACGACCTGGTGCTCACCATCGACCGCTCCCTGCAGTACGAGACCGAGCAGCGCCTGGCCCAGCAGATCAGCGCCACATCCGCCAAGGGCGGCACCGCCATGGTCATGGACACCGCCAGCGGCGACCTGCTGGCCGTGGCCAACCTCCGGGCCGAGGAGCCGGCAGCGGGTGCGAGCCCGCCGGCCGGTCAGCCGCGCCAGATAGTGCCCGCCGACAAAGACGAGGCGGTGACCAAGGTGTACGAGCCCGGGTCGGTGGCCAAGCTGATAACCGTCGCCGGGGCCATCGAGGACGCCAAGGTGCGGCCCGACCAGACGCTTCAGGTCCCGAACGCCGTCCAAGTGGCCGACCACCTCTACAAGGAGAACGAGCCCCACCCGACAGAGGCATGGAGCATCACCGACATCCTGGCCAACTCCTCCAACGTCGGCACGATCATGATCGGCCAGGAGCTCGGCAAGCAGCGCTTCGACTCCTATCTGCGGGCCTTCGGCTTCGGGTCGCGGACCGGGATGGGCGACCCGGGCGAGAGCCCGGGGATCCTGGTCGACCCGTCCGCCTACACCGGCACGTCGATGGGCTCGTTCCCCATCGGCCAGGGCATCGGCGTCACCGCCGCCCAGATGCTCGCCGCCTACAACACCGTGGCCAACGGCGGGGTCTACGTCCCCCCCCGCCTGGTGCGGGCCACCGTCGGGCCGGACGGCACCCAGCGGCCGGCGCCGGCGCCAGAGCCCCGGCGCATCATCGCCCCCCAGACCGCAGCCGAGATGACCAAGATGCTGAGCGAGGTGGTGCGGGTCGGCACCGGCACCCTCGCCGCCGTCGACGGCTACACCGTCGCCGGCAAGACGGGCACCGCCCGCAAGCCGCTGGTCGGCCAGCGGGGCTACGAGCAGGGCGCCTACGTCTCCTCCTTCGCCGGGTTCGTCCCGGCCGAGCAGCCCCAGCTGACCGCCATGGTGATACTCGACCAGCCGACCCCGATCTTCGGCGGCCTGGCCGCCGCCCCGGTGTTCGCCGAGGTGTCCCGCTACGCCCTGCAGGAGCTGCGCATCCCGCCGCCCTTGGCCGGTCTGAAGCCGACCATGGCCCGCTCGGCTGACGCCCAGTCCGCCCGAGGGGTGGGCGACGTCGGAGACGTCTCGGCCCCGGCCGTCCTCACGGCGTCGGCCCCCCCGCCGGCGGCCCCGACGACCACGGAGGTCCCCGCCTCCTCGACCAGCTCGAACCCGTCCACCTCGGCTCCTCCGTCGGCGTCGCCTCCCACGGCGACGGCCTCGACCCAGAGCGTGACGGGGGCGGCCAGCGCCCGCGCCGGCCCTGCACATCCCGCTCCGGGGGGCCGCTCAGGCCCTGCGCCTCCCGCTCCGGGGGGCCGCTCAGGCCCTGCGCCTCCCGCTCCGGGGGGCCGCTCAGGCCCGGGCCCGGCGGGTACGATTGGTAGCCGGCCGTGACCGTCACGACCAGGAGGTGAGCCCGGTGCGGCTCGATCAGCTCCTTGACGGCACCTCGGTGCGCGCCGTACACGGTGACGGCTCAGTCGAGGTGACGGCGGTCACCTTCGATTCGCGCGCCGTGAAACCAGGCGCCCTCCACTGCTGCATCCCCGGGGCCCACCATGACGGCCAGCGGTTCGCCGCCGATGCGGTGGCCGCGGGCGCCGCCTCACTGCTGCTCCGCCACGACGTCGACCTGCCCGTCACCCGGGTTCTGGTCGACGACCCGCAGGCGGCCATGGCCCCGGTCGCAGCCTCCCTCTACGACAACCCCAGCCGATCGCTGGCCGTGGTCGGCGTCACCGGCACCAACGGCAAGACCACCACCACCCACCTGATCGCCCACATGCTCACCGCCGCGGGCCAGCGCTGCTCGACCCTGGGGACCCTGACCGGCGGCTTCTCGACGATCACCACACCCGAGGCGCCCTTCCTGCAGCGGGCGCTGGCATCGGCCCGCAGCCGTGGCGACTCGGCCGTGGCCCTGGAGGTCTCGAGCCACGCCCTGGTGCGCCACCGGGTGGATGCCACCGACTTCGCGGTGGCGGTTTTCACCGGCCTGTCCCAGGACCACCTGGACGAGCACGGGACGATGGACGCGTACTTCGCGGCCAAGGCCCGGCTCTTCACCGACCACCCGGTCGGACACGCCGTGATCGTCGTCGATGACGGCTGGGGCGCCCGCCTGGCCGTCGACGTCGAGGCCGCCGGTCGGGTGCCCGTGACCAGGGTCACGCTGGCCGACTGGCGCATCGGCTGGGCCCTGCCGCTGCCGGGCGACCACAACCGCCGCAACGCCCTGTGCGCTCTCGCTGTGGGCCGTTGCCTCGGGGTCAGCCGGCGGGACGCCGTCGAGGCGCTCGCCTCGGTACCGCCGGTACCCGGGCGGATGGAGAGGATCGATGCCGGCCAGGCCTTTGACGCCTACGTGGACTACGCCCACAAGCCCGGTGCCCTCGAAGCCGTGCTCCAGGCCGCCCGCCCGACGGGTGGCCGGGTGCTGGTGGTCTTCGGCTGTGGCGGCGACCGGGACCGGTCGAAGCGGGCCGAGATGGGCCGCCTGGCCGCCGTACTGGCCGACGTGGCCATCATCACGACCGACAACCCGCGCCGCGAAGACCCGATGGCCATCATCGGCGACGTGCTCGCCGGCATCGATGACGATCGGGCCCGGGCCGAGGTGCACGTCGAGCCCGACCGCCGGCGGGCGATAGAGATGGGCGTTCGACTCGCTCACCCCGGCGACGTCCTGCTCGTGGCCGGCAAGGGTCATGAGCTGACCCAGGACATCGGGGCCAACCGCCAGCCCTTCGACGACCGCGACGAGGTCCGGCGGGCTGTGCTGGGCCGGCCCTCGTGATCAGCCTCCTCATCGCCGTCGCCGTCAGCACCGTCTTCTCGGTGCTCGGCACCCCGTTCGTGATCCGCTACTTCCGCCGTCAGGGGATAGGTCAGCAGATCCGCGAGGACGGACCCGAGGGCCACTTCACAAAGGCGGGCACGCCGACGATGGGTGGGCTCATGATCGTGGCCGGCGGCATCGCCGGCTACGCCGCCGCCCACCTCCGCCGAGGCCCGGAGCGGGCCTTCTTCAGCCGTGCCGCGCTCCTGGTCGTGCTGCTCATCGTCGGCGGGTCGATCATCGGTGGGCTCGACGACTACCTGAAGGTCAGCCGGGAGCGCAGCCTGGGGCTGAGCAAGCGGGCCAAGAGCGGCGGGCAGCTGGCCCTCGCCCTGGTCTTCGCGTGGCTGGCCCGCACCACCGCCAACGCTCCGACCACCATCTCCTTCGTCCGGACCGACGGCTTCCACATCGACCTCGGCCTCGTCGGCTGGGTCGTGTTCGTCGTGCTGCTGGTGACCGGCACCTCGAACGCCGTGAACCTCACCGACGGCCTCGACGGTCTCGCCGCCGGATCGGCGGCCTTTGCCTTCTCGGCCTTCGCCCTCATCGCCTTCTGGCAGTTCCGCCACAGCCCCGTCTACGCCGTGCCCCAGGCCCAGGACCTGGCCATCCTGGCGGTTGCCATGCTGGGCGGATGCGTCGGCTTCCTGTGGTGGAACGCCGCCCCGGCCCGGATCTTCATGGGCGACACCGGCAGCCTGGCCATCGGCGCCGGCCTGGCCGGCCTGGCCCTGTTCACCCGCACGCCACTGCTGCTGCCGCTCGTCGGGGGGCTCTTCGTCGCCGAGACGCTGTCGGTCATCATCCAGGTCTTCTCGTTCCGGGTGTTCCGCCGCCGGGTGTTCAAGATGGCGCCGATCCACCACCACTTCGAGCAGCGAGGGTGGCCGGAGACCACGGTGATCATCCGCTTCTGGCTGATCGCCGGAGCGCTCACCGCAGCCACTCTCGGGGTCTTCTACTCCGACTACCTCCTGCGCTGCCCCGGCACACCTGGGTCGCGGCAGTGCTCGGCTCCGCCGTCGCCCCCGGAGAAGGTGGGCTGATGGCGACGCCCGGCTCCACCTCCGCCAGGCTCGGCTTCTCCACCGCCGCCGGCATCATCCTGGTCGTCGCCGCCCTGAACTTGGTCGGGCTCGTCATGATCCTGTCGGCCTCGTCGGTGCTGTCGATCCGTGGTCACGGGTCGGCCTGGTACTTCGTGGTGAAGCAGGCGGTGTGGGCCACCCTCGGCGTCGTCGCCCTGCTGGCTGCCATCCGGGTCGACCACCGGCGGCTGCGCCCGTTGGCCAAGCCGGCCATGTTGGTGACCGTCCTCCTCCTGGTGCTGGTCCTGGTCCCCGGGGTCGGCACCAACGTGTCGGGATCGACCCGCTGGCTCAGCCTCGGCCCCCTGAACCTGCAGCCGTCCGAGCTGGTCAAGCTGGCTCTCGGTCTGTTCTGCGCCGACCTCCTGGCCCGCCGCCAGCGTCGGCTGAGCGATTGGCGGGTCGGTCTCCTCCCGGTCGCCGCCGCCACCGGCCTGCTCGTGACCCTGGTCATGGCCCAGCCCGACATGGGGACCTCGGCCTGCATCGTCCTGGTGGCCATCGGCTGCACGTTCGCGAGCGGGATCCCCTCCCGCCAGCTGCTGAGCAGCACCGCGGTCCTGGCGGCGGCCGGGGGCCTGGCCGGGCTGATGTCGCCGTACCGACGAAACCGGATCATGTCCTTCCGGCACCCGTTCCAGCAGTACGACGGCAACGGCTATCAGCTCGCCCAGTCGCTGATGGGCCTGGGCTCGGGAGGCCCCAAGGGCGTCGGTCTGGGCCAGAGCCGGATGAAGTGGGGCTTCCTCCCGAACGCCCACACCGACTTCATCTTCGCGGTCATCGGCGAGGAGGGCGGCCTGGCCGGCACCCTGTTCGTCGTCGGCCTCTTCGTGGCGCTGGCCTGGCTCGGGCTCCGGGCCGCCACGCGGGCCCCCGACCGCTTCGGCACCCTGCTGGCGGCCGGCATCACGACGTGGCTGGTGGGCCAGGCCGTGATCAACATCTGCACGGTCCTCGGCCTCGCCCCGGTCACCGGCGTCCCCATGCCGTTCGTGTCCTTCGGGGGGTCGGCTCTGGTGATCTCGATGCTCGCCGTTGGCGTGCTGGCCAACATCGCCCGCACCGGGGAGCGCGAGCAGGCGGCGCCCGCCAAGGCTCGCCGGCCCGATGTCCACGTCGTCCCGCCGCCGACCCGACGACGTCAGCCCGCGAGCCGGCGGTGAACGCCACGGCCCGAGCGGGCCGGCGCTTCCTGCTCGGCGGGGGCGGCACAGCCGGCCACACCGTGCCGGCGATCGCCGTGGCCCGGGCGCTGGTGTCGGCCGGGGTCGAGGCCGGTTCGATCCGGTTCGTCGGGGGCCGGCGGGGGAGTGAGGGCCGACTGGTCCCCGAGGCCGGGTTCGCCATCACGCTCCTGCCGGGACGGGGCATCGAGCGGCGGCTGACGGCCGCGAACGTGGGCGCCGTCCTCGGCCTCGCCCTCGGCTCGGCCCAGGCGCTGGCGCTGGTGCGGCGCGAGCGGCCCGCCGCCGTCCTCAGCGTCGGCGGCTACGCCGGGCTGCCCGTAGCCCTCGCCGCCGCCGCCCTCGGCCGGCCGCTGGTGGTGGCCGAGGCCAACGCCGTGCCCGGCAGCTCCAACCGGGTGGCCGCCCGCTTCGCCCGGGCCGCGGCGGTGTCGTTCGCCGGCACCGCGCTGCCCCGGGCCGTGCTGACCGGCAACCCGGTGCGGGCCGAGGTGCTGGCCATCGACCGCAGCCCCGCCGGCCGCTCGGCAGCCAAGGCGGCGCTCGGCCTGCCGCCCGGGCGGGTGGTGATCGGCGTCAGCGGGGGGAGCCTCGGCTCCCGACGGCTGAACGAGGCCGTGCGCGACCTGGCCGGGCGTTGGTCCGGGCGCGCCGACGTCGCCTTTCACCACGCCGTAGGCCGACGGGACTGGCCCTGCTTCACCCCGCCACCCACCGGCGCCCTGCACTACCGGGCGGTTGAGTACGAGGACCGCATGGAGCTTGTGCTGACCGCCGCCGACCTGTGGATCGGGCGGGCCGGCGGCTCCACCTGCGCCGAGCTCGGCGTGGCCGGTGTGCCTGCCGTCCTCATCCCACTTCCCGGCGCCCCGGGCGACCACCAGAGCGCCAACGCCGGCGCCATGGCCGCCGCCGGTGCCGCCGTCGTGCTGGCCGACTCCGAGCTGGCCGAGCCCGACCTCGCCGCCGAGCGCCTGGAGGAGATCATCGGGCCGCTCGTGGCCGACGCCGACCGCCGTCAGACCATGGCCACCGCCGCCCTGACCACCGGTCACCCCGACGCTGCCGCTCGGGTCGCCGCCCTGCTGCTGGAGCACGCCCGCCCGTGACGGCACCGATCGACCCGGCGCGCTTCGACCCGACGCCCTTCGACCCGACGCCCTTCGACCCGACGCCCTTCGACCCGGCGCCGTTCGGCCCGACGGCCTTCGACCTCTCGACGCCCCGGCGGGTTCACATCGTGGGCATCACGGGCACGGGCATGAGCGCCTACGCCTCGGTCCTCGCCCAGGCCGGCCACCGGGTCACGGGCAGTGACGCCGCCGTCGACCCGACGGCGGCGTGGCGCCTGACCGCAGCCGGCGTGATCGTGCACCACGGCCATGACGCCGGCCACGTCCCGCCTGACGCCGAGGCCGTGGCCGCGTCAACCGCCGTCCGGGCCGACAACCCCGAGGTCGTCGAGGCCCTCCGTCGTGGCCTGACCATCCTGCGACGGGCCGACCTCCTGGCCTCGTTGTGCCGCAGCCGCCGCACCCTGGCCGTCTCCGGCACCCACGGCAAGACGACCACCAGCGCGCTCGTGGCGCTGGCCCTGCGGGGGGCGGGTCGGCACCCTTCGTTCGTCGTGGGCGCCGACGTGCCCGGCCTCGACCACGGCGCCCACTGGGACGGCGGCGACGACCTTCTCGTGGCCGAGGCCGACGAGAGCGACGGCACGTTCCTGGAGCTGCCCCGGAGCCTGGCGGTGGTCACCAGCGTCGAGGCCGACCACCTGGCCACCTACGGCGGCACCATCGAGGGCCTGCAGGCGGCCTTCCGCCGCTTCGTGACCGAGACCGCCGGACCGGTGGTCATAGGGATCGACGATCCCGGAGCCGCCGCCCTGGCCGAATCACGGCCCGATGCGGTGACCTTCGGCGAGGACGACAGCGCCTCGTTCCGCGTGGCCGATCTGGTGGTCGAGCGCCTGCGGACCCGCTTCACCCTGCACCACCCTGGCGGCGCCACCCGGGTCGACCTGCCGGCGCCGGGGCTGCACAACGCCCGGAACGCGGCGGCGGCCATCGCCGCCGTCGCCGCCCTCGGCCTCGACACCGACCGGGCGGCCGGGGGGCTGGCTGCCTACGACGGGGTCCACCGCCGCTTCCAGCTAAGGGGCGAGCGCGGCGGCGTGACCTTCGTCGACGACTACGCCCACCTCCCCGGCGAGGTGCGGGCCGTTCTGGCCGCCGCCCGGCGCGGGGGGTGGGGTCGGGTCGTGGCCGTCTTCCAGCCCCACCGCGTTAGCCGCACCCAGGACCTCCACGCCCAGTTCGCCTCCGCCTTTGCCGATGCGGACGTGCTGGTCGTAGCCGGCATCTACCCGGCTGGCGAAGAGCCCCGTCCGGGGATCACCGGCCGGCTGGTGGCCGAGGCCAGCGGCCATGGGTCGCTCACCTACGTCGAAGGCCGGGCCGGCCTGGCGGCCACGGTGCGGGCGCTCCTGCGCCCGGGCGACCTCTGCCTGACGCTGGGCGCCGGCGACATCACCACCCTCGCCGAGGAGCTGCTGAGGTGACCCCGGCCGGCGAGGTGGCGATCCAGGAGGCGGCGATCCAGGAGACGGCGGCCCGACTGGGGCCGAAGGCGCGCCGCGACGTGCCGCTCGGCCCCCTCACGACCTCGCGGGTCGGGGGGCCGGCGGCGCTGCTGGCCCGGGTCGGCGACGACGCCGACCTCGATGCGGTGGCGGCGGTGGTCGCCGCCACCGGCATCGCCACCCTGGTGGTGGGCCGGGGCTCTAACCTGCTCGTGTCCGACCGGGGCTACGCCGGGCTCGTCCTGGTGCTGGGCGGAGACTTCGAGGCCGTCGATCTCGCCGCGGCCCGTCCGGTCGTTCGGGCCGGGGGCGCCGTGGCCCTGCCGGCCCTGGCCCGGCGCAGCGCAGCCGCTGGGCTCACCGGGTTCGCGTGGGCCGTTGGCGTGCCGGGATCGGTGGGCGGAGCGGTGAGGATGAACGCAGGCGGGCACGGATCGGACATGGCGGCGACGCTGGTCGACGCCGAGGTGATCGAAATGGGCGGGGGAGGCCGCCGCACCGTCGCTGCCGGCGAGCTGGGGCTTGGTTACCGCACCAGCGCGGTGAGCCCGGCCATGGTCGTGCTGGCCGTGCGGCTGGCTCTGGCCGAGGGCGATGCCGCCACCGCCCAGGCCGAGATCGACGGCATAGTGCGCTGGCGGCGCGAGCACCAGCCCGGCGGCCAGAACTCGGGCAGCGTGTTCACCAACCCCGAAGGGATGTCGGCGGGCCAGCTGCTGGACGCCGCCGGTGGGCGCGGCCTGCGGATCGGCACGGCCCGGATCTCGGAGAAGCACGCCAACTTCATCCAGGTGGACACCGCAGGCCGGGCGGCCGATGTGCTGGCGCTCATCCGCGCTGCCCGCCGCCTGGTGCACGACCATGGTGGAGTGACCCTGCACCCCGAGTTGCGTCTGGTCGGATTCGACGACGACGAGATGGTCGGCGTGATCGGCGAGCTGCGCTGATGGGTGCCCGTAGGCGGGCCGCCCGTGCCGGCCACCCAGCCTCGTCGTTCTTTGACGCCGCCACCGAGGAACCGGCGTTGCTCGAGGCTTACAGCCGAGCCCGGGCGGAGCGGCGGCCACAGCGGCAGGACCCCGCCCGTGGACGGCGACGGCGGCGCCGGGTAGCGACGGCCGGCCCGGGCCCCATGGTCGATCCCCGAATCGCCGCCCGCGGCGACGAGGTCGAGGCCGGCACCGCCGTCGTCGCCTCGAGGCGCCGCCGACGGTGGGCGGTCGCCATCGGTGCCGTGCTGGCCCTGGCCGTCGGCGGCCTGACCGTGCTGAGCCCCCTCGTCGGTGTGAGCACCGTTCGGGTGAGCGGCGCCCCGCACACGGGAGCCGCCGCCGTTCGGGCCGCCAGCGGTCTGCGGAAGGGTCAGCCGTTGGTCCGAATCGATTCTGCGCGGGCGACCGCCCGGGTCCGGCGCCTCCCGTGGGTCAGCCTGGTGACCCTCGAGCGGCGGTGGCCGGTGGGCGTGGTCCTGACGGTCACCGAGCGCGCCCCGGCCGTCGTCGTCGCCTGCCAGGACGGCGGGCCCGCCGGGTGCCTGGTGGACCGCGGCGGCCGGGTGCTGGCCTCGGCGGTGGACGATCCCGAGGCCGGCACCTTGCCGCGCCTGACGGGCGTGCCTGTGGCCGGCGGCCCGGGTTCTGACCTGGCAGAGCAGGCGCGGGGGCCGCTGGCCGTGGCCACCGCACTGCCGAACGGTTTGCGCGCCCTCGTGGCCGGCGTGCGGGGCGATGGCGGCGAGGTGTCGCTCGACCTCCGGGCCCCGGGGCGCGACGCCAGTCCGCCGGTCGTGCGCCTGGGGCCGCCCGACCGCATCCCCGACAAGCTCACGGCGGCGGCGACCGTGCTGGCCCGCACGTCGGTCAACGGTGTGGCTGTCCTCGACGTCCGCGTCCCGGAATCGCCGGCGCTGACGCGAATTCGTCGCTGACCTTGCCACCGCCGACCGGTTCCGGTAACTTCTCCCCGTCTGCTCAAGGTTTACATAACTCTACATGTCTGGTTGAGGTCGAGAGTCCGGCCTGTATGGATCCCTCTTCTCGAGCGGTATGCGGTGTGAGCATCGTGGCAGCGCAGTGAAACGCATTTCGACCAAGGAGCAAGACCGAATGGCGTCCGTGACCTATCTCGTGGTCATCAAGGTGATAGGCGTGGGTGGCGGTGGCGTCAACGCCGTCAACCGGATGATCGACGCCGGCCTGAAGGGCGTCGAGTTCATAGCTGTGAACACCGACGCCCAGGCCCTGCTGATGAGCGATGCGGACACCAAGCTCGACATCGGCCGCCAGCTGACCCGGGGCCTCGGTGCCGGCGCCGATCCCGAGGTGGGCAAGGCCGCAGCCGACGAGCACCGCGAGGAGATCGAAGAGGCGATCAAGGGCGCCGACATGGTGTTCGTGACGGCGGGCGAGGGCGGCGGCACCGGCACGGGCGCCGCCCCGGTGGTGGCCGAGGTCGCCCGCAACATCGGGGCCCTCACCATCGGCGTCGTCACCAAACCGTTCAGCTTCGAGGGCAAGCGGCGGGCACTGCAGGCCGAGGAAGGGATCGGGCGGCTCGCCGACTCGGTTGACACCCTGATCGTCATCCCGAACGACCGGCTCCTCACAGCGTCGAACGAGAAGACCTCGATGGTGAGCGCCTTCAAGATGGCCGACGAGGTGCTGCTCCAGGGCGTGCAGGGGATCAGCGACCTCATCACCACGCCCGGCCTGATCAACACCGACTTCGCTGACGTGAAGGCGATCCTGAAGGACGCCGGTACGGCGATGATGGGCATCGGCTACGCCAGCGGCGAGGGCCGGGCCGAGGCGGCGGCGCGAGCGGCCATCACCAGCCCGCTGCTCGAGTCCTCGATCGAGGGTGCCCGCGGCATCCTCCTCCTCATATCGGGCGGCAGCGACCTCGGTCTGTTCGAGTTCAGCCAGGCCGCCGAGATCATCCAGGGCGTCGCCCACCCCGACGCCAACATCATCCTCGGCTCGGTGGTCGACGACGCCCTCGGCGACGAGATGCGGGTGACCGTCGTCGCCGCCGGCTTCGACCGCTTCGATTCCGGCACCGTCCGCCGCCCGGCCGGCCGCCCCCAGCGTGAGCCCGACAGCGGCCTGTTCCAGCCCCGCAAGGACCCCTACGCTGCAGCCGACGATGACTTCGGTGACGACGACTTCGACGTCCCGTCGTTCCTCAAGTAGCGGTAGTCACATCCCGACCGGATCGGTCGTGAGCACCGTGGGCCTGGCCGAGCAGGTCGAGGCTCGGCTCGTCGCGCTCCGACGCACGATCGAGGCCGCCGGCCGCGACCCGGGATCGGTGCGGATCGTCGCCGTGACCAAGGGCCACGGTCCCGAGGCCTGCGAGGCCGCGCTCGCCGTCGGGCTCACCGACCTCGGGGAGAGCTATGCCCAGGAGCTGCTGGGCAAGGCCGCCCTGCCACAGCTGGCGGGAGCCCGGTGGCACTTCGTCGGCGGGCTGCAGACGAAGAAGGTGCGTGACCTGGCCGGCTCGGTCCACCTGTGGGAGTCGGTCGACCGCCCGAAGCTGGTGGGTGAGCTGGCTCGGAGGGCCCCGGGGGCGCAGGTGCTGGTCCAGGTGGCGCTCTCGTGCGAGCCGGGCAAGGCGGGCTGCCCCTTCGACGACGTGGCCGCCCTGGTGGACGAGGCCGGCCGGGCGGGGCTGGTGGTCGGCGGCCTCATGGGCGTGGGCCCCACCGCCGGGGGCCCCGAGGCGGCCCGGCCGGGCTTCCGCCGGCTCGCCCGCACGGCGGCCGAGCTGGGCCTGGCGACCGTCTCGATGGGCATGTCGGCAGACGTTTCGGTGGCGTTGGCCGAAGGGGCAACAGCCGTGCGGCTGGGCACCGCGCTCTTCGGTCCCCGAACCCAGCGTCCCCAAGTGCGAGCATGGGGCGAGTAGGAGAGGACGACGCACAGATGGCAGGTGGGATGCGAAGGATCATGGAGCACCTCGGGTTGGTCGACCCTCCCGAGTACGAGGACGGCTACGGGTACGGCTACGAGGCTGAGGGACCCGCGCCCCAGGCCGTGCCGTCCGCCCGTTCCCGGCCGGTGGACGACGGCATGGGGGCCATCCGTCCCCTGCCTCGCAACCCGTCCGCCGGCGAGCCGATGGGGGGCGGCACCAGCGTCACGCCCATCCCCCGGCCGGCCCGGCCCGTCCAGCAGGTCAAGGAGCAGCGGGTGCACATCGTGAAGCCGCAGGAGTTCTCCGCCGGCCAGGAGATCGGTGACCGGATCAAGCAGGGCGCCCCAGTCGTGGTTTCGGTGGTGGACACCGACCCGATCGTCGGCCGCCGGATCATCGACTTCTGCTCGGCCTGTGTCTACATGGTGGACGGCCGCATGCAGCGGGTGGCCAAGAGCGTGTTCCTGCTGACGCCGTCGAACGTCGAGATCAGCGACAGCGAGAAGAGGCGCCTGCAGGACCAGGGGCTCTACAAGCTCGAGATCTGACGGCACCGCATCTGACGACACCGCATCCCGGAGTACGTCACTGGAGCCGCCTACGCTCCGGTCCCCGTGTCCGTCATCTGCGCAATCCTCGGTGTGTACCAGCTGGTGCTCATCGTGCGCGCCATCACCTCCTTCTTTCCGGTCACGCCCGGCACGCCCTTCGCCCAGGTGGTCGAGGTGCTGTACAAGGTCACCGAGCCCGTGCTGGCCCCGCTGCGCAAGGTCATCCCGCCGATCGGCATGTTCGACCTGTCGTTCCTGGTCCTGCTGATCGGCCTTCAGGTCTTCACCGGCCTGCTCGGCTGCAAGGCCATCATCTGATCCGGCCTACCGGGCGCATAGGCTTGGTATCGATGGACCTGACGCCTGCCGCCCTGAGGGAGACCACCTTCCGGGGCGCCCTCCGGGGCTACAACGTGGACGATGTCGACGAGTTCGTCGAACGGGTCGCCGTGGGCCTGGGCGGGCTCCTGGAGCAGCTGCGCCTCGGCTCGCACAGGGCGGCGGCGGCCGAGCGTCGGACCAAGGACGCGGCCACGTCCGAGGACGAGATGAAGCGCACGCTCGCCCACGCCCAGAAGCTGGCCGAGGGCGTGGTGGCCGAGGCCCGCCAGGAGGCGGCCCGCCTCACCGACGAGGCCCGCCAGGTCGTGGTGCAGCTGCGCCGGACGGCCAACGAGGAAGTGGCCGGCGAGCACCAGGAGGCGGCGGCGGCGCGGACCGAAGCCGATCGACTGCGGCGGGACGTCGAGGCCGAGCGGGCCGTGGCCCGAAGCGAAGCCGATCGACTGCGGCGCGAGGTCGAGGCCGGGCGGTCCGTGGCACGGGCCCAGGCGGAGGCGGGTCGGGCCGCAGCCCGGGCCGCGGTCGAGGCCGATCGCGCCGCAGCCGCAGGTCAACTCGAGGCGATGGTCGCTGGCGCCGCCGCCGGTGTCGACGCCGACCTGCGGGCCGAGGTCGAGCGACTGCACGAGGTGCGCACCACCCTGCAGCGCGACATCGCCGTCCTCACGGGCTGGGTGCAGGAGCAGCGGGGGTCGGTGCGCGAGGCGCTGGTTTCGACCCTGGCCGCCATCGACCGCGTAGCCCCGGCCGCGGTGCCGCCGGCCATCACCGACGTCGACCCGTCGGTGCGCCTCGGCCACGATCACCCGGCCGCCGTCCCAACCGGGCCGGCTCCTCCCGAGGCGTCTGCACCGGCAGCTCCTGAGGCGTCGGCGCCGACAGATTCCGAGGTGCCGGCGCCAGCCCCTGCTGCGGCGGCGTCGCCCCCTCCCGAGCCGCCTGTCCGTGCCGACCCCGAGCCCCGGGCCGACGAGCCCGTGCCGGCGGCCCAGCAGCTGTCCGACGACGAGTTCCTGGCCGAGATGAGGCAGACCGCCTCGAACCCCTCCGCCGCGTCGCCTGGTCCAGCCGACCCGCGGTGGCTGTACTGACGTCACCGTTGCCGCCCCGCCCGCCGTCGCTCGCGGCGGCCCGACTAGTATTCGGCGGCCACTCAACCCAAAGCCGAAGGTGTTATCCGTGCTCCTCCTCGTGACCATCTTCCTCGTCGTGGTTGGCACGATCAGCCTCGTGATCGGCTACGTACAGTCGTCGCTCGTGCCGATCTATGTGTCCATCGGCTGCAGCGTCATCGCTGGTGCCGTGTTGCTGATCTTCAGCCGGATGACCTCGCGGTCGCGGCCCACACCCGCCGCCGACGAGGGCCCGGCCCCGTTCAGCGCCGGCGGCTCCAGCGGCACCAAGTCGGTTCCGGCCATGGCCGGCGGCGGGTTCCTCGGCCGCTCGTCTTCGGGTGACGCATCCGCCTCGGCCGCCGACGTCCCGTCGCGCTACGCCGCCGACGACCACGTCGAGGACGACCACGACGACCACGACGCCGTCGAGGGCGATGGCGCGACCGCCGAGTTCCCGATCGACCGTTACGACTCCCGGCGTGTGGGGGAGATCCTCCCGCTGCTCGCCGAGCTCGACGTCGACGAGCTCGACCTCGTGCGCGAGCGCGAGGAGCGGGGCAAGGGCCGAGCCACGCTTCTCGCTCGCATAGACCAGCTGATCGAGCAGCTCGAGGAGGAGGACCGCCACGAGGCCGACCACCGCTTCGACGCTCCCGCGGCCGGACACGACGATGACGATGAGAATGACGACGGGGACGAGCCGGCCGCCCCGCCCACCGTGTCGCAGCCCGTCAGCGTCGGCGCCCTGCCGGATGACGATGACTACTTCCCAATCGAGGAGTACGACGACCTGCGGGCCAGCGAGATCCTGCCCCTGCTGCCTGAGCTTGACGACGACGAGCTCGAGATGGTGCGACAACGGGAACGTTCCGGCTCCGCTCGCTCCTCGATCATGCACCGCATCGAGGCCCTCCTCGAGCCCGAACCGGCCGCAGTCGGTCCCGGTCCCGTTCCGGCACCCGATGACATCGCCTACATGCAGGACGACGAAGACGAGGACGACTTCGAGCCTGAGGCCGAGCCCGTGGTGAGCGAGACGATCGTGGAGCCGCCGGCGCGCCAGGCACGAGCGACGAGGCCATCAGGCGGTCGCACGGCCAGGGCCCCGGCGGTCAAGGCCCCGGCTGTGAAGGCCCCGGCAGCCAAGGCGCCCCGAGCGGTCAAGGCCCCGGCTGTGAAGGCCCCGGCTGTGAAGGCCCCGGCGGTAAAGGCTCCGGCGGTCAAGTCCCCGACCAGGGCGGCCAAGGCCGCCGCCGTCACCCCGAGGCCGCCGGCGGCCAGGGCCACCAGAGCACCAGCCAAGGCGGCGCCGGTGGCGGCAGTCTCAAAGGCACCGACCCGGAGGGCGGCGCCGGCCGGGAAGGCGGTGCCGGTGGCCAAGGCGGCCAAGGCGCCGGCCGCCAAGGCCGCGGTGGCCAAGGCGGCCCCGGCCAAGCGGACGGCGCAGAAGCGCACCGCCAGCCCCAGCACCACGCCGGCGTCCAAGGCCACCAGGAAGGCCGCCAAGCGTTGATCGGGCTGGCCAGTTCCTAGCCGGCCACGACCTGCAGCCTGATGCGCACCGGCCCGTGGCCGGCCAGCTCGGCTTCCACCCCGCCACGTACGGCGCCGTCAGGTTCGGCGCCTTCGGCCACGGACAGGGTGGAGGCCAGGACCTCGCTGGCGATGACGTCCTGGAACGCCTCGACGGTGCCGCGGGCCGAGGCGGGCACCTCGAGGTGCAGGTCGATCCGGTCGCGGATGTCCAGCCCGGCGTTCTTCCGGGCCTCCTGCACCAGGCGCACGACGTCGCGGGCCACACCCTCCGCCTCGAGCTCGGGGGTGAGGGTCACCTCGAGCACGACGAGGGCGTCGTCACCCGGGAGGGCCCGGCTGGTCGAGCCGTCCAGCGGCAGCAGGCGCAGCTCGAACTCGGCGGCCAGCAACTCGATCCCGCCGGCAACGACGGTGTTGCCCCGGCGCTGCCAGTCGCCGGCCTTGGCGGCCCGGATGGCGTGCTGAACCTGTTGGCCCAGGCGGGGCCCGGCGGCCCGTGGGTTGACCGTCAGCACCAGCTCACCGGCCCCCTCGACGGCCGGGGTGAGGTGCACGTCGTGCACATTCAGCTCCTCGGCGATGAGTTCCCGGAACGGTCCGAGGGATTCGGCGCCGTCGCCGGCGACGGTGATCGACTGAAGGGGCAGCCGGGTACGCAGCACGGGCACGTGGCCCTTGCGGACGGCGTGGCCGGCCGAGCACACCTCGCGGGCCCGGTCCATGGCCGTCACCAGCTGAGCGTCGGCGGGGAGGTCGCCTGCGGCCGGCCAGTCCTGGAGGTGCAGCGAGCCGGCGCCCGGCACGAGCGCACCCCACAGGTGCTCGGCGGTGAGGGGCAGGAGAGGCGCCGTCACCCGCAGCAGGGTGTGCAGCACGGTGAACAGGCTGTCGACGGCGGCCTCGTCGCCCGCCCACAGCCGGTCACGGCTGCGGCGCACGTACCAGTTGTTGAGTGCGTCGAGGAACCGGGACACCGCCCAGCACGCCCCGGACAGGTCGTGCACCTCGAACGCCGTGGTGGCCCTCTCCACCAGCTCGGCCGCCTTGGCCAGGGCGTAACGGTCCAGGACGTCGTCGGCGGTGTCCACCAGGCGGGGTCGGTGCTCGGCGTACAAGGTCAGCGTGCGGCACGTGTGCCACAAAGGCAGAACGGCATCGCGCAACGCCGACTGCATCGCCGCCTCGCTGGCCACCAGGTTCCCGCCCCGCAGGATCGACGACGACAGCAGTGACCAGCGGATGGCGTCCGAGCCGACCCGCTCGAAGTCCTCGAGCGGGTCGGGGTAGTTGCGCAGCCGCTTCGACAGCTTCCGCCGGTCGCTGCCGAGCACGATGCCGTGGGCCACGCAGGTCCGGAAAGGTGGGCGGTCGAACAGCGCCACCGACAGGACGTGCAACGTGTAGAACCACCCGCGTGTCTGGCCGACGTACTCGACGATGAAGTCGGCGGGGAAGCTGTCCTCGAACCATTCCTTGTTCTCAAATGGGTAGTGGACCTGGGCGTAGGGCATCGAGCCCGAATCGAACCAGCAGTCGAGGACGTCGCTCACGCGGCGCATGGTGGAGCGGCCGGTGGGATCATCGGGGTTCGGCCGCTCCAGCAGGTCGATGGCCGGCCTGTGGAGGTCGTTGGGCCGCACCCCGAAGTCGCGTTCGAGTTCGTCGAGGCTGCCGTACACGTCGACCCGCGGGTGGGCGGGATCGTCGCTCTTCCAGACCGGGATGGGCGCCCCCCAGAAGCGGTTGCGGCTGATCGACCAGTCACGGGCCCCCTCGAGCCACGAGCCGAAGGCGCCGTCGCGCACGTTCTCCGGCACCCAGGTGATCTCCTGGTTCAGCTCGAGAAGTCGCGCCTTGATCTTTGTCACGGCCACGAACCACGACGACACCGCCCGGTAGATGAGAGGGGTGTCGGTCCGCCAGCAGTGCGGGTAGCTGTGGACGTAGGAGTCCTCGCGGATGACCAGGCCCCGGTCGGCCAGCGCCCGGATGATGGGTCGGTTGGCATCGAACACCTGAAGGCCGGCGAAGTCGGCCACCTCGGCTGTGAACCGTCCGGTGTCGTCAACTGGCACGACCACACCGATGCCGTTGGCGTCGCACACCGCCTTGTCGTCCTCGCCGAACCCCGGGGCGATGTGAACGATCCCGGTGCCGTCGCCGTCGGTGACGAAGTCGCCGGCCAGCACCCGGAAGGCCCCTTCGGTCTGGCCGAAGTACCCGAACAGGGGCTCGTAGGCCATGCCCTCAAGCTCGCGGCCCGACATGCCACGCACGACGCTGCTCCCTACCTCGCGCTCATAGGCCGCGGCTCGCGACGCGGCCACCACCACCTGGCTCCCCTCGTGGTCGAGCACGACGTAGTCGAGCCCGGGGCCGACGGCCAGGGCCAGGTTCGACGGCAGCGTCCACGGCGTGGTGGTCCAGGCCAGGATGTCGGTCGGAACGCCGTCCAGCCCGTCGCGCAGCCGGAACCGCACGGTGACGGCCGGATCCTGACGGTCCCGGTAGGCGTCGTCCATCTTCGTCTCGAAGTTGGACAGCGGCGTCTCGCACTCCCAGCAGTAGGGCAGGACCCGGTAGCCCTCGTACAGCAGGCCCTTGTCGTGCAGCGTCTTGAAGGCCCACAGGACGCTCTCCATGTACGGCCGGTCCATGGTGCGGTAGTCGTTCTCGAAGTCGACCCACCGGGCCTGGCGGGTGACGTAGCGCTGCCACTCGTCGGTGTAGCGCTGCACCGACGCCCGGCAGTGGTCGTTGAAGCGGGCGACGCCGAACTCCAAGATGGCGGCCCGGCCGTTCAGGTGCAGCTCCCGCTCTGCCTCCATCTCCGGCGGCAGGCCGTGGCAGTCCCAGCCGAAGCGGCGGCCCACGTGGCGGCCCCGCATGGTCTGGTAGCGGGGCACGGCGTCCTTCACGTAGCCGGTCAGCAGGTGGCCGTAGTGGGGAAGCCCGTTGGCGAAGGGGGGCCCGTCGTAGAAGACGAACTCGGGAGAACCTTCCCGCTGGGCGAGGGACTGCGAGAAGGTCTCCTCGGCCGCCCAGCGCTCCAGGACGGCCCGCTCCAGCGCGGGCAGATCGGGGCTCGGATCGAGCTCGGCGAACGGGCGGGGGTCCGGGATCATGGCCGTTGCAGCCTAAGGGTCCCGGCTCAGGCCCCCGGGTGGCATTGCCAGGGTGAGGTCCGGGGCGTGGTACCTTCCGGCGCCCATCGGACAGGAGCCTGCAATGCCCGCAGCCAAGAAGGCCTCCAGCACGGCCAAGGTGAAGACCAAGGCCACCACCGCAAAGACGGGGATCGCTCCGGCCCCGCCGGTCGACGCGCCCAGCCACCCGCAGCCTGCCGACAAGTGGCTGGCCAAGCAGCAGCAGGCGCTCTACGCGGCTCGCGCCGAACGGGTGCAGGAGGCCGATGCGCTCAAGGCCGAGGCGGACCAGATGGCCATTGACGCCGAGCCCGGCGACACCCAGTTCGACGAGGAGTCGGGCGAGGGCTCCACCGCCGCGGTCGACCGGGAGCGGGACCTGGCGCTGTCCGCCCAGGCTCGGGCCGAGATCGTGGAGATCGACGTCGCCCTCGACAAGATCGACGAGGGCACCTACGGCACCTGCGACAGGTGCGCCAAGCCGATCCCGAAGGCCCGCCTCGAGGTCATACCCTGGGCCGCACTGTGCGTGAGCTGCAAGAGCGGCGGCCTGTCAGCTCGGCGGTGACAACGGTCGCCGGCGGCCTCGGTGTGGTCGCCCCCGCAGCCGTCGCCGTGGTGGCCGTCGCCGTCGACCAGGCCTCCAAGACCTGGGCCCTTGGTCGGCTCGACGGGCGGGAGCCGCTTCACGTGGTTGGCTCGCTGCAGCTGGCTCTGTCGTTCAACTCCGGCGTCGCCTTCAGCCTCGGGCAGGGCTCCGGGCTGGCGATCGTGCCGATAGCCCTGGCCGTCGTCGTGGTGGTCGTCCTGGTGGCCCGCAGCCTGTCCGGTCGCCTGGCTGGGTTGTCGGTGGGCCTGGTGGTGGGCGGTGCCCTCGGCAACCTGGTGGACCGCCTGGTGCGGGGCCACGGCGGCGCCGTCGTCGACTTCATCGACCTGCAGTGGTGGCCGGTGTTCAACGTGGCTGACGCCTGCATCGTGGTCGGGGGCATCCTCCTGGCCATCGCCTCGCTGCGCCGCCCGCCGGCCCGCCCCGAGACTGACGCCGCATGCAGCTGACCGTCCCCGGCTCGCTCGGCGGGGAGCGGGTCGACAAGGCCGTGGCCCTGCTCACCGGCCTGTCCCGCAGCGACATCACCCAGATGGTGGAGGCGGGCGCCGTTCAGGTGAACGGCCGGGCCGTGGGCAGCCGGTCCCGTCGGCTGGCCGCCGGCGAGGTGCTGGAGGTCGAGGTGCCGGCGCCGCAGGATCGATCGCTCGTCGGTGACGCCTCTGTCGAGGTGCCGGTGGTGTTCGAGGACGATCACGTCCTGGTCGTCGACAAGCCCGCCGGGCTGGTCGTGCACCCGGGCGCCGGCAACCAGGGCGGAACGATGGTGCACGGTCTGCTGGCCCGATATCCCGAGCTGGCCGGGGTCGGCGGCGACGTGGAGCGCCCCGGCGTGGTCCACCGCCTGGACGCCGGCACGAGCGGCCTGCTCGTGGTGGCCCGGACCGAGCCGGCCTTCCACCACCTGGTGGCCCAGCTGGCGGCAAGGTCGGTGGCGCGTCGGTACCGGGCGCTGGTCCACGGCCGGGTGGTGGCGCCCGCCGGCCTGGTGGACGGGCCCATCGGCCGCGACCCCCGTGAGCCCACCCGCCATGCCGTCGTCGCCGGCGGCAAGGAGGCCCGCACCCGCTACGAGGTCCTTGACCGCGACGACGCCACCTCCCTGTTGGCCTGCCGGCTCGAGACGGGTCGCACCCACCAGATACGGGTTCACCTCGCCGCCATCGGCCATCCCGTCGTCGGCGACGTGCTCTACGGGGGGCACCTCGACCTCGCCCTGGCCCGGCCCTACCTACACGCCTTCGGTCTGGCGTTCGACCATCCTGCGACAGGCGAGCGGGTAAACTTCGACAGCCCCGTTCCCCCCGACCTGGTTGAGGCCGATGCCCGACGCTGAGGATGCAGTCATCATGCGCCAGGTGACCAGAGCCGTCGCCGCCGCGATCTTCTGCCTGCTGTGCGGCGGGATCGCTGGGATATTCGTCGTACGAGACGACCCCGGGTCGGTGGCCCGCCGCCAGCAGGTCGAGCTGGCCCCGACCAGCCCCCCGGCGGGCTGATCAGCCCGAGAGGACCTTCAGGGCGATCGGGACGCCGGCCAGGGCCTTGCTTATGGGGCAGCCCGCCTTCGCCTGCTCGGCGGCCCGGGCGAAGCCGTCGGCATCGAGGCCGTCCACCTCGCCTCGCACGCTCAGGCTGATGCCGCTCACCTTGAAGCCGCCGGCCGGGTCGGCTCCGAGCGCCACCTCGGCGGTGACGTCGAGCGTCTTCGGCGTGCCCCCGGCCTCGGCGATCTCGTGGGAGAGCTGCATGGCGAAGCACGATGCGTGGGCGCCGGCCACCAGCTCCTCGGGGCTGGTGGTGCCGGCGGCGTCGTCGGCGGCCCGCTTGGGGAACGAGACGTCGAAGCTGGCCGCCCCTGAGCTGGCCAGCTCGATCCGGCCGGTGCCGTCCTCGAGGCCGCCCTTCCAGGTGGTACGTGCGGTGCGTGTGGGCAAGGGTCTCTCCGGGTCGTCGGCTGTGTGACCCTCCGATCTTGTCAGTGCCGGCAGGCCAACGTGATCGTCGGGAAGGGATCCACTGCGTCACCGCCGTTCGGGTGCACCTCGAAGTGAAGGTGGGTGGGGCCGCCGGCGGCGTCGCCGGTGTTGCCGACGTAGCCGATCGTCGTGCCCGCGGCCACCGTGCCGGTCGCTCCGTAGCGCTCCAGGTGGGCGAAGTAGTAGCGGTTGCCGTCGTTGCCGTACAGCCGGATGGCCGTTCCGCCGAGCGAGTTGTCGTAGGGCTCGACCCGCCCGCTGACCGGGGCGCGGATGGCAGTGCTCCGGGACGCGAACATGTCGATGCCCTCGTGGACCCGGCCCCCCGGGCGGTCCACACCGTAGTCGTCGATGAACGTGGCGCCCGGCACCGGGCACCTCCAGCTGTGGGACCGTGTGCCGATGATCCGCCACGCTGAGCTGGGCGCCGCCGCCTGCAGGGCGTAGGAGGCCGAGGGAGCCGAACCGAGGGCGGCCCACGTCAGGGGGCCGACGATCCCGTCGGCGGCCAGCCCGGCGGCGGACTGCAGACCCTGCACCGCCCGTCGGGTCTGCTCGCCGTACCGGCCGTCAACCGCGACCCCGACCCGCCGCTGGACCACCTTCACCTCCTCCCCGCGATGGCCGAGCGAGACCATCGGCTGGGTCGCTGAGGCGGCGGCGGGGGCCGACCCGGCGCTGGCCGGGGCGGCCGAGGGAGTGATGGCGGCAGCGACCAGAAGCGCACCGGTCACCGCCGCCGTCCGCGTCGTTCGCTGTCGCACGATCTTGGCTCCTGCCGGGCCACACCCCTCTCCGCAGGAACAACACTAGCAACACGAGCACCAGGAGTCACAAGGACGAGCCAACGACAGTGGCCGAGCCGGCGGGAGCGTGTCAGCCCAGGAGGGTGGCGGGCTGCAGGCCCTTGGAGCGCATGACCATGTCGGCCAGCGTCAGCGAGTCGAGGTGGCGTCTCAGGTGGCTGCCGACGTCGGCCCACACCTCGAGCAGGGCGCACTGGCCCTCGTGCTCGCATGAACCGGCCTCGTGGGGGTTGCCGAAGTCACCGGCCACGATCGGGCCGTCCACGGCGCTGACGATGGCGGCCAGGGTGATGTCCCCCGGAGATCGGGCCAGGACGTAGCCGCCGCCCACCCCCCGCTTGGAGCGCACGAGCCCTGCGCCCTTCAGGGCCAGCAGGATCTGCTCGAGGTAGGGCTGGGGCAACCCGGTGCGGTCGGCGATGTCGCGCACCGAGGTGGGGGTGCCGCCGTTGGCGTGGAGGGCGAGGGACAACAGCGCCCGGCTGGCGTAGTCCCCGCGCGTCGACACCTTCACCAGGTGGGATGCTACGGCGGATGAGCGACATCACCGAGCCGGTCCCGCCCGCACCAGACGAGGGCGGCCTGTCACCGCAGGAGGTCGCAGAGCCGGCGGTCGAGGAGGCCCGGCCCGAGCGGACGGGGGAGTTCGTTGAGCACCCGGCCAAGGTGATGCGGATCGGCTCGATGATCAAGCAGCTGCTCGACGAGGTGCGCACGGCGCCCCTCGACGAGAAGAGCAGGGCCCGCCTGAAGGAGATCTACGAGACGTCGATCCGCGAGCTGTCCCAGGGCCTCTCGCCCGACCTGTCCGCCGAGCTGGCCACCCTCACCACCCCCTTCGACGACGAGGCCCCGTCCGAGTCTGAGCTGCGCATCGCCCAGGCCCAGCTCGTCGGCTGGCTCGAGGGCCTGTTCCACGGCATCCAGGCCGCCCTGTTCGCCCAGCAGGCCGCCGAGCGCCAGATGGAGGAGATGCGCCGCCGCAGCCTCCCCGCCCCCGCCGAAGAGCGCACCGGCACCTACCTCTGAGGGTGCCGCAGCTCAGGTCTGTTTATTTATCAGGGGCAGATGTCCGGGCGATGGCGAATCCCTCTTCGAGCATGTCGGTGGCCCGTGCCGCCTGGCTCCTGATCGAGGCCAGGATGCGGCCCCGTTCGGCGGCGCTGAGGCGGTCCCAAGCCGATTCAAGGGTCTGAGCCATGCCGCTGATCACGGCCAGGGGCGTCATCAGGTCGTGCCTGGAACGCTCGGCCCAGGCCGCAAGCTCGGCGTTGCGGGCCGCCAGCGCCTCCTCGGCGGCCGGTCTCGGCTCGGGCGTCGTCGCCATGCCAGGACGGTAGCGGCGGCGGACCTTCGGCCCGGCGCCGCTGCTACCGTCGTCTAATCACACCCGTGTAGTCCACCCACAGCTTGTCCACAGGAAGAGGGTCGTGGCCGGGTCCTTCACCCACCTGCACCAGCACACCGAGTACTCGATGCTCGACGGGGCCTCCCGGGTGCAGGAGGTCGTGGCGGCGGCGGTGGCTGACGGGCAGCCGGCCCTCGGGATCACCGACCACGGCGTGATGTACGGGGTGCTCGAGTTCTACAAGGCGTGCCGGGCCCAGGGGATCAAGCCGGTCATCGGCGCCGAGCTGTACCAGGCGGCGCAGAGCCGGCACGAGCGTCCCCGGCGCAGCGGCGGCAAGGTCGACGACTCAGGCGGCGACGCCGAGGGCGGCAACAAGCTCTACTACCACCTAACCGCCCTGGCCGAGACCACCGAGGGCTACGGCAACCTCATGAAGCTCTCCAGCGAGGCCTTCCTGTCGGGGTACTTCTACAAGCCCCGGGTCGACTGGGAGCTGCTGGAACAGCACCACCGGGGGATCATCGCCACCACGGGCTGCCTCGGAGGTGTGGTCTTGCAGGCGCTGCTGCAGGGCGATGAGGCACTGGCCGCCAGGCGGGCGGCCCGGCTGCAGGACATCTTCGGGCGCGACTCGATGTTCGTCGAGCTGCAGGACCACGGGATCCCCGAGCAGCGCCGGACCAACCCTCAGCTGCTGGCCCTCGCCCGCCGCATAAAGGCGCCGCTGCTGGCCACCAACGACGGCCACTACGTCCATCAGTCCGACGCCCTGGCCCATGACGCCCTGCTCTGCGTGCAGACCGGGTCGCTGCTGGCCGACGATAACCGCCTGCGCTTCCACGGCGACCAGCACTACCTGAAGTCGGCGGCCGAGATGCGCCTGCTGTTCTCCGAGCTGCCTGAGGCGTGCGACAACACCCTGTGGATCGCCGAGCGGGCCGAGGTCGAGATCGAGTTCGGCAAGCCCCAGCTGCCCGAGTTCCCACTGCCGAAGGGTTTCACCAGCCAGTCCGGCTACCTGCGCCACCTGGTCGAGGACGGCGCCCGCGACCGTTACGGCCCGGCCTACGGCGCCGAGGTGCAGCAGCGCATCGACCACGAGCTCGGCGTCATCGAGGACATGGGCTTCTCCGCCTACTTCCTGGTGGTGTGGGACCTCATCCGCCACGCCCGCTCGTCCAACATCCGGGTCGGTCCGGGGCGGGGGTCGGCGGCCGGCTCGTGCGTGTCGTACTGCCTGAAGATCGTCGACCTCGACCCCATCCGCTACGACCTTTTGTTCGAGCGCTTCCTGAACCCGGCCCGCAAGCAGATGCCCGACATCGACATGGACTTCGACTCCCGCTACCGGGGCGAGATGATCCGCTACGCCGCCGAGCGCTACGGCTGGGACCACGTGGCCCAGATCATCACCTTCTCGACGATAAAGGCCCGGGCCGCGGTGCGTGACGCCGCCCGGGTGCTCGGCCTGCCCTACTCGGTGGGTGACCGGGCGGCCAAGGCGATGCCGCCGCTGGTGATGGGCCGGGACACCCCGCTATGGGCCTGCTTCGAGCGCCAGGAGAAGTTTGCCGACGGCTTCGGGGCGGCGGGCGAGCTGCGGGCCATGTACGACTCGGACCCCGACGTGCGCAAGGTCGTCGACGTGGCCCGCGGCCTTGAAGGCCTGCGGCGGGGCGACTCGATCCACGCCGCGGCGGTGGTCATCACCAACCGGCCCCTCACCGAGCACCTCCCCATCCAGCGCAAGCCCGACGGGTCCAATCCCATAGATCAGGCTCCCATAGTCACCCAGTACGAGATGGGCGGGGTCGAGGAGCTGGGCCTTTTGAAGATGGACTTCCTGGGCCTGCGCAACCTCGACGTGATCGAGATGACGCTCGACCAGTGCGAGCAGACGCTGGGCCGCCGCCCGGATGTCGACGGGGTGGCCCTGGACGACGACCGGACGTTCGAGATGCTGCGCCGGGGCGACACGATCGGGGTCTTCCAGTTCGAGGGAGGGCCGATGCGGGCGCTGATCCGGGCCCTGGCGCCCACCAGCTTCGACGACATCGCCGCCCTCACCGCCCTCTACCGGCCGGGGCCAATGGCCGCCAACATGCACAACGACTACGCCGACCGCAAGAACGGCCGCAAGCCCGTCGCCTACTTCCACCCCGACGCCGAGAAGGTGCTGGGCGCCACCTACGGCCTGTGCGTCTACCAGGAGCAGATGATGCAGCTGGCCCGGCTCTTTGCCGGGTTCACCATGGAGGAGGCCGACAACCTCCGCAAGGCCGCCGGCAAGAAGAAGCGCGAGATCATGGTCCGGGAGCGGGCCAAGTTCGTCGCCGGCTGCGATGCCACGGGCTACGGCACCAAGCTCGGCAACGACCTGTTCGACATGATCGAGCCGTTCGCCGACTACGCCTTCAACAAGAGCCACTCGGTCGGCTACGGCTTCGTCGCCTATCAGACGGCGTGGCTGAAGGCCAGCTATCCCGTGCAGTACTTCGCAGCCCTCCTCACCTCGGTGAAGGAGGACAAGGACAAGACGGCGATCTACCTGTCGGAGTGCCGCACGATGGGCATCGAGGTCGAGGTGCCCGACGTGAACGCATCAGCCTCGGACTTCGTGGCCGACGTCGACCCGGCCAGCGTCGACACCACGGTCCCCGGCGGCACCGGAACCATCCCCTTCGGCCTATCGGCCATCCGCAACGTGGGCGAGGGGCTGACCACCAAGGTGGTCGAGGAGCGTGAGCGGAACGGGCCGTTCGCCGACTTCTACGACTTCTGCCAGCGCGTGGACCCGCTCGCCCTCAACAAGCGCACCCTCGAGTCGCTCATAAAGGCGGGCGCGTTCGACAAGCTCGGCCACCCCCGCCGGGGCCTGCTCTCGGTCTTCGAGCAGGTGGTCGACCGCACGCTGCAGCAGCGCAAGGAGGACGACCAGGGCATCATGAGCCTGTTCGGCGATCCGGCCGGCATGGGTGGGGGCTTCGACGACACCCGGGTGCCCATCCCCGACGTCGAGTTCGACAAGAAGGAGCGCCTGGCCCACGAGAAGGAGATGCTGGGCCTCTACCTCTCGGACCATCCCCTGCTCGGCTGTGAAGGGGCGCTGAAGCGGGCCACCGACTGCACCATCGCCGAGCTGCGGGAGCAGCCGGCGGCCGAGAGCGGCGCCTACGGCGGTCGGGGCACCGACAGCCGTTGGGTCGGCGGCGTGGTCACCGGCCTGGCCCGCAAGTACACCCGCAGGGGCGAGCAGATGGCCACCTTCTGCCTCGAGGACCTGCAGTCGGCGATCAACGTCCTGGTCTTCCCCCGCACCATGGCCGACATCGGGCACCTGCTCGTAGACGACGCCGTGGTGTGCGTGAAGGGCCGGCTCGACACCCGCGACGACGAGCCGTCGATGATCTGCCTCGAGGTGAGGGTCCCCGACCTGGTGCTCGACGGTGGCCCGCCGCTGCGGCTGCGGCTGCCGACAAGCCAGCTGAGCGACGACCTGGTCGACCGCCTGAAGCTGCTGCTGCTGGAGCACCCGGGGGATTCCGCGGTGTTCCTCCACGTCGACTCGTTGGTGCTGCGCCTGCCGCCCGGCTTCGCCGTCGACCTCCGGGGCTCCCTCCTCGGCGAGCTGCGGGTCCTGTTCGGCCCCGACTGCCTGGTGTAGCCGCCCTCCGCACACCCACTGACGGCTGGTGGTCGGCCGCGTCTATCATCGAACGGGCATTCACGACAAGGAGTGACAACGCGACGATGGCGATCGAGGTCGAGACCAAGGACTGCACCGCCCTCTCCGACGGGGAGCTGTCTGAGATGGCCGACATCTGCGTCGGCGGCCCCGCGGGTTACGACATCGGGCTCCTCTCAAAGGCCCGTGACGAGTGGGTGCTCATCACCCAGGCCCGCGACGGCTCCAAGCTGTGCGGGTTCGGCTTCTGCACCCTGGAGCGGATCGGCGGCACGCCGTCGTGCCTGTGGGGGCTGTCGTCGTTCCGGCGCACCGCCAAGCGCGACACGGTGCTGCGGGCCGTGATCGGCGACCAGTACCGGCGGGCCGTGCTGGCCTTCCCCGACGAGGACGTGCTGGTGGGCACCAGGATGATCACCGCCTCGGCGTTCGTCGCCTTCAAGGGCCTGGAGGACATCTGCCCCCGGCCGGGCCACAAGCTGACCGGCGAGGAGCGGGCCTGGAGTCGGCGCCTGGCCAAGCGGTTCGCCGCCGACGGTCGCATCGACGACCGTGCGTTTGTGATCACCGGCGACGGCTCCCCCGTCGGCGTCTTCGACTTCGAGGCGGCCAAGCCCGGGGCGGTGGGCGACGACGTGACCGCCTTCTTCCAGCCGCTTGACCTTGAGCGCGGCGACGTACTCGTGGCCTTTGGCTGGGCCATGGCCGAGCCGCTGGCCGCCAAGCACGGCCCCCGCTGAGCCCGCGCCCGGTCCGGGGCCGCAAGCTGGGGATCGTCCTCGGCGCCGGCGGCACGGTGGGGTTGGCCTACGAGGCCGGCGTCCTGATGGCGCTGGCCGAGCTGGGCGGCGTCGACGCCGCCGAGGCCGACCTGCTGGTCGGCACCTCGGCCGGCTCGATCGTCGCCGCCCACCTGCGCTGCGGCTGGAGCGTCGAGGACCTGTGGCGCTCGGCCCGGGGTGAGCAGCCCAACCTGCTGGGCGCCACCGAGGAGGACGCGACCCGCCGCCGTGACGAGTTGCTGCCGCCGGCCTTCGGCTCGCCCCTCGACGCCGTCCTGCGGATGGCCGGATCGGGCTGGATCCTGGGGCGTTCGCTGGTGCGCTGGCCGATGCCGCACCTGCCCGGCCTCGACTGGGTGCTGCCGAGCGGGATGCTCACCATGTCGTCGTCCAACGAGATCTTCGCCGAGAACCTGAGCGAGGCGTGGCCCGATCGCGACCTGTACCTGTCGGCGGTGGACACCGTCAGCGGGCGGCGGGTGGTCTTCGGCCGTCCGGGTTCGCCCCAGGTCGCCCTGCCCGTGGCCGTCATGGCGTCGTGCGCCGTTCCGGGCGTCTTCGCTCCTGTCCGCCTGGGGCGCCGGGTGCTGGTGGACGGTGGCATCGACTCCACCACCCACCTCGACCTGGCGGTGAAGGCGGGATGCGACCTGGTGATAGGCGTCGTGCCGATGGCCTACACACCCGACGACCCGCCGGACCGGGTGCACCAGCTTGTGCGGCGGATGCCGAGCCGGTGGGTGAGCAACGAGACGGCCTCAGCCAAGGCCCGCGGCGTCGACGTGCTGCTGATGCGCCCCACCGCCGCCGAGGTGGCTCTCCACGGCTTCAACTTCCTGCGCCGTGACAAGTGGGGCGAGATAGCCGAAGCGGCCTACCAGTCGACGGCCGCCGCCCTGGCCACCGACCGCTTCCGCACCGCTCTGGAGCGGCGCCACGGCCGGCGCCGGAACGAACGGAATGGCTAGCCAGCCCGGTGACCCTCAGCGACGACCGCCTCCCGCTCATCAGGGGTCTACGCCCGCCGTGGGTTTGACCGCCCGACTCGAGCGGCCTCATGGCCTGGTGCTGGCGGGTGGGAGCGGAGTGCGCTTTGGTCAGCCGAAGGCCACGGTGGCCTTCGAGGGGGTGACGTTGGTGGAGCGGGCGTTCGCCCTCCTCGCTGGCCGATGCGCGCAGGTGATCGTGGTGGGTCGACCGGAGGTCCCGCTGCCCGTCCCGTCGCTGCACGACCGGGTCGGACCGGACTGCCCGTTGAACGCCCTGGCCACGGGCCTTGCCGCCCTCGGATCCGACGAGGTGCTGGTGCTCGCCTGCGACCTCCCGGGCGCCGGCCCCGTGCTGGCCCGCCTGGTGGCGGCCCCCTCGGTGGCGGTCGATCCCGACGGCCGGGCCCAGCCCCTCTGCGCCCGCTATCACCGCCTGGCGACCCTGGCGGCCGCCGATCAGCTTTTGGCGGCCGGCACGCTCCGCCTCCAGGCCCTCCTCGACCTGCTGTCGCCTACGCCGGTCCCGGCCACGGCCGCCGAGCTCCACAACATAAACGTCCCCGCTGACCTCTGAACTCTCGACGACCTGGACGGTCAGAGGAGGCCGGTGACGACTTTGTAGCAGTGGCCCTCGACCGGTGGGGTGAGGGCGACGACGATACGGCTCGCCTGGCTCTCGGGGCGTATGGTGCGGCTGGCCGCCACCGGCAGGTCGTGGACGAGGTTGCGCCACAGGAACCGGCAGTGCAGCAGGCCGTCGTCCCCGAAGCCGATCGTGGCGGCGGCGGGGACGACCGCCACCGAGGGTCGGCCGCCGTCGAGCTCCCAGAACGGGATCGAGGGCCCGGCGAAGCCCAGGAGCTGAGCCCACTCGGGGTGGAGCAGGGGGCGCAGCCACCGCTCGGCCCGGCGAGGGGCGAGGCGGTCGACCGGGCGGGGGGCGGCGACCAGGGCCACCGCCTCGGGCTGGGTGCGGTCGGGCGGCTCGGCGCCGGCCGCCAGCTGGGCGGTGACCACGTCGTAGGGGCGCAGGGTCAGGCCCTTGAGGCGGTCTGAACCCGTGCGCACCACCGCACCCGAGCCGAGATCCACTGCCGCCAGTCCGAGGGACGACACGCTGAGCACCAGCAACCGCAGCTCGACCCCGGCCTCGGCGGTCCGGCGAGGCTGCTCGACCATCGTGCGCACTCTGCCATCGTTGCCGGTCCCGCCGCCCAGGTGGTGGATCCAGCTCGGTCCCTCGACGCGATCGGGCGCCGGCCGCTCAGATGTGCTGCACTGCTTGGGTTAGCAGACGAGCGAAAGGGCGACCATGGCCATCAGGGGAGCAAAGCCGGTAACGGCGAGGAAGGCGACCAAGCGCCCCGTCCAGACGGTGCGGTGCTGGCAGGACGACCCGGGAAGCCCCGACCGTGGGGTGCAACCCGTGGAGGCCGCGGTCCCCGACCTGGCCAGGGGGACGCTTCCCACCACCATCGTGACCGATGGGCCGGCTCCGCCTGCCGGCCTGTACGAGCCCGGCACCGCTGAGTTCCGGCACTGGGCGGCGGCCGAGGCCCTTCAGCGCAGCACGACGTTGTGGAGTTCGCTGCTGCCCAAGGGCGTCACCTGGTACCCCTCGAACGGCAAGCGGCTCCCCGTCGCACTGGACGACGGCGAGGACCTGAACGCCTACTACGACCGCAACGGCCTCCACTTCTTCCACGCCAGCGTCGGGGGGCGGCCCGTCTTCTCGGGCGAGAGCCCCGACGTGTGCTCCCACGAGCTCGGTCATGCCATCCTCGACGCGCTGCGACCGCAGCTGTGGGACGCCTCGTTCATCGAGGCCGGCGCCTTTCACGAGTCGTTCGGCGACATGAGCGCCCTGCTCGTCGGGCTGCAGCTCCCCTCGCTGCGCGACCTGGTCCTCACCGAGACGTCGGGCCACCTCTACCGCACGTCGCGCCTGTCCCGCATGGCCGAGCAGCTGGGGTGGGCCATCCGCCAGCTGCGGCCCGAGGTGGTCGAGCCCGACTGCCTGCGCAACGCCGTGAACGTCTTGTTCTACCGGGACCCGACAACGCTGCCCCCGTCGGGCCCGGCGGCCACGCTCAGCTCGGAGCCCCACTCGTTCTCGCGGGTGTTCACCGGCGGCTTCCTCGAGGCGCTCGCCGGCATTCACGCCCTCCAGGCCCGGCTCGACTCGCCCGGGCTGCAGCAAGCCAGCCTCGACGCTGGCGCCCTGCTGATAGACGCCATCACCGCCTCGCCGCTGGTGCCCAGCTACTACAGCCAGTTCGCCGCCCACATGATCGAGGCGGACGCCAACCGCTTTCAGGGGCGCTACACCCAGGCGCTGAAGGGGGCGTTCGTCAAGCACGGCATCCTCTCGCTCGGGTCAGCCAACGCAGTGGCAGCCTCGCCCCAGGGTGCGCCGGTCGTGCGGGCCCGGGCCGTCACCGGCGGCGGCGAGCTGCGGCCTCTGGTGCCACTGGGCGGAGGGCGCTACGGCCTGGGCGAGGACCTGCTGGTGCCGGCGCTGGCCGAGACGAAGCGCTTCAGCGTGGTCGGCTCGGGGCCTGATGTCGACGGCGCCGCGTCTCCGTCTCCCGATGAGGCCGCCCGCTCGCTGGTCGAGGACCTGTTCCGCCGGGACAAGGTCGACGTCACCGCCGTCGCCGGCGGCCGGGGCCCCGATAGCCGTCCTGTGTCGCACCTGAGCCACGCCGTGGTCCGGGAGGGCGACGCCCTGGTCCTCGTCCGCCGCAGCGTCGACTGCGGGTTCGACGTCTTCCGTTGATGACGGGTCGCCGGCGATGCGGTCTCCGGGATGAGCCTTTTCGACGGTGACGTCCCCGGAGATGACGCCTTCCCGGTAATCTGGGCGGGCGATGCAGGTTGACGGTCAAGCTGGAGACCTAGAGGCAGAGGGACCTGGCGGGCTAGACGCCGGACTACCGGACGCCGGCAGCGTGGAGGGGGCCGAGCAGGCCTTTGTAGCCGGCCTGATCGCCCGGGGTGAGGCGGCGGAGCCGGATGAAAACGGACATCTGCCGGCGGGCGCCACGCACGAGCTCGTCCAGGACGACCAGGGTCGCACGACCGTCAAGCGCCGACGCTTCTCTGCCTTCTAGGCCGCGCCGCCCGCGCCCAGGCGGCATCGCAGGTATCGGCTGCCCCAGCTAAGGGTCCAGGTGGGAACGTCCTCAGAGGAGGGCGGTGAGCTCCCCAGGGGTGGACACGGGCCGCTCGCAGGCGTACGACCGGCACACATAGGCGACGTCCTCCTCGTCCCGGCCCTCCCACAGCGGGCCTGTTCCGCGCTCACCCCAGGCCACCACCCGGTCAGGCCGGAAGGGTTGAACGGCGGCCCTCAGCAGGTCGGGTCGCGAGCCGGTCACCACGACCTCGAGGGGCCCGGCGAGCACCGACGCCAGAGCTGCCGCCGCTCCGGTGACGGCCGTCGGGGCCGCGACCAGGAGGGGAGTCAGGGCGTCGAGCACCCGGTGGGCGGCATTGGTCCAGCGGGCGTCGCCGGTTAGGGCGCCGAGCCGCAGCAGGGCCGAGGCGGCCACGCTGTTGGCCGAGGCGGTGGCGCCGTCATAGACGTCCTTCTGGCGGGCCAGCAGCTGCTCGCCGTCGGAGGCCACGGTGAAGACCCCACCGCCGGCCGTGTCCTCGTAGCGGTCGAGCAGCTGGCCGGCGGCGTCGGTCGCCCGAGCCAGCCAGGCGACGCGGCCGGTAGCCTCGGCCAGCCGGGTGCAGGCCTCGACCACCCAGGCCACGTCGTTGGCCACGGCCAGATGGCGCCCACCGCCGTCGCGCTGCCACGAGCGCAGCCAGCGGCCGTCCGGCCGCCGCAGGGCCTGGTGGAGGAAGGCCACGTTGCCCTCGGCCGCTGCCACCCAGTCGGGCCGGCCCAGGACCAGGCCCGCCTCGGCCAGAGCCGCCGCCCACATGGCGTTCCACTCGGTCAGGACCTTGTCGTCCAGGCCCGGGCGCACCCGGTGCGAGCGGCGCTCGAGGAGCCGGGCTCGGGCCGCCTCGACCTCGGGCGGGCGCACCAGGCCGCCCCGCCCGGGCCGCCACAGGATGTTGGCTCCCTCCCAGTTGCCGCCGGCCGACGCCCCGTACCAGGCCACGGCGACGTCGCCCCCGACCCGGCGCAGCTCGTCCAGCGGCCAGACGTAGAAGCGGCCCTCCTCGCCCTCGGAGTCGGCGTCCTCGGCTGAGGAGATCCCGCCCTCGGGCTGGGCGAGATCACGCTCCACGTAAGCCACGACCTCCTCGCACACCTGGCGCCAGGCGGCCACGCCGTAAAGCTGCCAGCCATGGAGGTAGGCCCTCAGCAGCCCGGCCTGGTCGTACAGCATCTTCTCGAAGTGGGGAACGAGCCACCGCCGGTCGGTGGAGTAGCGGGCGAAGCCGCCTCCCAGGTGGTCGTAGATGCCGCCCGAAGCCATGGCATCGAGGGTCACCCGCACCGCTGTCTCCAAGGTCCCGCCCGGCGATGCCGCCGCACCACGCATGGCCAGCTCGAGCCACGACGGCTGGGGGAACTTGGGGGCCCGCCCGAACCCGCCGTGCTCTACGTCGAAGCTGTCGGCCACGGCCCGCAGGGCGGCATCGACCGCACTCCGATCGGCGGCCCCGCCGTCCGCCACCTTCACGGGCACCTTCACCGCCGCCGCATTCAAGCTGGAACGTTCCACCAGAGCATCTCGCAGCTGATCGGCCTGCTGCTCCAGCGCCGGCCGCTGCTCCCGCCAGGCCCCGGCCACGGCCTGGCACACCTCGACGAATGACGGTCGACCCTGGCCCCCCTGCCTCGGGAAGTAGGTGCCGGCCAGCAACGGCCGCCCATCGGGCGTGCACCAGACGGTCATGGGCCACCCGCCCGAGCCGCTCATCGCCATGAGCGCGTCCATGTACAGGGCGTCGACATCGGGCCGCTCCTCCCGGTCGACCTTCACGCAGACGAACAGTTCGTTCACAACGGCGGCGGTGGCGGCATCCTCGAAGGACTCGTGCGCCATCACGTGGCACCAGTGGCAGGCCGAGTAGCCGATCGACAGCAGCACCGGCACGTCCCGCTCGGCGGCCTCGGCAAAGGCCGCCGCCCCCCACGGCCACCAGTCGACCGGGTTGTCGGCGTGCTGGCGCAGGTAAGGACTGCTCTCGTCGGCCAACCGGTTCATCGCAGCTCCTCCCACGTTGTCCCTACCCACGCCAGCGGAGGTGCTGACATAGTTCTGTATTACGGTACCTTGCCGGTTCGGGTTTCCGGTACGCTGGCCGAGGTGGATCCCTCGCACTCGCCGTTCCCCTACCAGGGCCCGCTCGACCCAGCTCAGGTCGCCGGCCGGGATGAGCTTGTGCGTGA
>JBBSHM010000007.1:0-60968 GCA_038253125.1 Acidimicrobiales bacterium
CACCAGGGCGGCGGTCTCCCTGGCCTCGATCCACGCCCCCTGGATGCGGGCGGCTATCGACGAGGCGGCGCCGAGAAGCAGCATGTCGCCCCTGCCAACCAGCTTCTCAGCCCCGATCTGGTCGAGGATCACCCGGCTGTCGGTGGCGGTCGAGACGGAGAAGGCGATGCGCGACGGGATGTTTGCCTTGATCAGGCCGGTGATGACGTCGACCGACGGCCGCTGGGTGGCGATCACCAGG
Source organism: Acidimicrobiales bacterium (assembly GCA_038253125.1). Lineage (GTDB taxonomy): Bacteria > Actinomycetota > Acidimicrobiia > Acidimicrobiales > JAUJNH01 > JAUJNH01. The sequence continues at coordinate 242 of JBBSHM010000007.1, forward strand.
TGGATGCCCACGGCCCGGGCCATCTGCGCCAGGCGGCAGATCGACTCCTCGACGTCGCGGGCCGCCACCATCATCAGGTCGGCGAGCTCGTCGATGACCACGACGATGAACGGCAGGCGGGTCAGCTGCACCGGCTCATGACCGGGGTAGGTAGGCTCCTGGCGCAGGTCGCCGCGGTCCCACGCCTCGTTGTAGGCGCTGATGTCCCGGCAGCCGACCTCGGACAGCAGGTCGTAGCGCCGCTCCATCTCGGTCACGGCCCACGACAGGGCGTTGGCCGCCTTCTTCGGGTTCGTGACGACCTGGGTGAGCAGGTGGGGGACGCCGTTGTACTGGCCCAGCTCGACCCGCTTGGGGTCGATGAGGATGAGGCGGACCTGCTCGGGTGTGGCCCGGGCCAGGATCGACGCCAGCAGCACGTTGATGCCGCTCGACTTGCCCGCCCCGGTCTGGCCGGCGATCAGGACGTGGGGGAACGTGGCCAGGTTGGCCAGGGTGGGGCGGCCGGCGATGTCGCGGCCCAGCGCCACGGTGAGCACGGCCGAGTCGCGGTGGGCCTCGACGCTGCCCAGGACGTCGCCCACCCGCACCACCTGGCGGCGGGCGTTGGGCACCTCGACGCCGATGGCCGACTTGCCGGGGATCGGCGCCTGGATGCGCACGTCGGGGGCGGCCATGGCGTAGGCGATGTCCTTGTGGAGGCTGGTGACCCGGGCCACCTTGACGCCCGGCCCGAGCTCCAGCTCGTAGCGGGTGACGGTGGGCCCGATCGCCATGTTCACCAGGCGGGTGGCCACGCCGTGCTGGGCCAGGGCGTCCTCAAGCACCCGCCCCCGGCGCTCGATCTCGGCTGTGTCCACGGCCTCGCTCTTCGACAGCTCGAGCAGCGAGAGCGGCGGCAGCTTCCAGGCCCCGGGCTCGGCGGCCGGACCGAGTTCGAGGTGATGCTGCTGGCCGCCAGCCAACTGGCCGCCAGCCAACTGGCTGCCCGCCGTCGGCGCCGTCTGTTCGGCCACCACCATCTCGACCGCCGGCCGGCCCTCGTCATCGGTGGTCTGGCCCGAGCCCTTGGTGCGGCCCCGCTTGCGACCCGGGCCAAGATCGTCCCCACCGATCGACGCCGCGTTCCCCGCTCCGAAGGGCCGCTCGGGCCCAGTGCCTCCCGCTCCGAAGGGCCGCTCTGGCCCAGTGCCTCCCGCTCCGCCGTCCCGCTCTTGGTCATAGGGCGCCGCCGGGGTGGTGGCCCGCCTGGCCCGGCGGGCCGCGCCCAGCGCGTTGCGGAGGAAGCCGCCTAGACCATGGATGGCCTGGGCCACGGGCGTTCCGGTCACCACCAGCAGGCCGCCGGCCAGCAGGACCAGGAGCACGAGGCTGCCGCCCCAGACGGACAGGGCGGCCCGCAGGGGGGCACCCAGGCCGGCGCCGGCCAGACCACCGGCCGAGGCAAGCTCGCTCACCGGGGCACCGGCCTCCCGCCCCGAAGCCAGATGCGACAGCCCGGCTGAGCCAAGCACGATCAGCGATCCCCCGAAGGACAGCCGGCCGGCCAGGGCCCGGCCCCGACCCCGGGCCAGCGCCCAGCCGCACGCCGCCATCACCACGGGCACGGCGATGGCGCTCCAGCCGACCAGGGCGGTGAGGCCGGCCCGGGCGCCCCGGCCCACCGGCCCGGTGAGCTCGACCCAGGTTCCCAGGGCGACCAGGGCAGCGACGACCAGCAGCACCAGGCCCCAGGTGTCGTCGGAGACCCGGCGGCTCGTCCCGGCCTTGGCGCCCACCTTCACCGTGGCCCGGGACGGCGTCTTCGACGCCGCCCTGGACGGCGCCTTCGACGCTGCCCTCGTTGCCGCTTGCGACGCTGCCTTGGGGACCGGGTTCGGCTTGGCGCGGGGCTTCGTGGACGAGCGGGTCGTAGCCACAGTGGCCCCAACGCTAGCAGCAGCCCCACCAGCCCCAGGCTTTGACCTGAGGCCCGGCAGGGGGTAGCACCAGGCCATGACCTTCGTCACGCGCGTCCTTCCCCTCGAGCCGGTGGTCGACCTCTCGGCGGCCATTGCCGCCGGCTGCGGCCAGGCGCTGGAGGCGGCCCGGGCCGCCGGCGGCGACGCCGTGCTGGCCACCGTCATCGACTCGGGGCTCCGGGGCCGGGGCGGCGCCGGCTTCCCCACGGGTCAGAAGTGGCGGACGGTGGTGAGCAACCGGGCGCCCGGCGAGCGGCTCACCGTCATCGTCAACGCGGCCGAGGGCGAGCCCGGCACCTGGAAGGACCACGCCATCCTGCGGGCCGACCCGTACCGGGTCATCGAGGGGGCGCTGATCGCCGCGGTCACCGTCGGCTCCGATCGTGTGGTGGTGGCCACCAAGGCCGCCTTCACCGACGAGGTGGCCCGCATCCGCTCCGCGTTGGAGGAGATGGCGGCGAGCGATCTGCCCGGCGGCATCGCCCTCGATGTCGTTGAGGGACCGTCGTCGTACCTGTTCGGCGAGGAGACCGGCCTGCTCGAGGTCGTCGACGGTCGGCCCCCGCTGCCCCGGGTGTCGGTGCCGTGGCAGCAGGGCGTCGAGGTGAACGAGCCGACCCTCATCAACAACGTGGAGACGCTGGCCAACGTCCCGGGCATCGTGCTGAACGGCCCGGCCTGGTTCCGCCAGCACGGCACGAAGGACTCGCCGGGCACCCTGGTGGCCACACTCACCGGCCAGGTGCGCAAGGCCGGCGTGGTCGAGGTCGCCCTCGGCACCACGCTGCGCTGGCTGGTCGAGGAAGCGGCCGGCGGCGTGCAGGGCGACCACGTCATCGCCGTGCTGAACGGCGCCTCCGGCTCGCCCATCCCGGTGGCCGACCTCGACACGCCGCTCACCTACGAGGACATGAAGGCCATCGGCTCGGCCCTCGGCAGCGCCAGCTTCATCGTGCTGGACGACACCACCGACATCGCCGCGGTGGCCGCCGGGGTGTCGCACTTCCTGGCCATCGAGTCGTGCGGGCAGTGCACGCCCTGCAAGTCCGAAGGGCTGGCGCTGGCCGCCGTGCTCGACCGGGTCCGCGCCGGCCAACCCGACCCGAGCGACTTCGCCGACATCCAGGACCGCCTGCGCCGGGTAGGCGAGCGGGCCCGCTGCGCCCTCGCCGGCCAGCAGGAGACCGTGGTGGGCCGGCTGGTCCAGCTGTTCCCCGGCTCGTTCACCTCCCACATCGAAGGGCGGGTCCCGGGCTCTCCCCGCTACCCGGTGCTCCCAGTCGTCGGGTTCGCCGAGAGCCGGGCGATCCTGGACGAGCACCAGCTGGAGAAGCAGCCGGACTGGACCTATGACGCCGTCGACTCGGGCACCTACCCGGCCGCCCGCTACTCCGACACCGATGCCGCCCGGGTCACCGCCTCGCCCACCGACGAGGTGGCGGAGGAGCTGCAGACAGAAGAGCTGAAGGAGGAGAAGGCACGGGCCGAGGAGCTGCGGGCGGAATGACCGGCGGCGCCGGTGCCTCGCCGCCGGGCCCCCGCCGCCGTCACCTTCGGCCCCTCGGCCCGTAATCTCGCCCCCGTCGAGGCCTCCTCCGCTCCCCCGTCTCCCCCAGCCCCGCACGCCGATCCTGATGCCGCCGCGCCCCCTGCCGGGCCGACGCGGCAGGACGGCCTCACCGGCGCCGAGGTGGGCGAGCGGGTGGCCCGGGGCCAGGTCAACCGGGTCGACGAGCGGACCAGCCGCACGGTCAGCGAGATCCTGCGGGCCAACGTCTTCACCCGCTTCAACGCCCTGCTGAGCGCGCTGGCCGTGGTCACCCTGGCCACCGGTCGCTACCAGGACGTCGCCTTCTTCGGCGTGGTGGTGACGAACGCCCTCATCGGCATCGTCCAGGAGACGCGGGCCAAGCGCACCCTGGACCGCCTGGCCGTGCTGAACGCCCCCACCGCCCGGGTGCGGCGGGACGGCGTGACCGCCCAGGTGGCGGTCGAGGAGGTGGTGCGCGACGACGTTGTCGAGCTGCGGGCCGGCGACCAGGTGCCGGCAGACGGGGCCCTGGTCGGCATCGACGGGCTGGAGGTGGACGAGTCGATGCTGACCGGCGAGAGCGAGCCGGTGGCCAAGGCGGCCGGCGACGGGGTGCTCTCGGGGGCGATTGTCGTGGCCGGCACCGGCTGCTTCACCGCCGACGCCGTTGGCGAGGACGCCTACGCCCGCCGCATCGCCAGTGACGCCAAGCGGTTCACCCGCATCAGGAGCGAGCTGCAGGACGCCATCGACCGGCTCATCACCTACGCCACCTGGCTGATCGTCGGCATCACGCCTCTCCTGCTCTGGTCGCAGTGGCGCACCGCCGACGGCTGGCGTGACGCGCTGAGCGGCAGCGTGGCCGCCCTAGTCGGCATGGTGCCCGAGGGCCTGGTGCTGCTCACCAGCATCTCGTTCCTGCTGGCGGCGGTGACGCTGGCCCGACAGAAGGTGCTGGTGCAGGAGCTCCCGGCCGTCGAGGCCCTGGCCCGGGTCGACGTCGTGTGCCTCGACAAGACCGGCACCCTCACCGAGGGCGACATCAGCTTCGACGCCCTCCACCGCCTGGACGGCCACGACGGCAACGCCGGCGACAAGAGCCAGGACGATGCCGCGGCCGCCCTCGGAGCGGTCGCCGCCGACCCTGAGGGCAACGCCACGGCCCGGGCCATAGCCGAAACCCTGCCGAGCCCCGCAGGCTGGCGGCGCACCGGCGGCGTGGCCTTCTCCTCGGCCCGCAAGTGGTCGGCCACCGCCTTTGCCGAACAGGGGTCGTGGGTGCTGGGCGCCCCCGAGGTGCTGCTGGGCGCCGACGACCCGGTGCGGACCCAGGTCCAGGCGCTGGCCGCCACCGGCCGACGGGTGGTGCTGCTGGCCCGGTCATCCTCGCCGCTGGCCGGCGACACCCTGCCCGGTGGGCTAGAGCCGGTCGCCCTGGCCACCTTGAAGGAGCGGATCCGCTCCGACGCCGCCGAGACCCTCCGCTACTTCGCCGAGCAGGGCGTGATCATCAAGGTCCTGTCCGGCGACAACCCGCGCACCGTCGGGCACATCGCCGCCGAGGTCGGTCTCGACGTCGGCGAGCCGGTCGACGCCCGGACGCTGCCCGAGGACCCCGGGGGCCTGGCCGACGCCGTAGAGGCAACGACGGTGTTCGGGCGGGTGTCGCCCCAGCAGAAGAGGTCGTTCGTGCGGGCCCTGCAGGCCCAGGGCCACACCGTCGCCATGACCGGCGACGGAGTCAACGACGCCCTGGCGCTGAAGGACGCCGACATCGGGGTGGCCATGGGATCGGGGGCCCCGGCCACCCGGGCCGTGGCCCAGATCGTCCTGCTCGACAACAGCTTCTCCCACCTGCCCGAGGTGCTGGGCGAGGGCAGGCGGGTGATCGCCAACATCGAGCGGGTGGCCAACCTCTTCGTCGCCAAGAACGTCTACGCCTTCCTGCTGGTGCTGGCCACCGCCGCGGCCGGCTTCCCGATCCCGTTCCTCCCCCGCCACCTGACGCTGATAAGCAGCCTGACGATCGGCATCCCCGCGTTCTTCCTGGCCCTCGGGCCCAGCAGCGAGCGCCACCGACCGGGCTTTCTGCGCCGGGTCCTGCGCCTCGCCGTGCCATCCGGAACGGCCATCGGGCTGGCGATCTTCCTGGCCTACCTGGTCGCCACGCTGGAGAGCGTGCCCAAGAACCAGCGCCAGACGGCGGCCACCATCAGCGCCATGGTGGCCGCTCTGTGGCTGCTCGGGGTGCTGGCCCGGCCGTGGGCGGGCTGGAAGCTGGTGCTGCTGGCCGCCATGGCGGGCTCGGCCGTCCTGTCGCTCGTCGTGCCGGGGCTGCGGCACTACTACGCCCTTGAGATACCGGGGAACCTGCTGCTGCCGATCCTGCTGATCGGAGCCGGCGGCGCCCTGGCCGTCGAGCTCAGCGCCCGCTGGGCGGGCTACCCCGGTCAGCGGGCAGGCCGTCGCCCGACCTTTGCCAAGATGGCCCCGGTGAGCCGGAACACATGAGCGACGACCGCCCCGACCGGAGCGCGCCGAGCACCCAGGAGCTCGAGGCGGTGGTGTCCCGGGTCGTGGCCGAGGGCATCAGCCCCCTGCACGAGCAGGTGGCGCGCCTCGGGCGGGCCGTGGCCATCCTGGGCGACCGTGTCCGGCCGAGGACGGACGTCGACCTGGCTGAAAGGCTCGACGAGGTCCGCCAGGCCATGTCCGCCGCCGTCGAGCAGGGGGTGGTGTGGATCGAGTCGACGGTCACCACCGACTCCTCGCGCCTGCTCGATCAGGTGGCCGCCCTCGAGGTCGCCCTCGTCGCCGGCGCCGACGTCCTGCGGGCCCAGTGCGACGATGCCCGCACGACGATGGTCGCCGAGGTCGGGGCTCGCCAGGCCCAGGTCGAGGACCTCAGCCGTACGCTGTCGATGACGATCGACGCGGTGGAGCGGCGGATGGAGACGGCTCGTGCCGCCGACCTGGCCCTGCTCCTCGACAGGATCGAGCAGCTCGACGTCAGGTCCGCCGCCGCCAGCAGGCGCAGCGAGGATCAGACCGTGGCCCTGCTGGCGGCCGTCGATGAACGCCTCCAGTCCGTGCTGGCCGCCGGCGCCAATGCCGGCGGTGCCGATGTCACCGGGCTGGTGCAGGCCACCGCCCGCATTGAGGCGCTGGCCAGCGGCAACGTCGAGGAGGTCCGGGGCGTCCAGAGCCGGGTGGCATCGATGCTGGACGCGTTGGCGGAGCGGACCGAGGGCGCCCTCGACCGCAGCCGGGCCCGGACGGCCGAGGGACAGGTGGCGCTGAGTGCCCGGTTCGAGGGCTTGCGGGTCGATGTCCTCGCCGCCGTCCAGGCAACCTCGGATCGTCTCGAGGCGGCGATGAAGGAGGGCATGAACCTGCTCTGTGACGCAGGCGGACAGGAGAGCGCCGGCCTGCTCGCGGCGGTGACCCGCAGCGCCCAGCAGGCCGGGGAGGGGTTGGCCGAGGTGCGCGCCATGCTGGTCGCTGGCGGCTCAGGGTCGAAGGTGCGCCAGGTGGAGGACGGGCGCCTGATCGCGGCTGTGACCGAACGCCTGGACGCCATCAGGGGGGCGGTCGAGTCGCTCAGCCACGATGCCCGCCTGGACATGATCGTCCTGGAGGTGGCAGCCGGCCGTAGGGACCAGCGGTCAGCCATCGAGACGGTGTCCGGGCGGATCGACGAGGTCGGGCCCCTGGTGGCAAGCGCCCTGCTGTCCGAGGTCGAGCGGGCGGCCCGCTCGGCCAGCGCAGCCGAGGAGGCCGTCATGGCGCTGAACCCCGAGGCGCTGCGGGCGACGCTGGCCAGCTTCGGCACCCAGACCGCCGAGGGGGCAAAGGCCACGACCGCCCGGCTGGACCGGGCCGTCGCCGCCATCGCCGAGCTGATCGACGAGAAGATGGCCAGGATCGAGCAGGGTCAGGCCGGCATCCGGGCCCAGGTCGTCGACACCGCCAAGGCCGGCGAGGTGACCCTGCACCACCTGCGGGCCGTGCAGGCCGGCCTGCGTGAGACCGTGCAGGACGGCGCCCACAAGGCCGAGCTTGCGGCGGTCGACATGCGGGCGCTCCGTGACCGGCTGACGCCGCACCTCGTGGCGCTGGCCGAGGCCACCAGCCGCCGGGCCGACGCCGACCAGGCCGGCTTCGACGCCGTCCTGGCCCGGATCGACCAGCTCCTCGGGCCCCGCATCCAGCTGGCGCAGAGGGTGGCCCAGGGTCACGACGCCGAGCCCCGGTCGGACTGAGCCCTGCGGCTTTCGTCGCCGGCCGTTCATCGGCCGGCAACGGGCCGAACACCCGGCCCGGCTTGTCTCGTCCAGATGGAAACGAGGACCCAGCCAGACAGCGACCGGGCATGAGCCCGGCGATGCTCGACACGATCACCGTGGTGCCGCCGACCGAAGGGGCCACGGCCCCCGCCGGCCGTCGCGGCCGCTGGATCGACCACTGGGACCCCGAGGACGAGGTCTTCTGGGAGACGACGGGCAAGCGGATCGCCAAGAAGAACCTGGCCCTGTCGATGTTCGCCGAGCACGTCGGCTTCAGCATCTGGGTGATCTGGACGATCGTCGTCATCAACCTCGCCAACATTGGCATCGCCCTGTCGGTGCCCGAGCTGTTCTGGCTGACGGCGGTGCCCAACCTGGTGGGCTCGTTCCTGCGGATCCCCTACACCTTCGCCATCCCCCGCTTCGGCGGCCGGGCGTGGACTACGGCCAGCGTGCTGCTGCTGTTCGTGCCGACGCTGCTTCTGGCCGTGGTGGTGCCGGGCGGCTGGCTGGCCGGCCAGAGCCACAACGCCCAGCTGTGGGTGTTGCTGGCGTGCGCCGCCTCCGCCGGGCTCGGTGGCGGCAACTTCTCATCGTCCATGGCCAACATCTCGTTCTTCTACCCGGAGAAGCGCAAGGGCTTCGTCCTCGGCCTCAACGCCGCGGGCGGCAACCTGGGCGTCGCCTCGGCCCAGCTGTTCGTGCCGCTGGTGCTCATCATCGGGGTCCCGGCGGCGGCGGTGAAGCTGGCCAAGCACCAGGTGCACATGTCCTACGCCGGGCTGATGTGGCTGCCGTTCCTGGTCGTCGGGGTGGTCGGCGCCCGGCTGTACATGGACAGCCTCACCCAGGCCAGGGCCGACACCAGCTCCTATGTGGCGTCCCTGCGGTACGCCCAGACCTGGATCATGTCCCTGCTCTACATCGGCACCTTCGGCTCGTTCATCGGGTTCTCCTTCGCCCTGCCGCTGGTGATCAAGAACACGTTCCCCGAGTTCCTGATCAACCACCCTTTCATCGCCACCTACCTGGCCGGGCTCGGCTTCATGGGGGCCCTGATCGGGTCGTTGTCCCGCCCGGTCGGCGGATGGCTCTCGGACCGGGTCGGAGGCGCCCGCGTCACCCTCGCGGTGTTCCTCGGCATGGCCGTGTTCACCGCGGTGGCCATCGTCGGTGTCCGCAACCGCAGCTTCGTCACCTTCTTCGGCTCGTACATGGCGATCTTCCTGCTGGCCGGCATGGGCAACGGCTCGACCTACAAGATGATCCCTTCGATCTTCGCCGGGATCGGGCGGGCCGAGGCCGCCGAGAAGGGCCTCGACCCCAGGCAGGCGGCCGTCGAGTTCAAGCGACGGGCGGCGGCGGTCATAGGCATCGCCGGTGCCATCGGCGCCTTTGGCGGATTTCTGATCCAGGTGGTGCTGCGCCAGGCCAACCTGGGCGTCGCCGCGCTCGTGAAGGAAGCCAAGACCCCGGCCGCCAAGGTCGCCGTCGCCGCCGCCCACGCCGACTGGTCCGTCCCCGCCCTGGGCGTCTTCCTCGGCTCCTACGTGATCCTGGCCGCCGTCACCTGGTTCGTCTTCCTGCGCAGGACCCCGACGGCCCAGCCGACCGCCTGAGCGAACACCAAGAGCCCGCATCGGCTCGTCCGATCGGGCAACCGGTCCTGTCGAACCGGTCTCAGCGACCGAGGGCGGAGCGGACGGTGGCGTCGAGGGCGCCGGCCGACAGGTCGGGGAGGCGGAGGTGGCGGGCGCCCATGACCTCGGCCAGGCGGACGGCCAGGCCCAGGGGGGCCTTTCCGTCCTCGACGTCGACCACCACTGCTGAGATGCCGCGGCGGCGGATCAGGGTTCCTTCGGCCTCGGCTGCGGCCACCGGATCCTGGTCGTGAGGGGCGGCGGTGGCCCGGCCGGCGGTGATGACGACGAGGAGCGGGGACCTGTCGCCGGCGGGGTCGGCGCACAGCGAGGAGCCGAGGCGCAGGCCGGCCGACAGGTCGGTGCGCCCGCCGGCGGGCAGCCTCTCCAGACGGGCTCGGGCCACCTCGACCGAGCCGGTGGGACGCAGGACGATGTCGGCCCCACCGCCTCCGACGACGACCAGGGCCACCTGGTCGCGGCGCTGGTAGGCGTCGAGGAGCAGCGACAGCACCGCCCCCTTGGCCGCCGCCATGCGCGCCCCCATCGAGCCCGATGCATCGACCACCAGCACCACGAGGGTCCCCGTCCGCTGCTCGCGCACCGGGGTGCGCAGGTCCTTCGCCTGCACCAGCGGCTCACCGGGCGCCAGCGGGTCGCCGGCCCGGCGGGCGGCCGCTGACCGGGCCGTTGCGCCGACGGCGACGGCTCCGGGCGCGCCCGCCTTCGCCGGCCGGTCGCCGACCAGGCGACCCCGGGGCGCCTCGCCGGTGGAGCGGCGGCCGGGCGGGGCGGCGGCGTGGCGGGCGGTGGTGAGCGATACGACCCGCGCCGGGTCGTCCGGCAGAACCGGGACCCGGGGCGAAGGCTGACCGCCGTCGGAGGCGTCGGCAGCCGGGCCGTCGGTTGCCGGGGCCTGGTCGCCCACCGGGTCCGGTGGCGCCGGCGCACCCAGCGCCCCGTCCAGCGCCTGGTCCAGATCGTCCGACCCGCCGCCGTGGCTTTCGAGCGGCGACCTCCGCCGCCGGTGGGCCAGGGCGAGGGGGGCGACGCGACGGACGTCCTCGGCGGTGGCCTCTTCGCGGCCCTCCCAGCCGGCCAGGGCGGCGGCGGCCCTGCAGATGGTGAGATCGGCCCGCAGCCCCTCGGCCCCCACCGATGCGCACAGGGCCGCCACCCTGCCCACCAGCCCTGTCTCGAGCGGGGCGGGGTGCACGTGGGTCAGCCGTCGGCGCACCCGGTTCTGGGCTGTGGCCCAGCGGGAGGCGACGACGTCAGGCGTGGCGTCGAACTCCAGCCGGGCGGCCAGCGCCTCGGAGCGCACGACGGGATCGACGTGGCTGGTGACGTCGACGCAGAGACCGAAGCGGTCCAGCAGCTGGGGCCGCAGCTCGCCTTCCTCGGGGTTCATCGAACCGACCAGCACGAAGCGGGCATCGTGGGTGTGCGACACCCCTTCACGCTCAACCCGGTTGCGACCGCTGGCGGCGACGTCGAGGAGGACGTCCACGAGGTGGTCCGGCAGCAGGTTCACCTCATCGACGTACAGAACACCGCCGTGGGCGGCGGACAGCAGCCCCGGGCTGAACTGCACCACCCCGCCGGTGAGGGCGGCCGTTATGTCGATCGAGCCGACGACCCGGTCCTCGGTGGCCCCGACCGGCAGCTCGACAAAGGCGGCGGCACCGGGCAGCAGCCCCGCCACCCCCCGGGCCAGGGTGGTCTTGGCCGTGCCCTTCTCGCCCCTCAGCAGCACCCCGCCGATGGCCGGCTCCAGAGCGTTCAGGAGCAGTGCCAGCTTCGCTTCCTCCTGGCCGACCACGGCCAGGAGCGGGAAGGCCGTCACGACCGGCCCTCCTCCCAGCCCTCGGCCTCGAGCAGGGCCGAGCGCAGCGTGGCGAGGGCGGTGTCGCTGGCCTGCCACAGGCCCCGCTCGTCGGCCTCGATCAGCTTCTCGGCCATCGACCGCAGCGCCCACGGGTTCGACTCCTCCAGGAACTTGCGCACCTCGGGGTCGGCCACGTACGCCTCGGTCACCTTCTCGTACATCCAATCCTCAAGTACGTGGGCGGTGGCGTCATAGCCGAACAGGTAGTCGACGGTGGCGGCCATCTCGAAGGCCCCTTTGTAGCCGTGCCGGCGCATCGCCGCTATCCACTTGGGGTTCAGCACCCGGGTGCGCACGACCCGGGCCGCCTCCTCCTGAAGCGACCGAACCCGGGGGCGGGCCGGGTCGGCTGAGTCTCCGAACCAGGCCTTGGGCTGGCGCCCGGTGAGCGACCGGATGGTGGCCACCATCCCGCCGTGGTCCTGGAGGTAGTCGTCGGAGTCGAAGATGTCGTGCTCGCGGTTGTCCTGGTTCTTCACGGCCACCTCGATGGCGGCGAAGCGGCGGCGCAGGGCGTCGGGGGCAGCGCGGCCGCTGATGCCCGCCCCGGAGGGGTTGCGGCCGTAGGCCCAGCCGCCCCAGGCCACGTAGACCTCGGCCAGGTCGTCGTCGCTGCGCCAGCCCCTGCTCTCCAGCAGGGGCAGGATGCCGCTGCCGTAGCCGCCGGGCCGGGCCCCGAAGATGCGCGGATCACCGTCGGCCCCGAAGCCGGCCAGCTCGACCGCCTCGTCGAGCAGGGCCACCAGGTGCGGGAATGCGTCACGGAAGAAACCGCTGATGCGGACGACCACGTCTACCCGGGGCCGGCCGAGCTCGGCTTCGGGGATGAGGCGGACGCCCCGTACCCGGCCCGACTCCTCCCACTCCGGGGCCACCCCGAGCAGAGCCAGCGCCTCGGCCACGTCGTCGCCGCCGGTGCGCATGGCGGCCGTGCCCCACACCACCAGGCCCACGGTGGCCGGCGGCCGTCCCTCCTCCCGCACATGCCGCTCGACGAGCCGGTCGGCTAGGCAACGGCCCACCTCCCAGGCCAGGGGGCTGGGCAGCGAACCCGGGTCTACCGAGTAGAAGTTGCGGCCGGTCGGCAGCACGTGCGCCATGCCCCGAGTGGGCGCCCCGCTCGGGCCGGGGGCCACGAACCGGCCGTCGAGGCTGGCCAGGATCGAGCCCAGCTCGTCGGGTGTGCGCCGCAGGGCCGGCACCAGACGCTCGGCGACGTAGGCCAGCGTGGGGTCCTCTGGAACGTTTCCGTCGCTGCTCTTCCAGCCCTTGGCCGCGAGCTGCTCGACGAGGCGGCGGCACCCGGCCTCAACGGCGTCAACGCCATGGCGGTCGGCCACCTCGGCATCCAGGTCCACACCCAGGCGGGCGGCCACGACGGACCGCAGGCTCGGCACCCGGCCCTGGGGCTGGCGGGTGATGGCCAGCACCAGGTCCACCAGCGCCTCCCCCTCGGGGGCATGGCCGAGGGTGTGGAGGCCGCCCCGAACCTGGGCGTCCTTGAGCTCGCACAGGTAGCCGTCGACGTGGAGGAGCACGTCACTGAACACGTCATCCTCGGGCGCCGCCTCCAGGCCGAGGTCACGGGTGAGCTGGGATTCGACCAGCAGGTCCCACACCTGGGTGCGGATGGCGGGCAGCTTCGAGGGGTCCAGGCTCTCGATGCGGGCGTGCTCGTCGAGCAGCGACTCGAGGCGGGCCAGGTCGTCGTAGGACTCGGCCCTGGTCATCGGCGGCAGGAGGTGGTCGACGATGGTGGCGTGGGCCCGGCGCTTGGCCTGGGTGCCTTCGCCCGGGTCGTTCACCACGAACGGGTAGATGAACGGGAGGTCGCCCAGGGCGGCGTCAGGGGCACAGGCGGCGGAAAGGGCCAGCGACTTGCCCGGCAGCCACTCGAGCGTGCCGTGCTTGCCCATGTGCACCACGGCGCCGGCACCCCACTCCTGATCGAGCCAGCGGTAGAAGCCGAGGTACTGGTGGGTGGGCGGCAGATCGGGGGCGTGGTAGACGGCCACCGGGTCGTCGCCGAAGCCCCGGGGCGGCTGCACGGCGATCAGCACGTTGCCGAGCGTGAGGCCGGCGAAGACGAGCTCGCCCGACGCCGGATCGGTGTGGACGGTGCCGGGGGCCGGGCCCCACCGCTCCTCGATGTCGTGGCGCAGACCGTCCGGGAGGGTGGCGAACCAGCTGCGGTAGGCATCCGCCGGCCAGCGGCCCACCGCGGCGCCGAGAGCGGCCGGCGTCAGCGCCTCACGGTCGTAGATGAGCCCGTCGGCCAGCTCGGCCATCAGCTCGTCGCCGCCGGCCGGTATGCGGTCGACCGAGTAGCCGGCCGCCCTCAGCTGGTGGAGCAGGCCGATGATCGACGCCGGGGTGTCGAGGGCCACGGCGTTGCCGAGCCGGCTGCGCTTGGTGGGGTAGGCGGACAGCACGAGGGCGATGTGACGCTCCGCCGGCGGCGTGCGGCTGAGCCGGGCCAGCCGGCAGGCTATCCCGGCCACCCGGTCGACCCGGTCGGCCACGGTGCGATAGGCGCTCACCGGCGCCCCCAGCTGGTCACCGTCGTCCACCTCCTCCTTGAACGAGAAGGCCGGGCCGACGATGCGGCCGTCGAACTCGGGAATGGCCACCTGCATGGCCACGTCGACGGGCGGCAGGCCGATGGTGCGCTCCTCCCATGCCGCGGCCGGCGCCGTCGAGGCCAGCGCCTGCAGGACCGGCACGTCGAGGCCGGCCAGGCTGCTCGGCTCCCACTGGTCGCCTTCGGCCCGCCCGGCGGCCAGGACGGTGGTCACCACCACGCCGACGTCGTTCTCCGCCAGCAGGGCCACGGCGGCGTCGCCCGGCTCACCTCGCAGCGAGTACGTCCACACCGGGACCGGGTCACAGCCCCGGGCCAGCACGGCCCGGGCCAGGTCGTCGACGAACTGAGTGTTCCCCGACAGCACGTGGGCCCGGTAGAAGCAGATGCCCACGCCGGGCCGGTCGCCGTGGCGCTCGTAGCCGCCCCACACGCCGCTGGCCGCCACCGGGGTGGGCGGCTCGAAGCCCCACCCGCCCATCAGGGTGGTGTCGGCCACGAAGCGCAGGAGGTTCTCGACGTTGTGCAGTCCGCCGGCGGACCAGTAGGCGAACGCCTGGGCCACGGCGGCGCCCGGGACACTCGACAGCTGAGCCAGCTCGGCGTCGGGAACGTCCTCGCCGCCCAGGGCCAGCAGCGGGACGCCTCGACGAATCGTTTCGGCACGGAGAGCGTCGAACGGTTCGGGCCAGGCCCGGCGGCCGCCCAGCAGGCGCACCAGCACGCACGTCACGCCGTCGAGGGTCGGCGGACCGTCGAGCTGGTGGGGGTTGGCCGCCCGCACCGGCGGGAAGCCGTCGGGCAGCGCCTCGACCACCGAGCGCAGGGTGAGCAGGTCAGTGTCGGCATTGGTCAGCACGAGCAGGCTCAACTCGGGGCTCCCGCCTCGATCAGGGGCAGGAGCCGGGCCAGGTCGACGTGGTCCTCGATGAGGTCGGCCAGCCGGTCGATCTGCGCCTCCCGGGCGGCGGCGAACGACGTGGCCGCCGGCACGAACGCCTTGCCCCGGCGCCGGCCCACCTCGGTCAGGAACGTGGCCCGGAAGCCGTCGCCCTCGAACAGTCCGTGCAGGGACGTGCCCAGCACCGCCGCCCGTTCCGGCTCGACCGCCCCCTCCTCCTCGGTGCCGCCTACGTCGTCGAGGTGCACCCAGGCCGGCGTTCCCTCGCCCCGTTCCACCCTTCCGTGATGGATCTCGTAGCCCTCGACGCGCTGGCCCATGACGACCCCCCGCCGCTGGGCCAGCACCTTCGCCGGGGCGTAGCGGGTGGTGACGTCGAGCAGGCCGACGCCCTCGACCTGGCGCCCGGCGCCGGCGGGCGCCTCGACCCCGTCGTCGATGATCGTGCGGCCCAGCTGCTGATATCCGCCGCAGATCCCTAGGACGAGCCCCGGCTGCTCCCGCTCGACCAGGCGGGCCAGGGCCCGGTCGAAGCCGCGGGCCCGCAGCCACGCCAGGTCGGCCACGGTCGACTTCGAGCCGGGCAGGACAACGAGATCGGGGTCGCCGAGGCCGGCCGGGTCGCCGACCAGGCGGACGCCCACCCCGGGCTCGATGGACAGGGCGTCGACGTCGGTGACGTTAGAGATGTGCGGCACCCGGATGACGGCGACGTCGAGCCCGTCGCCCAGAGGGGGGCCGGTGGGGGCGGGCCGGTGGCCGTCGAGGGCGAGAGAGTCTTCGGCGTCGAGCCCGAGGTCGGCCAGCCATGGCAGCACGCCGAGGGTCGGCACCCCGCACGCCGCCTCGAGGCGAGCGCACCCGTCGAGCAGCAGCGCCGGGTCACCCCGGAGCTTGTTGACGATGAAGCCCTTCACCAGGTTTCGATAGCGATCGGGCAGCAGGGTCACCGTGCCGAACAGGGCGGCGAACACCCCGCCCCGGTCGATGTCGCCGACGACGACGGCGGGAAGCCCGGCTTCGCAGGCGACCCGCAGGTTGACGATGTCGTGGTCGAGGAGGTTGATCTCGGCCGGGCTGCCCGCTCCCTCGCAGATCACCATGTCAAAGCGTGAGCGCAGGTCGGCCAGGTCCTCCAGCACCAGGCGCAGCAGATCGGGCTTGCGGGCGTGGTACTCGGCCGCGCTCAGATGGGCCCAGGCCTCGCCTCTCACCACCACCTGGCTGGTCCGGTCGCTGGTGGGCTTCAGGAGGATGGGGTTCATGGCCACCTCGGGATCGACCCGGGCCGCCCGCGCCTGCATGGCCTGAGCCCGCCCGATCTCGTGGCCTGACGCGGTGACGAAGGAGTTGAGGGCCATGTTCTGGGCTTTGAACGGCGCCACCTTTATGCCCCGCCGGGCCAGCAGGCGGCACAGCCCGGAGGTGACGTGCGACTTGCCGACGTCGCTCGCCGTGCCGCACACCATCAGCCCGCCCCTCACCCGGAGGCCTCAAGGGCGGCAGCCAGGCGGGGCAGCTGATCGGCGGACGGGACGGCGATGCGGTGGGCGCCCGGCAGGCCGAACGAGGCGCAGTCGCGCACGACCACGCCGTGGCGGGCCAGCCGGGCCCGCAGGTGGGGGTCGCCGTCGACCAGCACCCAGTTGGCGGCGGCGCCCGGCCGGACCCGCAGGCCGGCCGCCGTGAGCACACCGGCCAGATCGGCCCGCAGCCCGGCGACGGCGGCGGCCCAGCCCGGCAGGTCGACCGGGGCCAGCAGGTCGGCCAGGGCGGCGCAGGCCAGCCCGTTCACCGCCCATCGGGGCTGGCGGCCGGCCAGCCGCTCCCGCACCTCGGGGTCGGGGCAGAACACATAGCCGACCCGCAGGCCCGGACACCCCAGCAGCTTGGTCAGCGAGCCGAGGGTGTAGCCGGCACGCCCCGCCGTCCAGCGCCCGGCGGCCAGCGGGTAGAACGCCTCGTCCCAAACGTCGGCCTGGATCTCGGGGCCGGCCAGGGTGCCGAGCGGGTTGTGCGGGTCGCTGCGCCAGCAGGGGCCGGTGGGGTCGAGGGCCTCGAGGTGGCGCCGGTACAGCGAGAAGTCACAGGAATCGGCCCACCCCGGTCCGGTCTCGGCCGCCACCAGGGCGATGGCCTCGGCTCCGCCGTTGGTGAGCAGCAGCCGCTCCCGCTCGACTCCCATCATCTCGGCCAGGGCCGAGGTGGCCGGCCCGGCGTCCGGATAGCGGCCGAGGGCGTCGAGGTGGCGGCCCACCACCGCTGCCGGGTCGGGGGCCACCGGGTTCATCGACGCCGACAGGTCGAGCACATCGGCCACCGCCATGCCAAGGGCGGCGGCCACCCGGGCACCGTCACCGCCATGCTCACCTGCGGGCGGAGGGCAGGCTCTACCACCCTCCGTTGAACCCGCCACGACAGCCGGCCCGTTCGCTTCGGTGGGGCCGCCGCCTCCGGTCAGCCGAAAGCCGACACTCTCGCCTCCACCGGCTCGCTCACCGCGCTCGCCCGTCACCGAAGGACCCGCAGGGCCGTGTGAAGGACGAGGGGAACGGCGAGCAGGGCGGCGAGGGCCAGGCTCATGTCTTCCAGGAGGCAGCAGGCACGTTCGATGTCGCCGGCCGTCGGCGGGCGGCCGGCGCCCAGGGTCGGCCGCACCTCGCCCCGACCTCGATAGCGGCTGGGACCGCCGAGGCGCAGGTCGAGGGCGGCGGCAAAGGCGGCCTCGGCCACGCCGGCCGACGGCGAGGGGTGGGCGGGGGCGTCACGGCGCACGGTGAGCAGCACCGCCGCCGCCGCCTCCGGGCGGACGAGCGCCACCAGGCCGGCGGTCGCACGGGCCGGCAGCCAGGCGGCCAGGTCGTCGGCCCGGGCCGAGGCCCAGCCGAAGTGCTCGTAGCGGCCGCCCCGGTGGCCGACCATCGAGTCGAGGGTGTTCACGGCCCGGTGGCCGAGCGCCCCGCGCGCCCCGCCCAGCGCCCCCCAAAGGGCCGGCGCCACCACGGCGTCAACGGCGTTCTCGGCCACCGACTCCACCACGGCACGGGCCATCTCCTGCGAACCGAGCTCGTCGGTGTCGCGCCCGACGAGGGCTGGCAGGGCCACTCGGGCGCCGTCCAGGTCGCCGGATTCGAGGAGGGCGGCGACGGCCCTGGCCTCCTCAGCCAGGCACCGCCCGGCGACGGCCACGTAGGTGCCGGCTGACGTGGAGCCGAGCATCCCTCCGGCCACCAACGCGCACCCGAGCCCGGCGCCCAGGTAGGCGGCGCCCTGGGCGCGGTCGTCCAGGTACAGCGGCTGCTCGAGCCGCTGCATCAGCCGGCCAAAGGCGGCGACGGGGTGGGGCCGCACGTTCGGCTCGCCCAGGAGCCGGTCGAGGACGATGCCGGCCCCGGCCGCCGCCGCCCGGTGCCGAAAGCTGCTCATCGCGACGCCGCCACGAGGAGCCCGACGGTCTCGCACACGATGCCACAGGCGCCCAGCACGTCGCCGGTGAACCCGCCCAGGCGGCGGCGGGCGAGCAGGGCCACACCGAGGGCGGCGACCAGGCCGGCGGCCACGGCCAGCGGGCCACGGCGGCCGGCGCCGGTCGAGGCGGCCACGGCGAGGAGAGCCCCGGGGACGCCGATCACCAGCGCCTCGGGCATGCCGTCGAGGAAGGCCGAGGCCAGGCCGCCCTCGAGCCGGGCGTAGGGTAGGGCGGCGGCGACGCATGCCATCACGGTGCGGCTGGCGCACCACAGGCCAATGAGGAGCAGGGGCCGGGGCGCCGGCAGCTGGGCGATGCAGACGACCCTGAGCAGCAGGACCAGGACCCCGGTGGCCAGGCCGAAGGCCCCGACCTCGGGACCGGCCATGATGGCGAGCCGCCGCGACCGCCGCTCCCCCCTCGACAGGCCGGCTCCGTCCCGGTCGACCGGGGCGAACAGCCCGTCGGCCGAGTCGACGAGCCCGTCGAAGTGCAGGGCGCCGGTGAGGGCGAGGTCGGCGGCGGCGAGCAGGGCTCCGACGATCAGGCCCCGGCCCTGGGTCACCCAGTCGAGCAGCCGCCACACGAGGCCGAGGATCCCGCCCAGGATCGCCCCCACCAGGGGGAACCACAGGAACGTGCGGCCGGTGGGGCGGCGGCCGGCGCCCACCGGCAGCGGCGTCAGAAAGGCGATGGCGGTGAGCATCGGCTACAGCCGCAGCGTGCGGCCGGCGACCACCAGCAGCACCTCATCGGCGCCGTCGGCCACCTCGCTGTTCACCCGGCCCAGCTCGTCACGGAACAGCCGGCCGGCCGCGCTCGTGGGGTGGACGCCGAGGCCCACCTCCTCGCTCACGACTATCGAATCTCCGCTGCGCCGCGAGAGGGCAGCAGCGAGCTCGGTTCCGTCGGCGGCGAAGCCGGCCAACTGGGCCACCCAGGTGCCGAGGCCGTCGATCAAGATGCTGCCTTCGAGGGCGGCGGCGGCGGCGGCCAGATCACCGTCCGCGACCTCGATCACGGCCCAGTCCCCCGGCCGACGCTGCCGGTGGCGCGCCACCCGCTCGCCCATGTCCTCGTCGGAGTCGTCCAGCGCCCATGTGGCCAAGAACGTGCGCGGCGCCGGAAGGTCGGCCAACAGCCTCTCCCCCACCTCGGACTTGCCCGACCGGGCGCCACCGAGCACGAGCGTCACCACCGTCGATTGCCCATTGAGACTGTGTCCTCGCACGACGTTGCACCGGCCGGCGATCGGCTGGCGAGTGGAGAGGTTCCTGGCTCCCGGAAGCTCGGTCCGGTCACAGTTGCGGGACAGCCCCGGAATCGCACCGGGTTCCCTCGACCACTGATGCCCGACGCTACCCGGCCAGCATCGCCCGGCCGGCCTACGGTTCTAAGCCATGCCCCGTGCCGCCTCGATCGTCCTGCTCAACACCGGGCTGGGCAAGGGGAAGTCCTCGGCCGCCTTTGGCGTGATGGGGCGCGGGTGGGCCCGAGGGTGGCGGGTCGGTGTCGTGCAGTTCGTGAAGGGCGGCAAGTGGAAGACCGGTGAGCGCAAGCTGGCCGACCACCTGGGCATCGAGTGGCACACCCTCGGAGACGGCTTCACCTGGGAGTCCACCGACCTCGACGAGACCGCAGCCAAGGGCCGCCACGCCTGGGAGGTGGCGGACGCCAAGCTGCGTTCGGGCGACTTCGACCTGCTGATCCTGGACGAGCTGACCTACGCCGTCACCTACGGATGGGTGCCGGTCGCCGATGTCGTGGCCGGCATCCGCGAGCGCTCACCGAAGACCAACGTGGTGATCACCGGTCGTGGCGCCGCCCCCGAGCTGGTCGAGGTGGCCGACACCGTCACCGAGATGACCAAGGTGAAGCACGCCTACGACAACGGCATCACAGCCATGAAGGGCATCGAGTACTGACCGGACCGGTTGCGGACGGGCGGCTGCTGCCAGGATCGGAGGCGTGCCGCAGCTGCCGCCGCGGGTCGTCATCGCCGGCACGCACTCAGGCGTGGGCAAGACCACCGTCGCCACGGGGCTGATGGCGGCGCTGGCGGCGAGGGGCACCAGGGTCGGGGCGGCCAAGGTGGGGCCCGACTTCATCGACCCGGGCTATCACTCGCTGGCGTGCGGGCGGCCGAGCCGGAACCTCGACGTGCGGCTGTGCGGGGAGGAGGTGGTGGGCGCCATCGCCGCCCGGGCCGGGGCCGGCTGCCAGGTCCTGGTGGTCGAGGGGGTGATGGGCCTGTTCGACGGTTCCGGCCCCGGTTACGACGGCTCGACCGCCCACGTGGCCTGGCTGCTCGGGGCTCCCGTCGTCCTGGTGGTCGACGCCGCGGCGATGAGCGGCTCGGTGGCCGCGCTGGTCCACGGCTTCGCCACGTTCGACGACCGCGTGCGGCTGGCGGGCCTGGTCCTCAACCGTGTCGGCTCGGACGGGCACGAGGCGATGCTGCGCGAGGCGCTCGCCCCCCTCGGCGTCCCGGTGCTCGGCGCCCTGCGTGGCGACGACCGGCTGACCTGGCGTGACCGCCACTTGGGGCTGATCCCGGTGGCCGAGCGGCCGGCCGAGGTGGTAGAGGCGCTGGCGGCACTGGCGGCGTTGGTGGCGGCCAACGTCGACTTGGACGGCATCGCCGCCCTGGCCCGGACAGCTCCGCCGGTCCGCGCCGCCGAGATCCCCGCCCCGACTCCCTGGGACGAGCCGGCCGATCCCGACCCTCGAGCCGGCTGCGAGACTGCTCACGCCGCCGGCTTGGCGCCCGGGCCCGTCATCGCCCTGGCCGGAGGCCCGGCGTTCTCCTTCACCTATCCCGAGCTGCCCGAGGCGCTGCTGGCCGCCGGCGCCGAAGTCGTCGGCTTCGATCCCCGCCACGATGCGGCGCTGCCCGCAGAGGCCACTGCCTTGATCGCTGGCGGCGGCTTCCCGGAGGTGTTCGCCGCCGAGCTCGGCGCCAACGCTCCCCTGTTGGCCGACGTGCACCGACGGGTGGCGGGGGGCCTGCCGACCTGGGCCGAGTGCGGCGGCCTGCTGTGGCTGGCCCGCTCGCTCGACGGCGTGCGGTTGGCCGGCGTGGTGCCCGCCGCCGGCCGCATGACCCGCCGGCTCACACTCGGCTACCGCCGCGCCACCACCCGAACGGCGTCGCCGATCGGCCCGGCCGGCACCGTGCTTCAGGGACACGAGTTCCGGTACTCAGAGCTGGACCCGCCGGGCGAGGCGCTCGATCTGACCGGCCGTTCCGGTCCCGGACGAGCGGGGTTCGCCACGACGAGCCTCATCGCCAACTACCTCCATGTGCACCCTGCGGGCGAGCCGGCCGCTGTCGCCGCCTTCGTCCGGGCGGCCGCCGGCGCCGCCTGACCGCGAGCGCGACACGCCGGGAGGAGCGGCCAGCGGTGTCACCTAATCCTCCGCACCGCCAGGCGGGGCGGGAAGGCTGACCCGGAAGGTCGAGCCGCGATCCTTGGCCGACGACGCGCTCACCGTCCCACCGTGGCGCTCGGCCAGCTCCTTCACGATGGCGAGGCCCAGGCCGGCGCCCCTGCTCACCCCCGTCTCCTGCACGTCGCCCCGCCACAGCCGGTCGAAGATCCGGGGGAGGTCGGCGGGGCTGATGCCGTGGCCCCGGTCCGACACGGTCAGAGCCCAGCCCTGGGCCGTCGAGCCCGTGACCCGCACGCTGATCGGGGCGGCCGGCGGCGAGAAGCGGCAGGCGTTGACCAGGAGCAGCTCGAGCACCCGGCTGAGCGCCTCGGGGTCGGCCCACACCGTGGCAGCGGGCAGGTGGCACCCCACCTCGTGGCCGGCCAGGACGGGGTTCAGCTTGGCCAGCACGGCCTCAACCAGCGGCGCCACCTCCACCAGGGCGGGATGGACCTGCCATCCGCCCTTGGACAGCCGGCCGGCGTCCAGGAAGTGCAGGACCGAGGCGTCGAGCGAGGCGACGTTCACGCCGAGGGAGTCGATGAGGTCCAGGCGCCGGGTCTCGGGCAGGGCGTCCCAGCGGCTCACGAGGGTGGACGTCAGGCCCTGGATGATGGTGAGCGGCGTCCGCAGCTCGTGGCTGACGGTGGTCACCACCTGCTCCTTCAGATCCTCAAGTGAGCGCCGCCCGACAGCCAACGCCTCCTCTGCTTCAACGACCGCCGAGCCGGCTACGGCCGCCCACAGGGCGGCGACTCCGGCGGCGGCGACGGCGGCCGCGGTCTGCCACGAGCCGACGGGGCCGGGCCCGAAGACCTGCAGCAGGGCCAGGACGCCCGTCGCCATCACCGCCACGGGCAGCGCCCGGTCACGTCCCCGGTCAAAGGCGGCGGCGGCGGCCACCATGGTCGGGGCGAGCACGGCGACAGCCAGCAAGCCGTCGGCCGCCAGGAGCCACTGTCCGGCCGCCAGCACCAGCAGGTCAGCGCCCGTCCAAACCCATGGTCCCAGCTGAGCCCCGCGCCCGCGGGCGGCTACAAGCGCCCCATAGGCGGCAAGGAGGAGGACCACGCCGACGCCGACGGGCAGCGACGGCGACCCGCCGAGGCCGGCAAACGTGGCTGCTCCGAGCAGGAGACGGCAGCCCGGCTGCCAGGCCGCACCCCTCGTCCAGCGGCCGGAGGCGGTCAGCGGACAGGCCGGAGGCGAACGTCCACGGCCCCAGTTTTACCCTGTGGTCACAAAGGCCCGCAGACTCGGCCATGATGGGTCCGGTGGAACGCGGCAGCCAGGTCATATTCGGGTCGGCCGCCGCCGTGGCGATCCTGCTCGCAGGTTGCTCCAGCTCGAAGAAGCAGGCACAGAGCGTGCCGGTCGGGGCCGCCCGGCCGGCACCCGATGCGTCCGCCCTGGTCCTCGACCCGTCGTCCTCCGGCGCCGCGCCGGTGACGCTGCCCACGACCGTGCCCAGCACCACCACCACGATCCCTCCGGCCATCGGCCCGGCCGGCAACCTCAACATCAGCCGCGAGCTGTCTAGCGGGATCACCGGCGACGACGTGAAGGCGGTCGAGCAGCGCCTGGTAGACCTCAAGTTCTCCCCTGGTGCGGTCGACGGCAGGTTCGACGCCAAGACCGGCCAGGCCGTGCTGAGCTTCCAGAAGCAGACCGGGCTGCCCCGCACCAGCAAGGTCGACGCGGCCACGGCCACCCGCATGAACACCGCCGGGTTCGGCACGCCCATGGTGTCCGACGGCAACCCCGACCGGGTCGAGGTCGACCTGTCACGCCAGGTGCTGCAGATCTGGCGTGGCGGTCAGCTGTTCCGGGTGCTGGGCGTCTCCACCGGCACCGGCAAGAGCTACTGCGCCACCAGCGACACCGGCAAGAAGGTGTGCGGCGTCGCCAACACCCCGACGGGCCGGTTCGACTTCAGCCGTCGGATAGAGGGGCAGCGCAAAAGCGACCTGGGCGTGCTGTTCGACCCCGTCTACTTCACCGGCGGCTACGCCGTCCACGGATCACCGTCGGTGCCGGCCACGCCGGCCAGCCACGGCTGCATCCGGCTGCCCATGTGGGAGTCGAAGCCCTTCTTCAACGACGTGCCGCTCGGCACCCAGATGATCGTCATCAAGGCCGGCGCCCCGCCCGTGCCCACTCTGGCCGCCCCGGTCGTCGGCCCGCCGCCCACCTCCACCACCCTGGCGCCCGTCACCACCTCCACCACCCAGCGCCCGGTTACGACGACAGCGCCGCCGCTCATCACCACCACGACCCGCCCGGCCACGACCACCACCACGACGCGCGGCCTGTTCGGCTGACCGGCCGACCCCCTGACCCCGGGCTTCTGTCGGGAGTAGCTGTCGCCTGTCGGAGGGGTTCTCCCGACAGAACGGCGGTAGCTGTTCCGCTGACGTCAGCTGCGGGTGAGGCGGCGACGGAGGCGCTCGGCCGAGCGCTCCACCTCGGTCCGTAGAATCGGTTCAAGCACCGCGACCAGCGGCGACGAGCCGCCGTAGTGCAAGCGGAACCCAAGCGTGCAGGGCCCCTCCCCGACATTAGGGTTCACCGCCGCCTCCAGCTCCCAGGCCGAGTGCTCCCGGCCGTCTCGCTCGTCCCGCACGAAGCTCACCTCCCCCGGCGAGTCATCGTGACCCCGGACCAGCCGGACCCGCTTGGTGCGGGTGAAGGGGCCCACTCGGCCTCCCAAATCGACGAGCCATCCCCCGCCGTCAGGCACGACCCGGTGCACCATGCCGTGCCAGGTCGGATAGCTCGGCAGATCTTCTACAGCAGCCAGCACCGCAGCCGGAGCGGCGTCCATCGCCGCCTCCAGCGTGAACTCCACTCTGCTCAGCCCCCCGGCTTGACCACCATCAGGATCACCACGACGATCAGCAGGACCGAGGCGATGCTCCCACCGAGCTGCAGCTTCTTCTCGGCGCCGGCCTCACCTGTGGCGCTGCCCCTTTCCGCCGGCAGGATCACCGCACTGACGATGCCGGCGATGGCCACCCACAGCACGATCGCGATGCCGACCCATGGATCCTTGAACTCATAGGCCTTGTCGGAGGCGCCCACCAGGGCGAAGCCGAGGAGCCCGACGAGCCCGAGCGCCGGCAGGTACACCGTACGCCCGTTGGCGCTCGACACCGAGAAGAACCGTCGCGCCGCCCCCTGGTCCTGCCTCAGCAGCTGGGTCCCCGTGAGCGGGTGGACGATCGCCGGAGCGAACGCCACGAGGATCGACAGGATGTGCAAGACGAGCAGCGTGTCGTAGACGCCGCTTCCGACCCGGGCAAGGAGCATGCCCGCAGGCTAGGACGCCCTCGCCCGAGGACCCACGCGCTACGTTTGCAGCCCCAGGGCGTATGGCTCAGTTGGTTAGAGCGCTGCCTTCACACGGCAGAGGTCACAGGTTCGAATCCTGTTACGCCCACCACATAAGTGCAGGTCAGCATGGCAGAGCACCTCGGGAGTGCTCGCCGGGGCGAGCGAAGATTCCCCACCGACAGTGGTGGCGGGCCCACGTTCGGTGCGGAACGGCGAATCTTCGCATCAGAGGGGGTGTCGGCCTCCCCGGCGGGTCCCGGTAGCCCCCCCCCCCGCGCGAACGTGCCGCTCCCTGACGAGGTGACGCTCTCGTTGGCCGCCGTGCAGGACCTCTTCGGCACGGTCGAACAGGCCCTGCGAGTGATCGAGGCGGACCACGGCCGTCGCTCCACCACCTACCCCGCGCTCGACGACGCCCTCGGCCGTGCCAGTCGCGAGCTGATCGATCGCCTCGGCCTCTTCGGCGAGGAGGGGTAGCCTCGTGTTCATGGCTGAGGCCGACATGCTCACCGTCGCCCAGGCGGCCGACGAGCTCGGGCTGTCGGGCTCGGAGGTCTACGCACTCGTATTTGCCCGGCGCCTCGGCTTTACGGAGGCCGCCAACGGCCGCATCCTCGTCCCCCGCGCCGCGCTCGATCGCTACCAAGCGCCAGCCGACCGTCCTCGTCGCGCTACTGCGTAGGCCCAGTTCAGGGTCGCGATCTTGCCCCTTGCTTCGCGAATCACATGGATGTACTCCGGTGGGCTGTGTCGACCGTTCAGCCTCCACCGCAGCTGCCCGAGGGCATGCCCCTCACCGAGGGCGAGGCGGCCGACTGGCTCCGCGTGAGCCGCTCAAGTGTCTACGGGATGATCCACCGCTGGGAGGCGAGGGCGAGGGCATTCCCCGCGTCCGCTTCGGGCTCGAACGGACCTGGCGGGTCCCGACGATCGCCGTCCTCCGGCTCTTCGGGCTCGTTGAGGCCACGCCGCCGAGCCCCCCCGAGTCGGAACGTGTGCACCACCTGCAAGGCCATGGCGCCGCCTGAACCTGCCAGGGTCGCTGTCGAGCCGACAGGCCTCCTGCTCACCGCATGGAGCCGACGACTTGATGCGCTACCTCCGCCCCACGGCCTGGACGGTGCTCCAGGTCGTGCTGCTCGAGACGAGGACGGAGAACGGCCGACTCGTCTCGCACACCGCCGCCCGCCGGGTCAGCGCCGAGCTAGGCATGGATGTCAGCACGGCGGCCCGAGCGCTCCGACTACCGCGGTCCCGAGGCCTGCTCGTCCGGCCGCACCCAGTCCCCACAGGCCATACCCGTTGGCCGACCCGACGGCGGCGGTGATGCCCAGATGGTCGTTGAAGATGGCGGTGGCCGCCTCCAGCTCGCCGCAGGCCAACGCCACTTGCCCTAGGTACCAGAGCGGGTCGGCGGCGGGCAGCGACGCGGCCTGGGCCAGGGCGAGGGCTTCCTCGAGCGTCTGGCGGGCGCTGTCGTAGTCGCCGCGGCCGAGGGCGACCGCCCCCAGGAGGTGAGGGCGGTGGTGGTGTCGTAGGTGTCGCCCAGGCTGCGGGCCAGGCCGCACGCCTCACGCAGCTGCGCCTGGGCCCGCCGGTAGTCGCCCTCGGCCAGCGCCAGGTAGCCGAGCCCGTTGAGGGCCAGCACCAGCCCCAACCGGTCCTGGACACGGCGTGCCGCCTGCAACGATTCTTGCAGGGGCCGGCGGCCGCCAGCGAAGTCCGACAGGTGGAGGCAGGTCCAGCCGCACATGGCCAACGCCAAGGCCAGGCACCACTGATCCCGGCAGCGTCGGGCCAGGGTCACGCTGTTCTTGAGCACGGCCAGGCCGGTGGCTGACCCGGCCAGCGAGCGGAGGCTGCACCCGAGGAGGAGCAGGGTGCGGGCCTGGCCGGACACGTCGCCGTCCTGGCGGTAGAGGTCGAAGGCCTCCTCCAGACCGGGGAGGGAGCCGCCGTTGTCGCCCACCATCACGGCGAGGAACCCGGCGCCCCACAGCGCTTTGGCCCGCAACGGGCGGGGGGCCCGCTGGCTGGCCGGCCCGAGTGCCTCCAGCCACGTCCGGCCCTCGCTGAAGCAGCCCCGCACCCGCCAGAACACCGTCAGCGACGCGGCCAGCCGCAGCGCAGTCTCGGCCGACCCGTTGGCGGTGAGGAACGCCAGCGCGGCTCGAAGGTTGTCGTGGTCGCTGTCGAGCCTGGCCAGCCACGTCGCCTGGTCGGCCCCGGCTCGGCCCGTTCCGCAAACTCGACGCACCAGCGGGCGTGGTCGGTAGCGGCCGGGCCGGCTTCGCCAGCGGCGGCCAGCTGCTCCCCAGCGTACTGGCGGATGGTGTCGAGCATCCGGTACCGGGTGTCAGTGCCGGTCGTGTCGGCCACCACCAGCGACTTGGCCACCAGTCCGGCCAGGAGCCCGAAGACGCCCTCGGCCTCGATGCCGTCTCCGGCGCACACCGCTTCCGCCGCCGCCAGGCTGCAGCCGCCGTTGAACACCGCCACTCGGCGCAGGACGGAACGCTCGTCCGGGGAGAGCAGGTCGTGGCTCCACTCCAACGCGGCGCGGAGGCTCTCATGGGGCGAAAGGGAGGTGGGCCGGGCCGGGCCGAGCAGTGCGAACCGCTCGCCGAGGCGGCCGGCGATCTCGGCCGGGGTGAGCATGGCCACCCGGGCGGCGGCCAGCTCGATGGCCAGCGCGATCCCGTCCAGGCTCCGGCAGATGCCGGCCACGACCGGGATCACCTCGGCCGTGAGCTGGAAGCCGGGTTGGGCCTCGACGGCCCGTTGGGCGAAGAGCAGTACCGCCTCCGACCCCGCCACCTTCTCGAGGTCGTCAACCTCGGCCGGCGGCACCGACAGGGCCGGGACCGGCCACACCTTCTCACCGCCGACGCCGAGGATCTCCCGGCTGGTGGCCAGGACCGTCAGGTCGGGGCAGGACTCGAGGAGGGCGGCGACCAGCTTGGCGCACGGGTCGATCATGTGCTCGCAGTTGTCGAACACGACCAGCACGGGAGCCTGCTGGAGGTGGGCGGCGACGGTGGCCGCCAGCTCCCGTCCCGGTTGCTCTTGGACGCCGAGGGCGCCGGCCAGGCCGGGGACGAGGAGCGCCGGGTCGGCGATCTGGGACAGCGGGACCCAAGCCACGTCGAGACCGGCCCGGCGGCGGCCGGCGGCCAGCTCGAGCGCCAGCCTGGTCTTGCCGACACCGGGGGCGCCGCACATGAGAGACCTCCTTGTGAAGCTTGTGAAGCCTTTCACATGGACGCCTTAGGACGTCAGCCGGCGGGCCAGCTCTCCGATCGCCACGATGGCCGGTGAGGTCGGGTCGGCATCAAAGGCGGCCACCCCTTGCCGGTCGGCCTTCTCGATGGCGGGGTCCTCGGGGACCGAGAGCGTCTCGACGCCGAGGTCGACCGAGATGCGGGCCGCGTCGGCTTGGCCGGTGGCCCGGTTGGCGATCCCGATGATCCGCGTCACGCCCATCTCCTCAGCCAGCCGGCAGGCCCGGCGGGCGATCTCCACCGACTTGGCGCTTCCCTCGGTGACAGCCAGGACCACGTCGTGGGGGCCGGGGCGGGCCCAGACCAGGTCTCCCAAGGCAGCCTCCAGGTCGGCGACGACGACCCGTCCGGCGGCCGGGAGATCGCCGAAGAACTGGCGGGTGGTGTTGTGAGAGCCGCAGCACAGGCAGGCGCCTGACGGGCGCTCGATCTTGCCGGTGGCCACCAGCCGAACCCCGCCCGGAGCGTCGATGCCGTAGTCGGCCAGCAGGTCGTCAGCCGGTGGGGTCGGGTCGTTGTGGGTGTGGCCGGCGTCGAGGAGCGAGTTGAGGATGGGCCGCATCGCCTCGACCAGGTGGCGGTCGACGCCGAGGGAGATGCCGAGGTTGGGGTTGGGGTCGGCGTCGATGGCGACCACGTCGTGGCCCATCCTGGCCAGGTGCCGGGCCAAGGCGCCCGAGACGGTGCTCTTGCCCGATCCGCCTTTTCCCGTGACGGCGATCTTCATACTGGTACCTCCTGGTCGAGGAGGAGCTCGGCGAGCTGGTCGATGGCGGCGATCGTCGGCGAGTCCGGGCAGGCGTCGAGCGGCGACAGGCCTCGGCGCTCGGCCTCGGCCACCGCCGGGTCCGAACGGGATGCGCACGGCCGGGCTGAGGCCCGGGTGGTCGGGCTCGCCCCCGAAGCGGTTGGCGACGATCCTGGTCCTGCGCCCGTCGCCGACCATGGGCAGCAGCCGGCGTGCCGTCATGGCCGAGCGCCACGCCGGCCCCACGACCACCAGCACGTCGTCGGCAAAGGCGTGGTAGCTCTGGAAGGGGGTGGTGGGGCCCGCCTCCATGTCGGCGATCACGTGCCAGCCCGCGTCATCGAAGTTGAGCAGCACGTGAAGCAGCGCCACATTCGAGCGTCGGGTGTGCATCATGTCGGCGGCGCCGATCTTGCCCAGGCCGAGGAAGCGGACGTTGTCGGGGCCAGGAGTGGCCCAGCGGTCGATGACGTCACCCGGTCGGAGGCCCTCGGCCAGAGCCCAGCCGTAGGAGGCACCGGGATGCTGCCGCACCGCCTCGATCGGAAGGCCGGCGTCGGTGGGGGGGAGGCCGAGGCTGATGGCCAGGCCCGGGCTGGTGTCGAGGTCGGCGGCGAGGACCCGTTGGCCCCGGCGGCCGAGGAGGCGGGCCAGGGTACTGGCCACCACGGTCTTGCCGGCGCCCCCCTTCCCCATCACGGCCACCCGGGCGCCGAGGCGGCGTCGGGCGGAGGCGAGCGTGACCGCATCAAAGGCGCCGAGCTCGGTGGCGGCTCGCCGCAGCTTCTCCTCGAGGTGAGCCTGGTGACGGGCCAGCTCGGGAGCCACCTCCGCGTACCACGCCGAGGCCGTCCAGGTGGAGAGGTGGCGCAGCAGGCTGGTGGCCTGCCGCTCCACGGCCAGCCAGCCGGGGGCGTCGGCGGCACGCCCTTCCAGGTCGTCCAAGCCGGCCTGGCGTTGTTCCAGAGTTTCCACCACCCACTGGTCCCGCGGTGTGCGGTTCACCCGTCAGCCCCAACAGGCCGGCCCGACGCCCTCCATGATTGGTCGCATCTGGTAGAGGTTGTCGAAGTGCACGAAGGCCGGCGCCCTTCTCGACTGCCCGTTCTCGTCCTGCTCTTCGGCCTCTGGGCGATCATCCCCCCGTATGTTGTCATCTTCGGGAAGTTGGAGGTCGAACCCAGGGTTGAGTTCGTCGACCATGCCATCCCGGGAATCATCCTGATGGCCGTGGCCGTCCTCTGCTTCATCCAGGTCAGGGCAGACTGCATCCCGGTAACTTGACGGCCCATGGTCGCGCCGGACGTCGTGGTGAGGTCGCCCAGCACGGTCCGCCCCCCGAGTGCGTGGAGGGGCCGGCGCCGGTTCCTCGGCCTGGCGTTGGGGGTGACGGTGGCTGTCGTCCTCACCCTGGTCGTCGTGCGGGGCGGCGCCCGCCGGACCGAGGTGGGCCCGAACCTGATCGTCAACCCGGCCGGCGGGGTCCATCTGCTCGACGAGAACAACTCGCCCTCGGTGGCGGTGAACCCGAGGGACTCGGCCAACGTCGTCGAGGTCAACCGCCTCGACCGGCCCCGCTTCAGCGCCCGCCTGTCCTGGAGCGCCGACGGCGGCCGGTCGTGGCAGCCGAACGACCTGCCGCTGCCGGCGGGCCGGGACCGCCCGTACGCCCCCGACGTGGCCTTCGCCCCCGACGGGACCCTCTACGTGAGCTACGTCAACCTGGTAGGCGCCGGCAACGTCCCCGACGCCCTTTGGATCTCCCGCTCGTCGGACGGGGGACGCTCGCTGTCGCCACCGGTCCAGGTCGCCGGTCCCCTGTCGTTCCAGGCCCGCCTGGCCGTCGACGGGCGCGGCACCGTCCACCTCACGTGGCTGAAGGCAAACCAGGTCGGGCTGCTCACCTTGGTCGGCCCGCCAAGTCCGGTCGTGGCCTCGTCCTCAACCGACGGCGCCCGCACCTTCTCGGCCCCGGTGGCCGTCAGCGACGCCGGACGGTCGAGGGTCGGCGCAGCCAGCCCGGTGATCGACTCCTCGGGTGACCTGGTGGTGCTCTACGAGGACTGGAAGGACGACCGGCGCGACTTCGAGAACCTCGAGGGGCCGCCCTGGGACAAGCCGTTCTCCCTGGTCGTCTCCCGCTCGTCCGACGGGGGCCGGTCGTTCTCCCCGGGGGTGGAGATCGAGTCCGGCGTGGTGCCCACCCGCCGCTTCCTGGCCTTCCTGCCCGAGTTCCCCTCGATCGCCGCCGGCCCCCACCGCTCGCTCTACGTCAGCTGGGCCGACGGCCGCAACGGCGACCTCGACGTCTTCCTGCGGCGCTCGCCCGACGGGGCGGGGTGGTCGGCCCCGGTGCGGGTGAACAGCAACCCCCTCGGCGACGGGACCTCGCAGTACCTCCCCCGGGTGGGCGTGGCCCCCGGCGGCCGGGTCGATGTGGCCTTCCTCGACCGCCGCGCCGACCCCGCCAACCTGGCGAACCACACCCACCTGGCCACCTCCTCCGACCAGGGCCGATCGTTCCGCGACCTGCAGGTGTCGTCCGGCCCCTCCGACTCCCGGATCGGTCCCACGCCCAACGACACCGCCGAACCGCTCGAAGCCGACCTCGGGTCGAGGCTGGGCCTGGCCAGCGGGAAGGGGGGCACCCTTGTGGTGTGGACCGACACCCGGGACGGCAACCAGGACACCGGCCGGCAGGACATCTTCGTGGCCCGCGTCTCCAGGCCCGGATCACCGTCGAAATGACACGCCGGGGCGCGGGCGCCGGCCGGTCAGCCCCGGTCAGCCCGGTCAGGCGGGCCGGGGCGTCGCCGTCATGCGGGCCTCGAGGGCGTCGGCCAGCGCCTCGATGGCCCGGACGCTCGCCGACCCGGGGGCCGAGTCGATCACGCAGCACGCCGCCCGGTCGGCCTCCCGGATGGCTTCGTCGTCGGGGATGAGACCCAGCAGCTGGCCCCCTCGCTCGGCGGCGAACGTCTCGAGGAGGGCCCGGTCAGCCACACCGGCCCGGCTCCCGACGTAGCAGACCTCGGGGATCCCCAGCTGGACGGCGAGCCGATGGGTGCGGTCGGCGGTGAGCAGGACCTTCGCCGTCGGCTGCAGCACCACGAGCAGAAGGTCGACGTAGCGCAGGGTGCCCCCCGCCCATGACAGGTGCTCGAGGCCGGCCTCCATGTCGGCGACGACGATCGTCCCGGGAAGCTCGTCCTCGACTCTCTCGATGAAGTCACCGACCGTGACGTGGGAGCCGCCCGTTCAGCCCGAGCCGGCCCGCTCCGCCCGGGCCCCGAGGAGGACAGTGACCCCGTCGGGGCCGGGGTAGCCGTACTCGGCCAACAGCCCGGTGGCCGACCGCCCGGAGGCGAGGGAGCGCCCGGCTCCGGACTGGTTGAGCAGGGGCCGCAACCGGGCCGCCCCCTCCTCGCCGATGCCGATGTTGGCGCCCAGGTTCGGGTCGGAGTCGCAGTCGATGGCGATCACCCGGCGTCCCCGGCGGGCCAACTCGCGGGCCAGCACGGCCGAGATGGTGGTCTTGCCGACGCCGCCCTTGCCCGAGATCCCGAGTCGCATGCCCGCCAGTTTGCCCCTGGCCGCGGGGCCGAGGCGACCGGCGGCAACCGACCCGGGCGGCGGACCCTCCTCGGAGCGTGGAGGAGGAATGATCGGGGGCGGCCGAGGCGGCCTGTGAGCCCTTTGCGGGCGGGATCCGCGAGAGGATGAGCACCATGGTGCAGAAGCAGCTCCGTCTCCGCCGGGCGGATCGGTGCCGAGCGTGCGGTGACGACCTTTCCGTTGGGCTCGTCGCAGTGACTCTGGCACGACGCAGAAGTTGGCCGTGCGGGCGCGACCGCTCACGGCCTTCCTCCGCCCCCCGCCTCCGCACCGCGTGAACGGGACGACCCGCGAGCCGCGGGCTGGCACTCAGCGGCCGAACGCTGGCACCAGCTTGCCGTCGCCAATGCCGTGGCAACCAGCGCATCGCGCAGCGCCGGGGCCCGGCGCCTCGGGCTCGCTGCCGCCAGCGCAAGGCAACTCAACGCGTGAGCGGTGTCGGTGGCGACGTTCAGGGTGCCGGCGAACGGCGAGCGAAACAGGAGGCCAAGGCCTCCTTGCATGAGCTGTCTTAGCCCGAGCAGCCGAAGGACCGGGTGGTGGCGGCTCGTCGGGCTGCTGAGGTCGTGGGCAACAAGTTTCGGTCGCAGCAGCAGCCGAAGGCCCAGGCCAACTCGGGCGAGCGGGAGGAGCAGCCACGGGCTCGTCTCCGCCACGGCGGCGCGGCCGGCCACCTCACTCGGCCTTTCTCGCGAAGCGCGCGCCGGCGGCGGCGGCGAGCACAGCCATGCCCGCGGCGGCAACCGCGTGGTGCCGGGAGAGCCAGGCTTGCGCGGAGCGAGAGTGAGCGCGCTCGTCGAACCGCCCGCGTGCCCCGTGGTCGACACCGTCGGGACCGTCGACCGGCTGCCAGAGGTTGCTCGGTGCGTCCGGCGGATTGGGCTGGGAGGTCTGCTGGCTCTTAAAGCCGGTGCGGGCCAGGTAGCGGTCCAACAGTGCCGGCACCACCGAGTTCGCGATCAGCGTCGCCGCCGTCGTGCCACCGCACCAGTACTCCCGCCGCTGCGGGTGGTCGGCGGCGTACACCACGCTGCGGGCGATGACCTCGGGCTGATAGATGGGTGGCACTGGCTGCGTCTTGTGGCCCAGCTTGTTGAGTACCCAGTCGAACTGCGGAGTGTTGACTGCCGGCAGCTGCACCATGGTGTTGCGGACGCCGCTCTTGTCATGCAAGAGCTCACAGCGCAGCGCCTCGTTGAATCCCTGAATCGCGTGCTTGGCACCGCAATACGCGGTCTGCAGGGGGATCCCGCGGTAGGCCAGCGTGGAGCCGACCTGCACGATGGCGCCCCGGTCGCGCGGCAGCATGTGGTCAAGCGCCACCCGGGTGCCGTAGACGAACCCGAGGTAGCTGACCTCGGTGACCCGCTTGTACTCCGCCGGCTCGATCTTGGTGAAGGGCGAGAACACACTGGTGAAGGCCACGTTGACCCACACGTCGATCGGTCCCAGCTCAGCTTCCACCCGTTCGCCGGCCGCAGCAAGGGCCCCGAAGTCGCTGGTGTCGACCTCGATCGGCAGGGCCTTGCTCCCGAAACCACGGACGTCTTCGGCTGCTCCCGCTAAGCCCTTCGCGCCCCGCGCCAGTAGCGCCACACTGTCGCCCCGCTGCCCGAACGCCCGGGCCACCGCCCGGCCCACGCCGCCGCTGGCCCCCGTGACCACGACGACCCGGCTCACGGCGACTCCTCCGCCCGGCCGCGGAAGGCCTGGGGCTCGGCACCCGGGCGCGGATCCGCGAACAGCACGGAGCGCGGCAAGGTGGAGGGGTCAGTCACCAGCGCGGCCGCCTCCTGCTCGCGGCGGCGCCGCCTCACGCCGCCCCTTGAGCGTCCGGCGCTCGAACGCCTGCTCGCAGTCCATCTCCGTTGCGTCACTGTGCGCTTCCTCTCTCGGGATTTACGGCACGGAGGCCACCGCCGTCGTCGCCTTGCAGCGCGAAGGCGGCGTTGACCAGCGCCAGGTGGCTCAGGCCCTGCGGGATGTTGCCGAGCATGGCGCGGCTCCCGGGGTCCATCTGCTCGGACAGCAGGCCCAGGTCGTTTACCAGCGCCACCGACCCGTCCATCAACAGGGCCGCCTCCTGTCGCCGGCCGAGGCTCGCCAAGGCGGTGACGAGCCAGAACGAGCAGGCGAGGAAGGCGCCCTCTTCGGCGTCCATACCGTTAGCCTCCCGGGCTTTCAGCACACCGGCCCACCAGTCGTCGCTCCCGGCTGGGTGCTGGGCGACCTCTCGAACGGCCTGACGGATCTCGTTGTGGTCCTTGATCGCGTCCTCGGTCCCGCTGGCTGCGCTGTCGGCGCCGCCACCACCGGTACCCAGCTTGAGCAGCCGCGGGTAGAAGAACTTCTCCTCGGCCTCGGCATGCACCTCCAGCAGCACCTTTAGGCGCGACCAGACCGTGCCCAACGTTGCCGCGTCCTCATGCGAGACGTCGTCGAGGAGGGCAAAGGCCCGTCGCTGATCGTGGTGCTGGTGCAAGATCAATTCCGTGATGTCCATGGCTGCTCCTCGCCGTTGCTGCGCGGCCTGCTCGGCGCTGCTTGGGTGTTACCCGAGACTCGGCGTGCGTACCCCGATCAGTGCGGGTAGTCGCCGGAGGTTCACTCGGAGGTCTGCAGGCGAAGGGACAGCCACCCGGAACGTGACCCCAGTGGGCCCGGCACGTGCTCGGGCACATGGTCGGTGTCGGCAAATTCGGCTTCGAGGCCGGCCACTACGATGTGTCCATGGCATGTGCCGAGCGGGTGCTGCTGCCCGCGGTTCACGGCGCATCGCCGGACACGAGAGCCCAGCCCGCTCCCGGGATCACCGCGTTCACTGGGGGTGCCTTGGACCAGATCCCCCTCTATCCGCGCCGCGAGCCCCTCGGCGCCCGCAACAAAACGACGACCATCTCCCAGCAGAGCTTCCAGGCGACCGGAGCCTTCAGCCTGCTCGTCCGGCCCCGCTGACAGCCCGAGTCTGCGCCCGTGCTCCGGTCCGCGAGACGGCTGACGAAGGACGACAGCTCCCCCGCCCCCGCGAACCGGGCCTATCGGGGCAGGGTGCTCTTCCTGCTGTTCCTCGTGTTGGGCCTCGACCATGCCGATCGCGCCGCGGTCGGCGCCATGGCCCCCGTCCTCAAGCGAGTCTTCGACATCACCAACGCCCAGATCGGCCAACTGGCCGCCGCCGTCAGCGTCGTCGGTGCGCTGGCCACCGTTCCCGTCGGGATTCTCTCTGATCGGGTGAGCCGCACGCGCCTGCTCGCGGTAGGCGTGGCGGCATGGTCGGCGGCGATGGCGCTCGCCGGGGCCGCGGTCTCCTTTGCCATGCTGCTCGGCGCACGTGGCCTGCTGGGGGCGGTCACGGCAACGGCCCGACCGGCGACCTCGTCGATCGTCGGTGACCTCTACCGGGCCGAGGAGCGAAGCCGGGTCCTCGGTGTCATCGAGAGCGGGATGTTGCTCGGCACGATCGCCGGCTTCCTGATCGGGGGCATCACCGCTACGTTCGTGTCCTGGCGGCTCGCGTTCTGGCTCCTCGGGGGTGCCGGCACCGGCCTGGCTGTGGCCTTCTGGCGTGTGGGCGAGCCTGCCCGGACCCGGATGCGCCGACGGCCCCCAGGCTCCGGTCCGGCGCCTGGGCCGGATCCGGATGACGCCCGTCCGGCGGTCGCTGCCGATCCGCGCCTGGTTCTCGATGGTGACCAGGCCGACCTGGGGCTGTGGAGTGCGGTTCGCTACCTCCTGTCGATCCGCACGAACGTCATCGTCATCGCGGCGACGACGGTCGGGAACTTCTTCTTCGTCGGTGTCGAGGTCTTCGCCGTGGTGTTCGCCGTGAACCAGTACGGGATCACGACGCTGACCGCCGACCTCGGCGTGATCCTCATCGGCCTGGGGGCGCTGGTCGGCGTTCTCGGCGGCGGCCGCCTCGGCGACGCGCTCCAACGCCGCGGCCATCCGGGTGGGCGCCTGGTGACGGCGGCGGTCGGCTTCAGCGTCGGAGGGCTGGTCCTGTTGCCAGCGGGCCTGACCCACTCGCTGGTCGTCGCCGCACCACTGTTGTTCCTCGGCGCCGCTGGGGTGAGCGCCGCCAACCCGGTTCTCGATGCCGTGCGCCTCGACATCGTGCATCCACAGCTGCGGGGACGAGCCGAGGCGGTGAGGAACGTCATCGACACCGGGGTGGGATCATTCGCACCCCTGGTGTTCGGGACGCTGTCGACCTATCTCGGCGGCGGTGACGACGATGGTCTGCGGCTCACGTTCTTCGTCATGCTCCCAGCGCTCGTCGCCAACGGCCTGTTGCTGCTCCTCGCCCTGCCGAGTTACCAGCGCGAGGTGGCGGCGGCAAAGGCCGCCACGGTGAGGTCCACACCCACCGGTCGACGGCAGGCGGCGTAGATCGGCCATCGCGGACGCTCTTGGCGTGAACGCCGGGCGTGGTAGGCGCGGTACTCGGGTCGGTGTCACCATCCGCAAGGTAGAAGGGTCGGCAGAGGGGCTGAGGGGATGCGTGACGATCGGTTCGCCGGCCGGCGAGGTGTTTCAGCTTCGGTGACGGACGCCACGAGCGAGCCAGATGAGGGCGTCGATGATGGCTGCCCAAAGGGCGTTCACCACTCCGGCGGAGCGGACCGGCCGGTTAGGGGCTGGCGCCGGCCCCGGTTGGTCCGGCGGCTCCGGGTTACGGATGCGGTGCTTGCGCTCTTCGAGGTCCTCGCGGGCGGACAGGTCGTGACAGGCCTTCCACGTCACGACGCCGACGAGGAGCGGCACGGCGAGCAGGGTTATCCGAAGGGCCGTGGTGACAGAGGTGAGCGAGGCGGTGAGGCCCTGGGCGATCAGGTCCTGGGAGCCGGCGATGAGCAACACGATGTAGAAGCTCAGCGTCGTGACGCCGAGGGCGGTGCGCACCGGGTGGTCCCGGGGTCGGTCGAGCAGCTCGTGGTGGCTGCGGTCGCCGGTGAACCTGCGCTCCAAGAAGGGCCATGCGTACAGCAGGCTGAAGGTGACGCTTGGCAGCACCACGCCGGGCCAGAACACCTCGGCGATCGGGTAGCCGAAGACCGACGGGCGGAACGGGGGCATGAGCCGGAAGGCGCCTTCCAGCCATCCCATGTACCAGTCGGGCTGGGCGGCGGTGGACACTGCGGCTGGATCGGACGGCCCGTACAGCCAGATCGGGTTGATCTGGACAAGCCCCCCCAGCAGGGAGCAGACGGCGGTGACGGCGGCGAAGAGCCCGAGCGAACGGAACGTGTATGTGGGCCACAGTCGGGACCCGACGACGTTCTCCTCGGTGCGCCCAGGGCCGGGGAACTGGGTGTGCTTCTGGTGCCAGATCATGGCCAGGTGGCCACCGATCAGGGCGAGGAGAACGCCAGGGACGAGCAGGACGTGCAGCACGTACAGCCGGGAGAGGAGGGCTGGGTCCGGGAACTCGCCGCCGAAGACACTGAAGGCGACCCAGGTGCCGATGACGGGTATGCCGAGGGTGAGGGAGTTGGCGATACGAAGGCCCGTGCCGGACAGGAGATCGTCCGGCAGGGAGTATCCGCTGAAGCCGTTGACGATGCCGAGGATTAGCATGGAGAGCCCGACCAGCCAGTTGAGCTCGCGTGGCTTGCGGAAGGCGCCGGTGAAGAAGATCCGGCAGAGGTGGGCGACGATGGCGGCCAGGAACAGCAGGGCGGCCCAGTGGTGGATCTGGCGGATGAGCAGCCCGGCCCTGACGTCGAAGCTGAGCCTGATGGTCGACTCGTAGGCCTCGGACATCTTCAGCCCCCGGAGCGGGGCATAGCGCCCGTTGTAGGTGACCTCCTTGGCGCTGGCCCGGAAGAACAGGGTCAGGTAGGTGCCGGTGGCGATCAGCAGCATGAGGCAGTACATGGTCAACTCGCCGAGGAGGAACGACCAGTGGTCGGGGAAGACCTTGTCCAGGGCCCGGCGGGTGAAGCGGTTGGTGCCGAGGCGGTCGTCGAGGGCGTCCAACATGCGGGGGACGATCATCGGGTCGCCGTCGCCGGGAGGGGGCCGACGGGCCGCGCCGAGGAGGCAGGCTGCCCGGCGCCTGACAGGGCGTGGACGGCGGCGGCGGCACCGGCGGCTATGTAGACCAGGCCGCCGAAGGCCCACATGACCACCCCGGCCACCTGCTGGTCGCTGAGCGAGCGGTGGCCTGCGTACCAGGTGGCCGGGGCCAGGGTCATGGCCGCTCCGAGGGCGGTGCAGCCGAGGGACGCCACGAACAGCCCGAACATCGCTGGGCGCGGCGCCGGCCGGCTGCCCACCCCGGCCCACCACCAGAAGGCGGCGGCGGCGGCGGCCATCGTCACGTGCTCGACGCCGTGGAGGAGGTCGTGGCCTTCGGCGGCGTCAAAGGCGACGGGCACGTGCCATGCCGCCATCGTGGCCAGGTGGGCTACCAGGGCGGCGAGGCCGAACCAGGCGCCGAGCGGGCGGGCCCGGCTCCCCGGCCGGCGCCCGGCGGCCAGGAGGGGAGCGGCGACCACGAGCAGGGTCACGTGCTGGACCATGTGGGCCGTGAGCGACCGGGCGCCCAATCGGTCGACGGGAGGGGCGACGGCGCCGAGGGCGAGGAGGGCGCCGATAGCCAGCGGCCACCACCGTGTCGCGCCACGCTCAGACACAGCGATGGCTCCCGAGGGCGAGCACGTACACCTCCTCCAGTGAGATGAGGAGGACGTTGGCCGCACAGGCCAGAAGGGCCAGGCGGGCGCTGAACACGTCCCATGACCGCGATGTGGCCTGATCCTCAGAGCCTTCGCCCCTGGCCCCCCGGGCCGCCACCACGGTGGCACCCACCGCGGCGGACAGGCAGACGGCGGTGACAGCCTGAAGGACCCAGAGCCGGGCGGGCCGGTTGCAGGTGTAGCGGACCAGGCCGCTGATGCCGACCAGGTGGACGATCCATGCCGCGGTGCTGATGACCACAGGCGCCCAGCCGACGATGTGCTGGCGGGCGATCTTCATCGCCACCGCACCGACAGGAAGAGCGAGGGGAAGACGGCCAGCCACACCAGGTCGACGAAGTGCCAGTAGAGCGAGAACACCTCGAGGCTGGCGTGGCGCGCCGGTGAGTAGCGGCCCAGCCAGCTCTTGGCCTGCACGACCAGGCTCATGGTCAGGCCGACGACCAGGTGCATGGCGTGCAGCCCCACGATCGTGTAGAAGATCGAGCCGTAGGCGTTGTCGCGCCAGCCGAAGTGCAGCGCTTGGAAGTCCTTCAGGGTGCTGGCCACGAAGGTCGCGCCCATCAGCCAGCTGACGAGCAGACCGGCTCGGACCACGCCCCACCGACCCCGCCGGGCGGCCGCCTCGACGGCGAAGATCGGCAGGCTGCTACCCCACAGGAGGAAGCTGGCCGGCACGGCCGTCTTGAGGTCGGGCAGCTTGACCCCCGGAGGCGGCCAGTCCTTGGAGGCGGCACGCAGGAAGAAGTAGGCGGCGAGGAGGATGGCGAAGACGGTGCCCTCGGTGAGGATCACCATGGCCACGCCCCACCAGGCGGTGGTCCTGGTCCGCTCGCTGCTGCGGGCCAGCGGGAGGTCGACGACGGTCACCGGAGGTCGGCCTCGGTGCGCCACGCCCACGTGGTGGCGGCCCCGACGGCGAGGCCAAGGCCCAGGACCGCCACGGTCAGGGCGCTCACCAGCGCAGCCACCAGGAGCGTCACCAGTCCGAGGGCGACGAGGAACGGCACCCACGTCTCGGCCGGGATGTGAAGCACCCCCTCGGGCAGGGTGTCGATGCCGCTCGTCACCGGGGTGCTCCGCCCGACGGCGCCGTCCACCTCGAGGCCGACATCGGCCTCGGCCCCGGGACGGGCCCGCCGCAGCCGTTCCACGTCCCACAGCGGGTGGCGCCCCTCGACGAACGGGATGGCAGCGAAGTTGTAGACCGGGGGCGGCGAGGTGGTGGCCCACTCCAGGGTGTCGGCCGCCCACGGGTCGTCGGGCACGGGCACCTTGCGGCGGGCGGCGATCAGGACCGCAGCCAGGGTAAACAGCGTGCCGAGGCCGAATATGGCCGAGCCCACGCTGACGATCACGTTGAGGCCGTTCCAGCCGAGCCCGTCGTTGTAGGTGTAGACCCGCCGCGGCATCCCGAGGAACCCGAGGATGTGCATGGGAAAGAACGTGATGTTGAAGCCGATGAACATCACCCAGAAGCTGACCTTGCCCCACCGCTCGGGCAGCGCCCGCCCCGTCATCTTCGGGAACCAGAACCAGATGGCGGCGAAGATCGGGAAGACCACCGCCCCGTTCAGCACGTAGTGGAAGTGGGCGACGACGAAGTAGCTGTCGTGCACCTGCCAGTCGAAGGGCATCACGGCGACCATCACCCCGGTTATCCCGCCGAGCAGGAAGATGAGCAGGAAGCCGAGGCAGAACAGCATCGGCACCGCCAGCTCGACCTTGCCGCGCCACATCGTGGCGATCCAGGCGAAGAACTGGACTCCGCTCGGCAGGGCGATCACGAGGCTGACGGCCGAGAACAGAGAGATGGCCAGAGGTGGCAGGCCCGTGGCAAACATGTGGTGCACCCACACGCCGAAGCTGATGAAACCGATGGCGACGAGCGACGCCACCACCCACAGGTAGCCGGCGATCCGCCGCCTCGACATCACCGGAATGATGGTCGACACCATCCCGATCGATGGCACGAACAGGATGTACACCTCGGGATGGCCCCAGAACCAGAAGAGGTGCTGGTAGAGCAGGACGTTGCCGCCGAGGGAGGGGACGAAGAAGGCGGTGCCGGCCAGGCGGTCGAGCTCGAGCAGCACCTCGGCCAGCGTGACGGCGGGCACGGCGAACAGGACCATGAAGCTGAACACGAGCATCGACCACACGAACACCGGCAGCCGGTTCACAGTCATGCCCGGGGCGCGCAGCTTGAACGTGCTCACGATGAAGTTGATGGCCCCGACCGTGGTGGACAGGCCGACGAAGATGATCCCGAGGCCCCACACGTCGATGTTGTGGCCGGGCGAGTAGGTGCTCGAGGTAAGCGGCACGTAACCGAACCAGCCGCCGTCGGGGAGGTGACCGACGACGAAGCTCGAGTACATGAACATCCCGCCGAAGAGGAAGACCCAGTACGAGAAGGCGTTCAGGCGGGGGAAGGCCATGTCGCGTGCACCCAGCATCAGCGGCAGCAGGAAGTTGCCGAAGCCGGCCAGCACGGGCGTGTTGAACAGGAAGATCATGGTCGTGCCGTGCATCGTCATCAGCCCGTTGTAGGTGCCCGGGGAGATGAGCCCGCTGTTGGGGCTGGCCAGCTGCGCCCTCATGGCCAGGGCGCTGACCCCAGCCAGCGAGAAGAACACAAAGGCCGTGTAGATGTAGCGGATCCCGATGCGCTTGTGGTCGACAGTGGTGAAGAACCCGACGAGCCCGGGCGCGTCCTCCCACAACTCGCGCAGGTCATCACCGGCCAGCTCGGGGGGTGCCGGTTCCAGCGGGTCGGCGGGCCGTTCGGTGACGGTCATCAGCGCATCGACTCGAGGTAGGCCACGAGGGCGTCGAGATCCTCAGCCGACATGCCGTTGGGAGGCATCTCGGCTCCCCGCTTCACGTCCTGTGGGTCGCGGATCCATGCGGCCAGCTCCTTGGGGTCGTTGGGGATCGTGGCTGCGGCGATGGTCCGCCGTCCGCCGAAGTAGGTGAGCTCGGGGCCCCGGGTGCCCTTGGCCGGAGTTCCCTCCACGGTGTGGCAGCCACCGCAGGGCTCGCGCTGGAAGACAAGGGCGCCGCGGGCGGCCATCTCGTCCTCGGGCGTGGTGCCGGCGCCCGAGCGGACCCGGGCCATCCACCGCTCGAAGACGTCCGGCGGATCGGCGATGACGAGCATCTGCATGCGGGCATGCTCGAGGCCGCAGAACTCGGCGCACTCGCCCCGGTAGGTGCCGGGCCGGTCGACGGTCACGCGCAGGTGGTTGACCTGACCGGTCACCATGTCGACCTTCCCCGCCAGCGCCGGCACCCAGAAGCTGTGGACGACGTCGGCCGAAGTCAGGACCAGGTCGAGCGGCCGACCGACGGGCACGTGGAGCTCGTTGGCGGTGCGGATCCCCTGATCCGGGTAGCGGATGTCCCACCACCACCGGCGGCCCGTCACCTCGATGGCCAGCTCCCCGGCGCGCACCGGCCGCAGGTTCGAGGTGGTGGTGACCGTCACCACGGCGAGGACGGCCAGGATCACCACGGGCACGGCCAGGCCGCCGATCCAGATGAAGCGGTCGTCCGCCGTCGGGCTGTCGGCTGCGGGGCGGGCCCGACGGCGGCCGCGCACCACCGCGGTCAGCACCAGGCCGGCGACCACCACGTAGACGGCGGCGCCCATGGCGAACATCAGCCACCACAGCCCGACGATGCGGCGGCCCTCGCTGCCGGCGCCCTGGAACACCGAGGTCGAGCCGAGGAGGGCGGCGCTCACCGGCGGTGCCAGAAGGTGGGGACGACGGGTGAGGAGAAGTCGCCGGTGGAGGCGATGACCCCGTCGTCGCCGATGAGGAGGGGCAGCTGGGGCAGGGGCACCGCGGCGGGGCC
The DNA here is from genome assembly GCA_038253125.1 of Acidimicrobiales bacterium. GTDB lineage: Bacteria > Actinomycetota > Acidimicrobiia > Acidimicrobiales > JAUJNH01 > JAUJNH01. Next base: position 43,473 of record JBBSHM010000007.1, read on the forward strand.
GCTGATCGGCCTGGCGCCGGTGAGCACGTCGAAACGCGACTGGTGGCACGGGCACAGCAGCTCGCGCTCCTCGGCCAGGTAGAGGCCGACCGGGCAGCCGGCGTGGGTGCACAGCTTGGAGTAGGCGAGCAGGCCCTCGGGCGCCCAGGCCCCCCGCGAGGCCGGCAGCCGGAGCGCCGCGGGGTCCACCCGCAGCAGCACGACCTGGCCGTCGGACGAGCCCTCGTGACCCTCGGGGAAGACGGTGACCAGCCCTCCCTCGGGCACGTCGCTCGCCCGCACCGGTCGCCCGTCGGAGGTGACGGCACGCCGCCCCCCCTTCCACGGCGTCTCGAGCAGGGCCCGGCCCGGGCTGGGGCCAAGCGAGCGGATGGGGTAGACTAGGGCGGCCATCAGCGCCGCTCCGCAGACGGCGAGGCCCCGGGTCATGGCGCTGCGCCGAGTGATGCCACCACGCTCCAGGTCGGCAGCCACGCCCTCGTCCACCTCAGGCGGGGAGTCCAGCCGGTGGCGGGCCTGCTCGACGGGGCCCTGAGGCAGGAGCCGGTGCGACCACAGGATGAGCCCGGCCGCCAGGGCGGCGAACGTCAAGCCCAGGAACAGGCCCTGCAGCTGGGTGCTGCCGCCGCCCCACCAGGCCGCTGACAGCGCCAGCGCCGACACCGCCCCCGCCAGGAAGCACCCGGTGATCACCGTCTCGTCGCGCCGGCGGCCCGAGCCTGACCCGCCTGTCCCCGTCATCCCTGGCCCTTCGAGGACGCTCGGGCGCCCCGCTCCTTGTCCCCTATCCAGCGGCAGACCCAGCCGAGCAGGGCCAGGCCCACGAAAGCGACGGCGCCCTCGGCTACCGGGCCGAGGTGGCCCAGCGCGAACCCGCCGCGGTCGGGCGGGTGGTCGAGCAGCTGGACGTAGGCGACGACATCGTCCACCTGCGCGTCCGACAAGGCTGCATCACCGAACGCCGGCATCTGACCCGGCCCCACCCGCATCGCCTCTGCCACCTGGACCGGGGTGGCCGGGGCCAACGGAGGCGCCTCGCGGCGGGCCAGCGCTCCCCCGGTCCCCGCCCACGAGTGGCAGGCCGCGCACTGCAGCCGGAACTGCTCGCCTCCCAGCACCACGTCGCCGGGGCGCACCGTCGGGATGTCGGGCCCCGCGCCACCGGTCAGCTGCGACACGTAGTCGACCAGGGCGGCGATCACCTCGGGCGGGTAGGCGGGAAAGGACCGGAGGGCCGTCCGGGAGGGTCGGCCGATGAAGGCCTCCGGCCGGGGCTCTTTCGGCCGACCCGGCTCCTCGGATCGGCCGGCCTCGACCAGGGGCATCCGGCCAGTGCTGAGGGCGTAGTCGACCGCGGCGCCACCCTGGCCGACGAGCGAGGTCCCCCTGGGGGTGCCCCGCCCGTCGTTGCCATGGCAGGTGGCGCAGTCCGACAGGTAGGTGGTGCGCACCTCGGCCGGCCCGCCGGCCGCTGGCGGGGCTGCCGACGCCGGGCGAAGGGCGAAGGAGGCGGCGACGGCGGTGGCGGCCACCGCTGCCGGAGCAAGCCACCGAAACCGCCCACCTGAGCCCCCGGAGCCGGCCACCGGTGCCCACACTATCCGACCGTCGCCTCCCGGGCCCAGGGCCTACGCCTATGTCGCCGAAGCCCGCCGGCCGGCCAAGGACCGGCGCGAGCCCGCCCCGCCCAAGGTCGACGTTCACCAGGCCTGGCGGCCAGGACGGATCTCGGGCCCTTCGGCCCTACCGTGGATCCATGGTCCTCCTGCTGGCGTTCGCGGTGCTGCTGCTGGCTGCGGTGCTGCTCTCCAGCCTGGCCAACCGGACCGTGCTGTCGACCGCAGCACTGTTCCTCCTCGCCGGGTTCTTCCTGGGCGACGCATCGCTGGGTGTCCTGCACATCCAGGCCGACGACAAGCTGGTCTCGGGCCTCGCCGAGCTCGCCCTGTTCAGCATCCTCTTCTCCGACGGCATGCGTTCAGGGGTGCGCGACATCCGTGCTGCCTGGCGGCTCCCCGGTCGAGCGCTCGGCCTCGGGCTCCCGCTCACCCTCCTCGCCACCGCCGCACTCGCCCACTACGTCGCTGGCCTCCCGTGGATCGAGTCGTTCCTCATCGGCGCCGTCCTCAGCCCCACCGACCCCGTGTTCGCCGCAGCCATCGTCGGCCGCGAGGAGATCCCCTACCGGCTGCGCAACCTCCTCAACATCGAGAGCGGTCTCAACGACGGCCTCGCCCTCCCCATCGTGGTCGTCCTCCTGGCGGCCGCCGGCTCCGGCGGGACCGCAACCACCACCCTCCTCGCCGAGGTCATCGGCGGCGTCGCGCTCGGCGTCGCCGTGCCTGCAGCGGCGATCTGGCTGGAACGCCTGCGCTTCTTTGCCGCCTCCGCCGCGTACCAGCCTCTCAACGCCGTGGCCGTCGGCCTCATCGTGCTCGCCGCGGCGACGCTCATCCACGCCAACGTCTTCCTCGCCGCGTTCTCCGCCGGCATCACCATCGCGTCGCTGAGCCAGCCCATGCGCGCCGCCTTCCAAGAGTTCGGTGAGCTCGTCGCCGAACTCCTCAAGCTCGCCGCCCTGCTCGTGTTCGGCTCGCTGATCTCGCTCTCGTTCCTCGGAGACATCGGCCTCCGCGGGTACGCGTTCGCGGCGCTCGCCCTCTTCGCAGCCCGTCCATTGGCACTCGGCATCGCCCTCCTGCGATCCAAGCTCGACCGGCGCGAACGCCTCGCCGCCGCCTGGTTCGGGCCCAAGGGCTTCGCGTCCGTCGTCTACGGACTCCTCATCCTCGAAGCCGGACTCACTCGCAGCAACGAGCTCTTCCACCTCGTCGCGCTCGTCGTCACCGCCTCGATCCTCGCCCACTCCTCCACCGACGTCGTGATCGCCCGGTGGTTCGAACCCGGCCCCGGACCAGGAGACACGGCCCCGACGCCAGAGTCGACCTGCTGAACGGGTTCAGCCCGCGATGACCTGGGCGCGAGCAAGCGATGCGGCACGGCACCCCGAGCATCGAAGAGCGGTGTCCGGATGTCGACGATCTCGCCCCAGCCCACCAGGTTCGGCACCTGGACGACCTCGCCGTCATTGTGGGATAGGCGGTGGAGGAAACTGTCACGCGAAGTCAGACGCAACCCACGAGGGGTCTTCCGAAGGCCGCTGAAGGTTGTGGGGTTTAGGCGGGGAGGTATGGCGTGTAGAAAGGCGGTGATGGGTCGCATCGCTGCCGAGCTGCTGGTCGAACGGCCGATCGACGGGGGAGTCGACACGGTTCTCGGCCTGCCGGGCGACGGGATCGACGGGATCATGGAGATGCGGTCGTGACCGCGATGGCCGCGGTTCTGGACCGGGTGGGCCGGCGGGTCATCTCGCAGGAGCACCTGCTCGACCGGGCGCTGGCCGACGTCCAGACCGGCCGGTTCGAGCGGTCCCTGGCTGGCCTCATGGCTGCCGGAGCCCTGGTCACCGGTGCCGAGATCTTCTTCGAGCACGACCGGGCCAGCTTCGGCAACAAGATGATGTGGGTGCCGGTGGCCCTCTCGCCGGTCGCTGCCGCCGCGGGCGTGGCGGGCGTGGCCCGCAAGAGCCTGGCCAAGACCGTCCTGCCCGTGGTGTCGGCAGTCGTGGTGGCCAACGGGCTCCAGGGGGCGTGGCTGCACCTGCGGGGTGTCCGCCAGCGCCCCGGCGGCCTGCGCGAGGCCCGCTACAACCTAGAGGCCGGCCCTCCCATCTTCGCCCCTCTGCTGGTCTGCCTCGTCGGTGGCATGGGGCTGCTGGCGGCGGTGCTGCGGCGAGAAGCATGACTGCAGGCACCGCACCGGGCGGCACGCCGGGCACTACACCGGGCGGGGCCGAGTCCCGCTTCCCCGGATTCGACGTGGTCTCACAGGCCCCGCACTGGGACCAGGTCACCGCCGGCGTCGTGCTGCGCCGGCTGGGCCCCACCCCGCCGCCCCGCTCGTTCACCCCGGCCGAGGAGGCAGTGGCCCGGCCGCTCCTCGACCGCCTCGTCGGCCAGGACGCCGACCCGAAGGTGCCGGTATTCGACCTCGTCGACGCCCGCTTGGCCGACGGGCGGGGCGACGGCTGGCGGCACGAGGACATGCCGGAGGACGGCGAGGCGTGGAAGCGATCGGTCGGCCACGTCGATGAGGACGCCCGGGCCGCCCACGGACAGGCGTTTGGCGATCTCGGCCTGGTCGACCAGCGCTGCCTGCTCGAAGGCATCCGCACCGGTGACGATTGGCACGGGCTGCCGGCCGGGCGGGTCTGGAACCTGTGGATGCGCTACGCCCTGGCCGCCTTCTACGCCCACCCGTGGGCCTGGAACGAGATCGGCTTCGGCGGCCCGGCCTACCCGCGTGGCTACGTCAACCTCGGCCTCGGCGGCCGTGAGCACTGGGAGGTGGCCGAGGTCGACTCGCGCCACCCGGTCCCGTGGTCCGACCGGCTGGAGGCGGCCAGACGGCGACACCGGGGTGACGACTGATGGGCGGCGACTGATGGGCGGTGTCCGCGATCGGAACGCCTCGGCCTGGTTGCTGCCGAACGACGGGACCCGCACTCCTCACGGCCTGCGCAACGACATGCGCCGATTCGCCGACGAGGACGAGGTGGACCTGGCCGTGGTGGGCTGCGGGGCCGGCGGCGCCGTGCTCACCCAGCGCCTGGCCCGGGCCGGCTGGCGCGTCGTCGCCTTTGACGCCGGGCCCTTCTGGGACCCGGATGCGGACTTCGTCAGCGACGAGCTGGGCTCCCAGCACCTGTACTGGACCGAGCCCCGGGTGATCTCCGGCGACGACCCGGTGCCCCTCGGGTCCAACAACTCGGGCCGGGGCGTCGGAGGCGGAACCATACACTTCGCCGGCTACACACCCCGGTTCCACCCGTCGGACTTCGAAACGAACAGCCGTGACGGGGTGGGCCAGGACTGGCCGATCTCCTATCAGGACCTGAAGCCGTACTACGAGCAGATCGAGGAGGAGCTGCCCGTCGCCGGCCAGCCCTGGCCGTGGGGTGATCCACACCGCTACCCCCACTCCCCCCACCCGGTGAGCGGCGTCGGCGAGGTCTTCCGGCGCGGCTGCCACGAGCTGGGCATCCCGGCGAGGGTGGGGCCGACCGCCATCACCAACGGCCGCTTCGGCAACCGTCCCCACTGCATCTACCGCGGCTTCTGCCTGCAGGGCTGCAAGGTGAACGCCAAGGCGTCGACTTTGATCACCCACGTACCCGACGCCTTGGCCCACGGCGCCGAGGTCCGCCCCGACAGCTTCGTCCACCGGATCGAGATCGGCCAGGACGGCCGGGCCACCGGTGTCCGCTACTTCCGCCACGGCGTCGAGCACTTCCAGCGGGCCCGGGCCGTGGCCGTCGCCGGCTACGCCATCGAAACCCCGAGGCTGCTCCTCGGATCGACCTCGACGCGGTTTCCCGACGGCCTGCTCAACGACCACGACCTGGTGGGCCGCTACGTCATGGTGCAGGGGGCGGCGCAGACGGCGGGCCGCTTCACCGAGGAGGTGCGCATGTACAAGGCGCCGCCCCCCGAGGTCTCCTCCGAGCACTTCTACGAGACCGACCCCGCCAAGGACTACAAGCGGGGCTTCAGCCTCCAGTCGGTCGGTCCCCTGCCGATCACCTGGGCCGAGCACGTGGCGGCCGAGGGCCACTGGGGCGACGTGCTGCGCGAGCACATGCGCGACTACGTGCACTGGGCCACCCTCGGCGTCCTGTGCGAGTTCCTGCCCCAGGCCCGCAATCGGGTGACCCTGGCCGAGGAGGTCGACCGCCACGGTGTTCCCGTGGCCAACTTCAGCTACACCCAGTGCGACAACGACCGGATGCTGATGAAGGCCGGCCGACAGGTGATGCAGGATGTCCTGCGGTCGGCCGGCGCCGAGGACGAGGTGACGATCAACCGCGTCGCCCACCTGGTCGGCGGCTGTCGCATGGGAGCCACCCCGGAGCAAGGCGCGGTGGACAGCGACCTGCGCAGCTTCGCCGTGCCCAACCTCTACGTCACCGACGGCAGCGTGCTTCCGACACAAGGCAGCGCCAACCCGGCATTGACCATCATGGCCCTCGCCGCCCGCTGCGCCGACCGGCTGACCAGCGCCAACAGGGGGCTCTAGGAACATCGGCTTCACCTCCCTGCCGCTCAGCCGGGTGTCGGACGACCCGGTGCGGGGTAGACCGCGGCAGGTTCGAGTGGCAACGGCTGCTGGCCCTGGAAGGACGATGATGGCAAAGGATCCCGTCTGCGGCATGGAGATCGAACAGCAGGACGCCGTCGGCTCGGCCGAGCACCAGGGCGTGAAGTACTACTTCTGCAGCGATGACTGCAAGGAAGAGTTCGAGGCCGACCCGGCCGGCTACGTGAGCTGACGCCGGATGCTTGGGGCGGTACTCGCCATCTTCCTGATCGCCCTGGCCGGCGGACTCGCCATCCGGGCCGGTGCCTCGATCGCCGGTGCGGCCTCGACTGCGGGCGAGCGGGTGCCCATGCTCGGCGGCTGCGCACCGGGCACCCATGCGTGGTCCCGGTTCCATGCCCGCTGGTACCCGATGGCTCTGTTGTTCCTGGCCTTCGACATGGAGATGGTGTTCATGTACCCGTGGGCCGTGGTCTTTGTGTCCGAGGGCCCGCTGGCGCTGATGGAGATGCTGATGTTCATCGCCATCTTGGTCGTCGGCATCCTCTACACCTGGAGGGAACGGGCTCTCGAGTGGGCTTGAGGGCTGCGCTCTCGCGCCTGGCCGCGGCTGCGCCCGTGCCGGTCTTCCTGGCTCCCGGCGCAGGGGGGCGCTCCCCTGCGCAGCGGCTGCGGCTGTCACCCTACCTGGAGGTGGTTGACAGCCCGCGCCGCGCAACGGTGATGCTCGTCGTCGGAGCCGTGGCCGCCGGGGCGGCGGAGGAGCTTCACCGTGTCCACGACCAGCTTCCCCACCCCCGTGCGGTGCTGTGGTGGGACATGGAAACGGGCGCCACCGCCCCACCGCCTCTGCCGACAGCCGAGCGGGTGGTAGGCGACGAGGCGGCCGTCGTTGGTGCGGTCGTAGCCGCCCACCGGGGCCTCCTCAGCGCCGGGCGGCCGTCAAGCCCGCCGTTGCTGGCCGACGTCGAGCCGAACGACTGGCGGGGCGTCGGCCCCTTCGGACAGGGCGGCAAGGGCATGACCGGTGGCACCCCGTACGGCCGGCCGCTCCCGACGCGGGCACCCGACCGGGACGGGCTCGAGCTCGACCAGCTCGTCCTCACCCTCGGCCCCTGGCTGCCCATGCTGCCGGCCGGGCTGGTCGTTGAGGTGAAGCTGCAGGGCGACGTGGTGCAGGAGGTGACGCTGGCGCCTTCGCCGGGCCTCGTACCCGGCGCCGCTCCGGCCGATGTCTTTGAACGAGCCCGGGTGGAGCCGGTGCCGATAGCCGAGCTGGAACTGGCCCGAGCCCGCCACCACCTCCTGTGGGCCGGTGAGGTGCTGGTGCTGCTGGGGCTCGTCGCCGAGTCACGCCGGGTGCTGCGGGCGGCCGTCGCCGTCGTACCCGGGGCGGCGGCGGCGGAGCTCGCTCACGCCGCCCGGACCGCCGGCGCGCTGGCCTCGGCCCGCAGACTGCGCCACCCGATGGCCCGTGTCGGCCTGGTGGGTGCTGACAGGCTCGGCGAGGTCGCCGGGCCCACCGCCCGCGCCAGCGGCGTTGTGACTGACGCCCGCACCGACGATCCTGCCTACCGCTCCCTCGGCTTCGAGGCGGTCACCGAGGAGGCGGGCGACGCCCTGGCCCGATGGCGCGTCCGGCTTGGCGAGGCCGTCCGGTCGCTCGAGCTGGCGGCGGAGGCCGGTGACCGCCTGACCTCTGTCGACTGCACGCCGGAGGGTCCGAGGGGCCCCTGGCGGGCCGGGGGGCCGTCTCCGTCGACAGCGCTGGCCCACCTGGCGCCGGGTCTCCTCGTCGGGCTCGAGTGGGGCGACGCCGTCGTGGCCCTGGCCAGCCTCGATCTCGAGCCGGCGGAGCTGGCCGCCGACGCCGCCCGGCCGGCTGAGAGCACCTGAAGGTGATCGGCTCGGTCGTCGCCCTGCTGGTCCTGCTCGCCGCCGGTGTCGTGGCGACCGCACTGATCGACTCCGCCGTCGGCGCCGTCGTGGGCGGCGAGCCCGTCGGACGCGCCCTCAAAGGGCCCTTCACCCGCTCCGCCCTGCTCGCCGTGCAGGGGCGCACGACCACCGAGCGGCCGGACGCCGGTACGTGGAGGCTCGCCCCCGCCCTGCTCGGGGGCCTGGCCGCGGTGGGCGCCGCCGCCGTCCCCCTCGGGCGGGGCCTGGCTGCCGGCGACGTCCCCGACGGGATCGTGCTGTTCGGTGTGGCCATGGCCCTGGTGATGGTGGCGGTGTTCCTCCACGGCTGGTCTCCGAACTCGCCGTTCCCGCTGTTCGGCGCCTACCGCTTCGCCGCCCTGGCCCTCTCCTATGAGATGCCTCTGGCGTTGGTGCTCATCGGGACGGCGCTGCCGGCACAGTCGCTGTCGGTCGGCGACATCGTCTCGAGCCAGGCCGGGCTGTGGAACGTGGTGCGCCAACCTCTGGGCCTCCCCCTGTTCCTCGTGGCCGTGGCCGGACTGGCCTTCTGGGGCCCGTTGAACGTGGCCGACGCCCCTGACCTGGTCGGGGGAACGGCCGCCGAGTCGTCGGGACCTGCGCTGCTGGCGTGGCGGGCGGCCCGGTCCGCAGTGCTGGTGGCGGCGGCGGCCATGGCCGCCGCCGCCTTCCTCGGCGGGTGGAACGGCCCACTGCTACCGGGGCCGGTGTGGATGGCGGTGAAGACGATGGGCATCGTGGCGTTGGTCGTCACCAGCGGGCACCGCATCCCCCGGGTGCGTCTCGAGCGCTTCGTCGTCGTGGCCTGGGTGGTCCTCATCCCCCTGGCTCTGCTCGACGTCTTTGCCGCCGGGATCGTGGCGCTGTGACCCGCACCCTTGCGGGAGACGTGGTGTTCGCAGCTGCCGGCATCGGCAGCGTGCTGTCAGCCTGGCGGGTCTTCCGGACGGACTCGATGGTGCGGGCCGCCTACTGGCTGCTGGCGTCGTTCGTCGGGGTCGGGATCATCCTCGTGCTGCTCTCGGCATCCTTCCTGGGCCTGGTCCTGATGCTGATGATGGCGGGTGAGATGACGATCATGGCCGTGTTCATGGTGATGTTCATGATGAACCCGGCGGGTCTCAACCCAATGACGATGGTGCACCAGCGGCGCTCGGCCACCACCGCTGGCGTCGTGTCGTTCCTCGCCCTGGCTGGTGTCGGTCTGGTCGCCCACTTCCCCGACCGTCCGGTGAGCCCCGACGCCCGGCCGACAGCCGAGCTGGGCCAGGAGCTGCTGGGTGATTCCATGCTGGTGTTCGAGACCGCCGGCGTCACCCTTCTGGCCACCATGATCGGATCCATCGCCCTCGCCACCCACAAGGGCAGGTTCGGCGACGCCCAGAGCTCGTCCCTGCCCCCACCCGTCGACCCGGCTGAGCCGGTCGCCGCTGAAGGCGCCGCCGAGCCACCCGAGAGCGACCCGCACGCCGGGATGGACCACCGATGACGCTGCCCGCCCTGCTCGTGGTGGCCGCCGCGCTTTTCGGCATCGGCGTCTACGGCGCCCTCAGCCAGCAGAGCTTCGTGATGATCATGATGGGCCTCGAGCTGATGCTCAACGGCTCCATCCTGGCCGCCGTGTCATTCTGGGCGCTGACCACCGGCGGCTCGCCCAAGGGGCAGCTGCTGGCCGTGGTGGCGATGGCCGTGATGGCGATCGAGGCGGCGGCCGGCTTCTCGGTCGTCACCGCGGTGTACCGGTCGCGCAAGGCGGACATCACCGAGAAGCTGAAGCGGCTGCGGGGCTGAGCCGTGCTCTGGTCGCTCGTGGCTGTCCCCATGCTGGTTGGCCTGGCCGTCGCCGGCCTGCCCTGGCAACCGCGCCTCGGGTGGGCGACGGCCGGTTTCATGACCGCCCTCGTGGGCTGGGCGGCCGTCGTCGTCGCTGTCGGGTCACCCACCTCGCTGTCATGGGGACCGCGCCTCGCTCTCACCCTCGACGCCACCGGACTGGCCCGGGTGATGGCCGTGCTGGTGCCTGCGGTGGCCGCCGCCGTCCTGGCCTGGGTCGCCGCCACCGGGGGTGGCCACGAGCCTCGGCCGGCCCGGCTGATCGGGGTGCTCGTCGCCTTTGTGGCCGCCATGGAGCTTCTGGTGCTGGCCGACGACCTGCTCACGTTGCTGGTCGCCTGGGAGCTTGTCGCCGTCTGCTCCTGGGTCCTGATCGGACACCGCCATGACGACGCCCACCGCACCCGACAGGCCGGGACGGCGTACCTCACGACCAGGGTCGGCGACCTTGGGCTGTTCGTCGCTGCCGGCGCCGCAGTGGCCGGAGCCGGCTCCCTCTCCTATGACGCCCTGCCCACCGCCTCCGCTGGGTGGCTCGGGTTGGTGGCCGCAGGCGTCCTGCTGGCGGCGGCCGCCAAGTCGGCTCAGCTGCCCTTCTCGCCCTGGCTGTTCGCGGCCATGGCCGGTCCGACGCCGGTCTCGGCCCTGCTGCACTCCGCCACGATGGTGGCGGCGGGCGCCTACGTGCTCGCCCGCCTGGCCCCGGCCTTCGCCCCTGTGGCCTGGTTCGGCCCCGTCGTCGCCGGCCTCGGCCTAGCCACGTCACTGGCCGCCGGCCTGGTGGCGCTGGCCAGCCTCGACCTGAAGCGGGCGCTGGCTGCGTCGACCTCAGCCCAGTACGGGCTGATCCTGGTGGCCGTCGGCTCCGGCGCCACCGGCGCCGCCGCCGGCCACCTGGTGACCCACGCCGTCTTCAAGGCCCTGCTCTTCCTGGCCGCTGGCACCGTGGCCCACGCCACCGGAACGCTCGACCTGCGCAAGATCCGGGTCGGCGGTGCCTCGCCGCCGCTGACAGCCGCCATTGTCGTTGCCGCTGCTGCCCTCGCCGCCGCGCCCCCTCTCGGCGGCGCCTGGTCGAAGGAGGAGATCCTTGCCGCCGCCGGGCGCTCGGGGCCGTGGCTGACGGCCGGCGTCGTCGCCGCCGGCGCCCTCAGCGCCCTGTACGCAGCCCGGTTGGCCGTGCTCGTGCTGCGGCCGGCCACATCGCCTGTTCCGCCCCCGAAGACCGCCGAAGCCGCCCCGCTCCTGGCGCTGGCCGCGGTTTCGGTGGCCCTCGGGGCGCTGTGGCTGCCCGGGGGCGGTCGCCTGGTCGAGGACCTGAGCGGCGGACGGCTGGCCGAGGGGGCGGCCTGGGAGCTGCCGGTGTCGGTGGCGGCGCTGGCCATCGCCTTCACCGCCGTCACCCGGCTGGTTCGGACGGACCGGCTGGCCACCGGACTGGTGCCGGCCCGGGTCCAACAGGTGGCGTCAGCATGGTTCAACCTGGGCTCCCTGGGTCGGCTGGCCGTAGTGTCTCCCACCCTGTCGCTGTCCCGGGCGCTGGGCCGCATCGATGACGCGGTGATCGACGCCGGTGTGCGGTCCGCCGTGGCCGTTGCCGGCGCCTGCTCCAGGTTGTTCGCAGCGGTGGCCGAGCTCAACATGGACCGGGTGGTCGGTGCCGTCGCTGGCGGCTGGCTGGCAGTAGGCGGCGCCGCTCGGGTCGCCGACGACAACGGTGTCGACCGGGCCGTCGAGGGGGTGGTGGCCGGCGCGGTCACCCTCGGCGCCCGGGCCCGGCGGGTGCAGACCGGGCTCTCCCACCAGTACTACCTGCTCGTGGCCGGCGGGATCGTCGTCATGGTCGTCATCGCCGTGCTCGGGAGGGCCTGAGCTTTGCTCACCGCTGCTGTGTTCGCCCCCCTCCTCGGAGCCCTGCTGATAGCTGGCCTCCCCGCCCGCCGGGCGGCGGCGGCACGCTGGGTCGCCCTAGCCGTGACCACCGTGCCGCTTTCAATCATGGTGGTGGCCTGGGCCCGCTTCAACGGCGGCGCCGGCTTCGAGCTGGTCGAGCGGGCACGGTGGATCCCGACACTGGGCGTCACCTACACCGTCGGCGTCGACGGCATCTCGCTGCCGCTGGCGGCGATGACCTCCCTGCTCTTCCTCGCCGCCGTGGTCTTCCCCTTCGACACCAGCGGACGGCCGCGGGCCTACTTCGCCCTGATGCTGTTCCTCGAGACGGCGTCACTCGGGCTGTTCCTCGCCCTCGACCTGTTCCTGTTCTACGTGTTCTTCGACGTGAGCCTCGTGGGCATGTACTTCCTGATCGCCGGCTGGGGGCACGGCGAAGCCCGCCGCTCGGCCCAGAAGTTCTTCCTCTACACCCTGGCGGGGTCGCTGGTGATGCTTCTCGCCATCATCGGCCTCTACCTGGCCACCGACCCCCGCACCTTTGACATGGCCGCCATCATCGCCCACCCGCCGCTGCCGGCGGGTGGCCTGCGGGCGACTCTGGTGTTCTTCGGGTTCCTCATCGGCTTCGCCGTCAAGACGCCGCTGGTCCCCTTCCACACGTGGCTGCCCCCGGCCCACGTCGACGCCCCGGCACCGGCGTCGACGATCCTCGCCGGGGTGCTGCTCAAGATGGGCACCTACGGCTTCATCCGCATCGCCCTGCAGATGATGCCGGGCACGTTCCGCCGCTTCGCCGACCTGGTGATGGTGATCGCCGTCGTCAGCATCCTGTACGGCGCGCTGGTCGCCCTGGCTCAGACGAACCTGAAGCGGCTCATCGCCTACACGAGCATCAACCACATGGGCTACGTGCTCCTCGGCATCGGTGCCGCGGCGGCGGCGAGCGATCCCGGTGCCCGCACGCTGGCGCTCACCGGCGCCACCACCGAGATGGTGGCCCACGGGCTCATCACCGGAGCGCTGTTCCTCCTCGCCGGCTCAGTCCTGACCCGCTCCGGAACCTACGAGCTCAGCAAGCTCGGCGGCCTGGCCGCCAGGACTCCCTTGTTCACAGCGACGATGGCTCTGGCCGCTTTTGCCAGCCTGGGCCTGCCCGGCCTGGCCGGCTTCGTCGCCGAGATCCAGGTCTTCACCGGGACTATCGCCGTCCGGCCCCTGGCCGCCGTCGGGCTGCTGGGCATCGTGCTCACCGCTGCGGTGTTCCTGCGCATGCTCCAGCAGGTCCTGCTCGGGCCCCTGCCCGAAAACCTGCGGGGCTGGCCGGACCTCGGACGGGCCGAGCTGGCCGCCCTGACGATCCTGCTCAGCATGGCGGTCGTGATCGGGGTGGCGCCCGGCTGGCTCCTCGATGTCATCGACGCCAGCGCCCGAACCATCATCCCCGGCCGGCGGTAGCGCAGGGTGGGCGCCATGGGAGGCAGGTCGATGCCGATCGGTGACATCCGGCCCGAGCTGGTGCTGATCGTCGGCAGCGTCGCCGTCCTCCTCCTCGCCCTCGCCGTCCGGCGCGACCGACAGCGCTGGCCGGCGTGGGCGGCGCTCGGGGTGCTGGCGGCGACGGCCGCTGTCACCGTCCCCATGCTCGGTGGCGGCCAGGGCTCCACCTTCTTCGGCACCTACGCCGCCGACGATTCAGCCGTGATCGGCAAGCTCGTGGTGCTGGCCGTGACCGCTCTGGCCGTGCTCCTGTCGATCGAGTGGATGGCCGCCGACGCCCGCAGCGGCGAGTACTACGCCCTGCTGCTGTTCTCCGGTCTCGGCGCCATCGTCCTGGCCGGAGCCGCCGACCTCATGGAGCTGGTGCTCGGCATCCTCCTGTCGTCGGTCACCGGCTACGTCCTCGCCTCTTACCACCGGGCCTCGCCTCGTGCCACTGAAGCCGGCGTGAAGTACTACCTGCTCGGCGCCCTGACCAACGCCGGCATGCTCTACGGGGTCGTCCTGCTCTTCGGCCTCGGGGCGACCACCACCTACGGCGGTCTGGCCGAGGCGCTGGTCGGCAAGGACGCCGTGGCCCTGGTGGCCGGAGCGGTGCTCGTCGTGGTGGGCATCGCCTTCAAGCTGGGCGCCGTGCCCGCCCATGCCTGGGTGCCTGACGTGGCGGACGGGGCCCCGGTACCCGTCAGCGCCTTCCTCACCGCCGCTCCCAAGGTGGGTGCGCTCATCGCCCTCGGTCGCGTGGTGGCGCTCCTCCCTGAGGCTGCCGTGGGGTGGCGGCCGGTGATCGCCGTGGTCGCCGCCGCCACCATGACCCTCGGGAACCTCGCCGCCCTCAACCAGGACGACATGCGCCGCCTCCTCGGCTGGTCTGCGGTGTCGCAGTCGGGCTACGGCATGATGGCCGTCCTGGCCATCGGCCGCTCCGACCTGGCCATCCCGTCACTCCTGTACTTCACGGCCGCCTACTCGTTCGCCAACATGGCCGCCTTCGGCGTGGTCACAGAGCTTCGCGGCCGCGCCGCCCTCGCCGACTACACCGGTCTCGCCCGCTCCCGACCGGCCCTGGCTGCCGCGCTGGCCACAGCCCTGCTCTCCTTCGTCGGCATCCCGCCGCTGGCCGGCTTCGCCGCCAAGCTAACTCTCTTCGGGGCCGCCATCGACGCCGGCTACGGATGGCTGGCCGTGGTGGCGGTGGTGAACACCGTCGTCTCCCTCGCCTATTACCTCAAGGTCCTGGCGCCGGTCTACTCACATCCCCACGCTGGTGTCGCCGCCGTGCCGGTGCTCGGTCGCCACGCCTCGATCGCCACCTGGGCCGCCGTGGCCGCCGTCGTCATCCTCGGCGTCGGCGCCCAGGCGGTCTTCGCCACCGTCGACGCTGCCCGTCTACTGCCCTGGTGAGCGGATAGGCATTGCCGTCATGATGTCAGTCGTGGTCGGGGGTGCCCCCCACCCGGTGGTCGGCGTGGAAGAGGGCTTCGGAGATGAGCTGGCGCAGGTGAGAGCCGCGGGCTGCGTAGATGCGCTTGCGGCCGTCCTGGCGGACCGAGACGAGCCCGGCCAGGCGGAGCTTGGCCAGGTGCTGGCTGGCTGCGCCGGGCGTCGTGTCGGTGAGATCGGCCAGGGTGCCCACGTCGTGCTCGCCTCTGCTGAGGAGCCACAGGAGCTGCAGCCGGGTCCGGTCGGCGAGCATGGCGAGGGTGGCGACGGCGGTGTCGACCTGTTCAGCGGTCGGCAGATCGTGAACGTCCCGGGGCGGTGACGGCGGGGTGGCGGCGTCGGCGGCGGCAGTAGCTGCGAGGCCAGCCACGACGTTCTGTCTATCGCGCATATGTGCCTATCATCGCAGGTTGTGAGCCACACCGACACGTGCGAGTCGGACGCCCCTGAGCATGAGCACCCGCCGCCGGTTCCTGGCAGTGACCTGGATTCCGGCCGGGCTGCCGGCGGAGGCGTCGGCGAGGCCGCCGCGACGGCTGATGGTGCCCGTCCGCCTCGGCATGGAACGGCTGCGCGCAGAGTGTGGGGGCTGCTCAGATCGGGCGAGGTGCGGTGGGCCGGCCTCTCGGCGCTGCTGCTGGTGCTGGCGGTGGCCACCGGAGCGGTCGGAGCGCCGAGGTGGGTCGGGTGGGCCGTCTACGCCGCCTGCTTCGCCAGTGGAGGCTCCGAGCCGGCGCGGGCCGGCCTGCGGGCGCTGCGGGAGCGCAGGCTCGATGTCGACCTGCTCATGATCGTGGCCGGACTGGGGGCGGCGGCGATCGGTCAGGTGTTCGACGGTGGCCTGCTCATCGTGATCTTCGCCACGTCGGGGGCGTTGGAGTCGGTGGCCACGAAGCGGACGGGTGACAGCGTCCGCAGCCTGCTGGCCCTGGCTCCTGAGCAGGCGACGCGGGTGTCGCCTGAGCGCGGTGAGGAGACCGTGGAGACGGCGGTGCTGGCGGTGGGCGACCTGGTGCTGGTCCGCCCGGGCGAGAGCATCGGCGCCGACGGGGTGGTGGTGGCGGGGCTGAGCGAGGTGGACCAGGCGTCGGTGACGGGCGAGCCGCTACCCCTGTTCCGCACCGTGGATGACGAGGTGTTCGCCGGCACCCTGAACGGCGAGGGCTCGTTGACGCTACGGGTGACCAGGCCGGCGGCCGAGTCGGTCGTGGCCCGCATCGTGGCGTTGGTCGCCGAGGCTAGCGCCACCAAGGCCAGGACCCAGCTGTTCATCGAGAAGGTGGAGCAGCGCTACTCGGTGGGGGTGGTGGCAGCCACCCTCGGCCTGTTCCTGTTCCCGTTGGCGGTGGGCGCCGACGTGCGCACCACGCTGCTGCGGGCCATGACCTTCATGATCGTGGCGTCGCCGTGCGCAGTGGTGCTGGCCACCATGCCACCGTTGCTCTCGGCCATCGCCAACGCCGGCCGACACGGTGTCCTGGTCAAGACCGCGGTCGTCATGGAGCGTCTGGCCACAACGACGGTGGTCGCCTTTGACAAGACGGGGACGCTGACCGAGGGTGCCCCACGGGTGTCGGAGATCCGGCCCCTGGCCCACAGCGGCCTTGACGCCGACGGCCTCCTCGGGTTGGCCGCCGCCGCTGAGCACCAGAGCGAGCATCCCCTGGCCCGGGCCGTGGTCGCCGCCGCCCAGGAAAGGACCTTGCCGTTGGCCCCGGCCGAGGCGTTCCGCTCCTCCCCCGGGCGGGGCGTGCACGCCATCGTCGGTGGGCGCCGGGTCGAGATCGGCAGCCCCGCCTTGCTGAGCGGCGACGCGGGACCGGCGAGCGAGACCTGGCAGCTGGTCGCGGCGCTGCAGGCTCAGGGCCGCACCGCGGTGGTGGTGCTCATAGACGGATCACCGGCCGGGGTGCTGGGCCTGGCCGACCGGGCCCGCCCGGACAGCGGCCAGGCCGTGGCTGCGCTGGCGGCCATCACCGGCCGGGCGCCGCTGCTGCTGACCGGCGACAACGCTGGCGCCGCCGGCCGGCTGGCGCAGGACGTGGGCATCGCAGAGGTGCATGCCGGCCTGCTCCCAGAGGACAAGGTGGAGCTGGTCAGACAGCTGCAAGCCACCGGCGAGCAGGTGCTGGTCGTGGGTGACGGCGTCAACGACGCCCCCGCCCTGGCCGCGGCTCACCTCGGCGTGGCCATGGGACGCCACGGCTCAGATCTGGCGTTGGAGACGGCCGACACCGTAATCGTCCGGGATGAGCTGGCTTGTCTCGCCACGGTCATCGACCTCTCACGTCGAGCCCGTCGCACCGTCGTTGTGAACCTCGCCTTTGCCGCCACCGCCGTTGTAGCACTCGTGGCCGTCGACCTGTTCGGCACCCTGCCCCTGCCCCTCGGCGTGGCCGGCCACGAGGGCTCCACCATCATCGTCGGCCTCAACGGCCTGCGGCTGCTAAGGCCCTCGGCCTGGAGGCTCACCGGCGCCCGACCACCCCGGCGACGGCAGGAGCCGCCGGTGAGACCGTCGACGACCGACCGGAACCAAGCTCGGGGAACGGCCCGATGACCAGCACCGGGCCCACCGGACACCAGGCACCAGGCCACCACCACCATCACGACCATCACGACCATCACGACCATCCCGACCACCCCGACCACCCCCATGGGCACAATCACCCTGGTGGCCTTCGAGGGCTGCTCCGCTCGTTCCTCGTCCCCCACAGCCACGATGCCGCCGAG
>JBBSHM010000008.1:0-46807 GCA_038253125.1 Acidimicrobiales bacterium
CTACTTCGTGGCCGGTCGGGGCGGGGCCCAGTTCGCCCTGCCGGGCGCCGTGGACCGGCTGCGTGGCTGCCGGCACGGGGCGGCCGACGGGCAGCCCCGGGTGGTGGTGCTGGCCGCCACCGACCCCGCCCAGCCCTACGGAGTGGCCCTGCCGTGGCCCAGGGTGGAGGGCACCCGCCCTCAGCGCACCGCCGGCACCTGGGTGGTCCTGGTGGCCGGTGAGGCGGCGCTGTACGTCGAGAAGGCTGGCAAGGGGCTCCAGGCCCTGCGACCCCTGGACGGCACCTGGGAGGCCGAGGCGCTGGAGGCGGTGGCCGTGTACCTGCTCGGCGGGCGCCGCCTGTCGAAGCTGGCCGTCGAGCGGGTTCCCGACGGGTTCGACGAGATCCTGGGCGATCACGGCTTCACCCCCACCCCCAAGGGCCTGGTGCGCTATGCCCCCACCGCCTCCTGACCTCCCCGCTTCTGTCGGGAGAACCTTTCGCTCGGCGGCGGGTTTCTCCCGACAGAACCGAGGTCGTGGTGCCTGAGGGCGACACCATTTACCGCACCGGCACCTCCCTGCGGCGGTGGCTGGACGGGCGGGAGGTCACGGCCGCCCGCGGCGCCGGGATGGAACGGGTGGTGGGCGCCAGCGTCGCCGGGGTGGAGACCAGGGGCAAGCACCTGCTGATCCGGTTCTCGTCCGGCCTCGTGCTGCACACCCACATGCGGATGACCGGCTCGTGGCACGTGTACCTCCGCGGCGCCCGGTGGCATCGACCGGCGACGCAGGCTCGCGTCGTCCTCGAGTGCGGCGACCGGCTGGCGGTGTGCTTCAACGCGCCGGTCGTCGAGCTGCTCCGGGACCACGAGGAGCGGATCCACCCGTCCCTCAACCGTCTCGGCCCGGACGTCCTGGACGAAGGCTTCGACCTCGATGAGGTGGTGCGACGGGCGGCCACCCGCCCCCCGGCCACGCTGGTTGGCGACCTGCTGCTCGACCAGGGCGTGCTGGCCGGACTGGGCAACGTCTACCGGTGCGAGGCGCTGTTCCTCCATGGCCTGGACCCGGCTGCATCCCGGGGCTCGATGGAGGAGACCGCCCTCCGACGGCTCGTCACGACGGCCCGGGACCTGATCCGGGCCAACGCTGGCGACGGCACCAGGTTCAGGCGTGACGTCGGCCTGGGGCCGGACCGGGCGCTGGTCTACGGCCGGGCCGGCCGACCCTGCCACCGCTGCGGCTCCCTGGTCCGCGCCGCCCGCCAGGGAGCGCAGGCACGCACCGTCTACTGGTGCCCGTCATGTCAGCCCGGCAGTGGTGGGAGCCTCTAAGAACACGAGGACCGGCAACACCAGAGGGAGCGCCACCGATGCCGCCTGGGTCGAAAGGTCACGTTCCGCTCAAAGAAGTGCCGGCCCCTCCGAGGAACAAGGCATGCGCACTCCGCCTACGCCACGATGGGCCTACACCACGACCGCCCTCTGTCCGGCGGAGGGCTCCACGGGCACCAGGGCGCGGCCGGCCGGGTGCGGGAAGCGCATTAGAAAACCCTCGAGCGCCTGCTCAGCCTCCTGTTTCGCGGCCAACGCCTCAGCGGCGTTGGCCGCCGCGCCCGGGGACCCGAGGAGGGCGACGATGTTGGTGAGCCACGGCATGGCCGCACGGTAGGGGCGTCAGGTGTCGGCGAGCCGACTGCGCTGTTACTCCTCGGTGAACAGCGGGGGGCATGTCGGTTCGACCGGGGCCAGACTGAAGGGCCGTGCCTGTCAACGTCGAGGTCGCCACCGAGGTCACACCCGAGCTTGTCGAGGGCTTCGGGCTCCTCATCCCCCAGCTCTCCTCGTCCTGCCTGGCCCCGACGGTGGCCGATCTCAGCGAGCTGGTGGATTCCCCGGCCACGGCCCTGCTCGTGGCCTGGGCCGAGGACGGGACCCTGGTCGGCACCCTGACGCTGTGCGCCTTCCGCATCCCGACCGGTGTGCGGGCCTGGATTGAGGACGTGGTGGTCGACGCCGCCGCCCGGGGTCAGGGGGTGGGCGAGGCGCTGACGCAGGCGGCGCTGGCCGAGGCGGTGCGGCGGGGGGCCAGGACGGTGGACCTGACCAGCCGCCCCGGCCGGGAGGCGGCCAATCGCCTCTACCAGCGCCTCGGCTTTACCCGCCGTGAGACCAACGTCTACCGGGTGACGCTCCCTCAGGCGGACGCCCTCTTGCTGATGCCACCCCCCTGACGCCCACCCCCGTTGCCGCCGAGGCTGACGCCGCCGCCGGCCGTCAGCCGGCTTCGGGGCGGAACGACTCGATGTCGAGGGCCTGGGCGTCGAGGCGCAGCTCCTCTCGCGCCTCCGACACCACCGAGGCACCGGGGAGCAGATCGTCCTCCTGGCCGGTGGCGCCGGCCAGGCCCGCCCTCTGGCGGCGGCGCTGCTGCTCGGCCGCCAGCATGCCGGCCAGGGCGTGCCACATCCCCGCCCGTCGGGGCTCGTCGCTTCCGGCCCGGCGCACGGCCAGAAGGAGCTGGACCCCCAGGTAGGCGTCATCCACCTCGGCCAGCGCCGCTTCCAGATCAGAGGGGTCATCGGCCACCAGGGCACCCTACAAGCGGACCCGGGGCCGACCGAAGCTCGCGGCCCGCTCACGACCGATGAGTCGGCATGGCTCGATGCTGAGCTCGGGTGACGTCGTAGATCTGGACCTTGGTGCGGCCGTAGCATCGGTTCGTGGCCGACGAGACGATCACCATCACCGACAACCGGACGGGCAAGAGCGTCGACGCCCCGATAGTCAACGGCGGCATCGACTCGGGAGCCCTGCGGGCCCTGGCCCCTGGCATCTGGTTCCACGACCCGGGGTTCATGACCACTGCGGCCTGCTCGTCAGCCGTCACATTCCTCGACGGTGACGCCGGCGTCCTGCGCTACCGGGGCTACCCGATCGAGCAGCTGGCCGAGAACGCCAGCTACCTCGAGGTGGCATACCTCCTGCTGAACGGCGAGCTGCCCGACGCCGCCCAGCTGGATGACTGGGTGACCGACATCACCTACCACACGTTCGTGCACGAGAACGTGAAGAAGTTCGTCGACGGCTTCCACCACGACGCCCACCCGATGGGGATACTGGCCTCGACCGTCGCCGCCATGTCCACCTTCTACCCCGAGGCCAAGCGGCTATCCGACACCGCATCACTGGACAAGCAGATCGTCCGGCTGGTGGCCAAGATGCCCACCCTGGCGGCGTTCGCCCACCGGTTCAGCGTCGGGATGCCTTATGTATATCCGGACAACGACCTGGGCTACACCGCCAACTTCCTGTCGATGATGTGGAAGCCCCGCTCGGGGGGCAAGGCATACGAGGTCGACCCGGTCCTGGCCAAAGCGCTCGACGTGTTGTTCATCCTGCACGCCGACCACGAGCAGAACTGCTCGACCACGGCGATGCGGGTGGTCGGCTCGGCCCACGCCGACCCCTACTCGGCCACCGCCGCCGCCTGCTCGGCCCTGTACGGCCCCCGCCACGGTGGGGCCAACGAGGCCGTGCTCCGGATGCTGCAGGACATCGGGTCCCTCGACGACGTCGAGGCGTTCGTGCAGAGCGTCAAAAGCGGCTCGGGCGGGCGCCTCCAGGGCTTCGGCCACCGCGTCTACAAGAACTACGACCCGCGGGCCAAGCTCATCAAGAAGACCGCCGAGGAGGTGTTCGCGGTCACCGGTTACAACCCGCTGCTCGACATCGCCCTCAAGCTCGAGGAGGTGGCTCTCTCGGACGAGTACTTCATCAGCCGCAAGCTCTACCCGAACGTCGACTTCTACTCCGGGCTCATATACATGGCCCTCGGGTTCCCCATGGAAATGTTCACCGTCCTCTTCGCCATCCCCCGCACGTCGGGCTGGCTGGCCCACTTCCAGGAGATGCTCGAGCAGGACTCGAAGATCGCCCGGCCCCGCCAGCTCTACATCGGACCCGAGGTGCGTGACTACGTGCCCATCGCCGCCCGCTAGAGCTCAGGCGGGATCGATTCGGGACAGCCCGCTGCTGTCGAGGGTGTACAGCTCGCCGGCTTCGTCCTGGCCGAAGGTCGTCACCTGGCTGCCCGACAGCCCGAGGCTCTCGACCACCCAGCCCCCGTCGGTTGGCCGGGCCGTCCGCAGCCGCGAGTCGCAGTAGTCGGTGAAGACGTAGCGGCCCACCAGGCCGGGGATGCGGCTGCCGCGGTAGACGAACCCGCCGGTCACCGAGCACACGCCGCCGGTGTGGGGCAGCTCGATGACGGGGTCGACGGCCCCGGCCGGCAGGTCGCCGCCGTTGTAGGCGTGCAGGCCCTCCCGCTTGTTCCAGCCGTAGCCGAGACCGCCCCGGTCGCCGGCGACGGCGTCCACCTCCTCGTAGGCGTCCTGGCCGACATCGGCGATGAACAGGCGGCCGTCGGCCCGGTCCCAGGAGAAGCGCCAGGGGTTGCGCAGCCCGTAGGCCCACACCTCGGGGGCGCCGCCGCGACCGTCGGCGAACGGGTTGCCGGCGGGGATCCCGTACGGCCGGCCGCCTGAGGGCTTCGTCGGGTCGATGCGCAGCACCTTGCCCAGCAGCGCCTTGGTGTCGAGCGCGGTCTTCAGCGGGTTCCCGCTGCCCCCGCCGTCGCCCACCCCGGCGTACAGGAACCCGTCGGGGCCAAAGCCCAGCTGGCCGCCGTTGTGGTTGTTGAACTGGTCGTGGGGGATGGTGATCAGCATCTGCTCGCGGGTCACGTCGGTCCGCCCGTCGGCGAAGGGGTAGGCGGCGATGGTGATGCGCCCGGTCGGCTGCTGGGCCGTCCAGTACAGGTACAGGGTGGCGCCGTCGGCAGAGAAGGCGAGGCCGAGGAGGCCACGCTCGCCGCCGGCCACGACCCGGTCGCCCAGATCGGCCACCATTGACGTGCCGTTGTCGCCCACGGCCAGCACCTGGCCCGTCTGCTCGGTCACGTACAGCTTCGGGTCGTCGGGCCGCACGGCAAAGGCGGTGGGCTGGGCGACGTCGGCCAGCTTGGTCAGCCGCAGGGCCGGCGGGGGTCCGGGCGCCGCAGCCGAGCCGCCGGCGGCGGTGCTGGGGGCGGCGTCGGGCGGCGGGCTGGTGGGGATGAAGGTGGCGCCCGTAGCGCGGTCGACCGACGCGGCAGGGCTTCGGCTCCCGCTCCCGCACGCCGACACGGCCATCGATGCGGCGGCGAGGAGCAGGAGGTGGCGACGGCGCATCCCCGACGATGCAAGCCGGCTGGCGGCGGCTAGTGGGAACGGGGGCGGTAGCGACGGACCAGCCCCTCCTGGCACACCGACACGACGAGGCGGCCGTCGATGTCGAAGATCTCGCCCCGGGCCAGTCCCCGGGCGCCGCTCGCCGAGGGGCTGGTCTGGTCGTAGAGCAGCCAGCCGTCGGCCCGGAACGGGCGGTGGAACCACATGGCGTGGTCCAGCGAGGCACCCATGAAGCCCGGGTCGTCCCAGCTGATGCCGTGGGGGAGGAGAACAGAGTCGAGCAGGCTCATGTCGGAGGCGTAGGCGAGCACGCCGGCGTGGAGGAGGGGGTTGTCGGGCAGCGTGCCGTCGGCCCGGAACCACACCTGCTGGTGCGGGGCCCGGGGCTCTCTGGCCCGGTTCGGGATGCTGGTGTAGCGGATGTCGATGGCCCGGGCCCGGGAGTACCAGTGGCCCATCTGCTCGGCGTAGGGGGCGAAGCGCTCGGTGAAGGTGGGCAGGCTCTCTGGTTCGGGCGCCGAGGGCATCGGGTCCTGGTGCTCTGGCCCCTCCTCGGCCAGCTGGAAAGACGCCGAGAGGTGGAAGATGGCCTCGCCGTGCTGGATGGCCACGGTTCGGCGGCTGGTGAAGCTGCGCCCGTCGCGGATCCGGTCGACCTCGTAGAGGACCGGGGCCCTGGTATCGCCCGGCCGCAGGAAGTAGGCGTGCAGCGAGTGGACGAACCGGTCGGCGGGCACCGTCCGCCCTGCCGCCATGAGCGCCTGGGCCGCCACCTGGCCCCCGAAGGTGCGCACCCCGGGCGTGTCGGGGTTGTGGCCCCGGAAGCGGTTCACCTCGATGGTCTCGAGGTCGAGCAGCGCCACGAGGTCGTCAACCGCCCCGGACATGGGATTCAATCCTACGGACACCAAGCCTGAGCTCTCGCGGGGCGGGAGCGGCGTGAGCCTGGCGATCCTTGCCGGTGTGGGCCGGGTACGCTCGTGGCGACATGGAGGCCACCACCGGACTCTCCGGCTTCACCCAGCGGCCGGTGTTCCGCAAGCTGGTGAAGTACTCGATGGTCAGCCTGATCTCCATCGTGATCAGCCAGATCGTGCAGATCGTGATGTTCCTCCTGACCCACAACGGCGTGCTCTCGAGCGTCACCGCCGTTGCCGTCGGCACGGTGCCCAGCTACGAGCTGAACCGGCGTTGGACCTGGCGGAAGAACGGCCCCAGCCACCTGTGGCGCGAGATCGTCCCGTTCTGGGTGATGTCGTTCATCGGCCTGGTGTTCTCGACGATCTGCGTGTTCGCCACCGAGCGCTGGGCCGAAGACCGCCACCTCAGCAAGGGCCGCACCGGTCTCCTTCTCAACGGTGCGAGCCTCTTCGCCTTCGGCATCCTGTGGATCGGCAAGTTCATCATCATCAACAGCCTGCTGTTCCACCGCGATCACCACGCCGTCGTAGCCGAGGACGACGTCGCCGTCTTCTGACCGGTGTCCCCTGGCCTGCCGCGTCCACTGATTGGCATCGCTCAGGCGGCACGTGTCCTGATGAGTCGGCGTCGGCTGAGGCGAGCCGCCTAGCTTGGCCGGCGGTGGCCTCCGAGAAGGTTCCGCCCCTCTTGCGGACCAGGTCCAGCTTCCTGGGGTTCGAGATGGTCTCGGCTGGAGGCGGTCTGCGGCGAGACCGGCGAGTTGTGCCGGGCGGAGGCACGGCCGTCCTGACCGCTCAGGCCCTTCGTTTCCACGGCGAGCGGCTCGATCAGCAGGTGGCGATCCCGCTGGGCGACATCCGCGGCGTAGCGCTGTCGCCGAGGCACAACGGCAGGCGGTGGTGGTCCGGTCGGGTGCTGAAGGTCTCGTTCGGAGGCGGGGACACCCGGGTTCTGGGCCTGCACATGGGCTCGGGTGACGCCGCCGCCTGGCACCACCTCCTCGGCCAGCTGATCGCCGGGTGACCGTGGCGCTCACCGATCTGGAGCAGGCCGTCGCCGCCGCCACCAGGGGCTTCCTGCCGACTGACGAAGCCGAGGCGCTCCACGCCGCCGCCCTGTCAGCCGACGGCCCGTTCCTCGAGGTCGGCTCCTACTGCGGCCGCTCCACGGTGTGGCTGGGCGCCGCCGCCCGGGCCCGGGGCACCGTGCTGTTCGCCGTCGACCACCACCGAGGGAGCGAGGAGAACCAGGCGGGGTGGGAGTGGCACGACCCCGAGGTCGTCGACCCCGCCACCGGTCGGATGGACACCCTCCCGTTCCTGCGCCGGACCCTGGCCGCCGCCGGCCTGGAGGATGTCGTGGTGCCCGTCGTCGGGCCGTCGGCGATCGTCGGGCAGGCGTGGGCCACACCGCTCGGCTTTCTGTTCATCGACGGCGGCCACGGCGAGGAGGTGGTACGGGCCGACGAGGCGGCGTGGCTGCCGCACGTGCGGGCCGGCGGCCTGCTGGCCATCCACGACGTCTTCGGCGACCCGGCCACCGGCGGCCGGCCCCCCTACGAGCTCTACTGCCGCTGCCTGGCAACCGGTAGGTGGCAGGACGTTTCGGCCACGGGCAGCCTCCGCGTCCTGCGCCGCTGCGGCACCGGGTGACGACGGAACCTTTCGGCTCGCCACTGCCTCTTCATCGTTGGTATCGGAGGACGATGACGAGGCGGCAACGCGCGGACGAGGAGTTCAGCCGCTTCGTCTACGCCGCCTACCCCGGGCTGGTGCGCTTCGGCGCCCTGCTCACAGGAGACCGAGCAGGAGGTGAGGACGTGATGCAGACGGCGCTGATGAAGCTGTACCGGTCGTGGCCGAGACTGGAGGACGAGGCGGCGGCCGGTGCCTACACCCGAAGGATCATGGTGCGCCTGGCCCAGCGTGGCCGGCGGCGGCGCTGGACAGGAGTCCTGCGCTACCTCGACACCTACACCGAGATGGAGACGGCCGACGCCCTGGGCATCCCGGTCGGACGGTCAAGAGCCGGACAGCGCGAGGTCTGGCCAGCCTGCGCCAGATGGGGCTGCTCGACCAGGACGAGCTGACCCCCGAGGACGCCCGATGAACGGGGACGAGCTGGCCGACCTGCTGCACACCGCGGGGCGGGCCCTCGGCGGCGATGCCCAGGCCGATCCGGCGAACTGATGGCCCGCGCTCGCCGCCACCGCCGACGCCAGCGGCTCGCTGGCCTGGGCATGGTGTTGGCGTTGGTGCTGATCGCCGCCGCCGGTCTCCCTTCGTTGCGCGACCGCCAGGACGACACGCTGGACGTGGCCGCTAGAGGAGGCGGCGCGTTTCGGCCGGGTTGGGCCCAGCTCCCGCAGTCCCCGCTCGGGCTCCGGACGGGAGCCACGGCGGCAACGATCGGCGACGACATCGTGGTCGCCGGCGGCACTCGGAACTTCTGTCCTGCAGTCGCGGGTTGCTTGGCTCGCGATGATCCCGGTCTGACCAGCGGGGCAGCGTTTCGGCTCGGCACCCAGACCTGGCGGTCCATAGCGCCTGCACCGGTGGGCTTCAGAAACGTTGAGGCGACCGTGGTCGGCGGTGCCATGTTCCTCTTCACCTGGCAGCGGTGCCTCCCCGCATGTGACGGATCCAGCCCCCTGCTCCTGCGATACCGGCCCGCACTCGACGTCTGGGACGTCCGGCCCACACCTTCCGGCCTGAGGGGCTACGCCCTGGCAGCAGCAGGGGACGGGCTGGTGGCCTACGCCTCGGGAAGTGACCCCGGCGCACAGACTGACTGGCGCCTGGACCTGGCCAATAACACGTGGAGCCAGCTGCCCGACGACCCCCTGCCTCCGGTGGTCGAGCGCCAGGTGGTGGTCGCCGGCGACGACCTCCTGCTCTTCGGTACTCGGTCCAACACGCACGGATTGGGGCCGCCGCCAGTGGTAGGAGCCCGTCTCGATGCCGCCACCGGCAACTGGACCGAGCTCCCGCAGGCTCCTAGTCCCGGCACTCAGGCCTGGGCCATCGATGGACGGATGGTCCTCATCCCTATGGGTGCTGGCCTCGGCGCCGGCGGAGTCTTCGTCCCGGGTCTGGCACCTGGAGCAAGCTTCCGGACTGGCCGGGGAGCGGTCCGCCGGCAGGAGTGTTAGGCACCAAGAGCGCAGTCTTCCGCGACACGAATGGGCCAGTACTGGACCTGGCGTCGCGGACCTGGATTGGGCCCCTGTCGGCTGACGCCCTGCACGCCGCCGTCACCTCGTTCGGGCGCCCCCTCTTCCGCTTCGGTGGTGAGGCGTATGACGCCAAGCCTGCGGGCGAGCTCCGCGGCGACGCTTGGGTCTGGACACCGCCGGCCGAGATCGCCACGACTCCTCCGGTCGGCACCGTCGGCGATCCGTCTGAGCTTCCTGCGGCGGCGCCGACGACCGCGCCGGCCGCCCCGCCGGCGACAGAACCCCCAGCGGTTCCTGCGACAGCACCATCGGGTGCCGAGTCGTCGACCAGCCCGACCTCGGCTGCGCCAGCGGCGACGGACGCTCCGAGGTTCCTCTCAGCCTCCGGGACCTCGGGAGGCCAAGCGACGGCGGGCAAAGGGGGCGTCGGTGGCGGCCGGGTGAGCGTGCGCTTCAGCCAGCCCGTGGTCGCCGGGATCAGCCCGGCCACGCCGTGCTGCCGAGACGGGTATCTGGCGGCGATGAGGCTCATCGTCTACGGCGCCGACAGCACCTGCTCCACGCCTCAGGGGAACGCGCATGCGTATCTGTCGGGCATGGGCACCGAAACGATCACCACCGACGCCACCAGCCTGGTAGCCGGGACCACGTTCATCTCGATCGCCTCCGGTTTCGTGAAGGGCGCCAAGGCCGACACGGAGAACGCCGCGGTGACCTGTGTCGGGATCTCAGTCCAAGCCTGACCCAGCTCGGGTGGCTACGGCCTCGTGCTGCTCGTGCCAGCGTCTTGGCATTCACAGAGACGATCCAGCTGTTCCTCACGCAAATGCTCCTGAGGCCGAAGTTCCAGGGGTTCATTGGAGAGGGGAGGATCATGATGCGACACACCGACGACGAGATCGGTCAGGCCGCTCGGCGGTTCGAGAGGCTGGCCGACGAGCTGATCCGACAGCGGCCGATGTGGATTCCACCGAGGACCTGTGAGCCGTCGCCATGGCTTCGGAGGCGGCACGGGCAGACGAGGCCCGTCTGCGGGACGTCGTCGAGGCCGCTCGCGCCCGTGGACGGTCTTGGAACCACATCGCCGTGGCCCTGGGAGTGTCCCGCCAGGCGGCGCGCCAACGCTTCGCAGGTCGTGAGACAGAGACGGGAGGCGCTTCGTAGCCGGACTCCCTGGGTTACTCCCGGTCGAGCTCGGCTTCGGCGATGGCGGCCAGGTTGAGGTCGAGGCCGGCAGGGAGGCCGTCGCCCCGGAAGATGGTGCTGGCCGGGCCCGTGCCGTACAGGCAGTCGTCGGCCAGGATGACGGCGGCGGCGGTGTAGGTCGAGCGCTCGTCGTGGGGGAAGGTGACGCCGGTGGGCTGTACCGTGCCGGTCCAGTAGCCGCCGTCGGGGCGGCGCAGCCGCTGTGCCCAGTGCAGGAGCGCCATGGCCTGGTCCTGCAGGCCGGCAACGGCGTGGGCCATGGCGCACTCGGCGGTCTCGGCGCCGGTGTACCAGGGGTGGTCGTCGATGCAGCGGACGCCGAGGCCCTCGGTGACGAAGCGGTCCCAGCCGCCGGCCAGGCGGGACCGGCCGGCGTCGCCGCCGACGGCGCCGCACAGCACCGGGTAGTACCAGTCCATGGCCCACGGCCGCTTCGGCTCGAACAGCTCGTCCTCGCCGAAGGCGACGGCGGTGGCCAGCCGGCCGGCGGCCAGCTCCCAGTCGGGCCGCTCCATCCCCAGGTGCTCGGCCAGGGCCACGGCGCAGCGCAGCGAATGGTAGGCCGACGCCGATCCGCTGAGCAGCGCCGAGCGGCCCAGGGGACCGGCCGGGTCGGATGATCCGTCGGGGTGGACCGACCAGGTGAGCGGCCCCTCAGGCCGCTGGTGGGCCAGCACAAAGGCGACGGCCCGCTCCACCGTCGGCCACAGCGAGAGGGCGGTGGCCCGGTCGCCGGTGGAGCGCAGCAGGTGCAGCAGCCCGGTGGCGACGTAGGCGCAGACGTTGGTGTCCCGCCGGCCGTCTTCGATTCCTCCGGCGGCCGACGGCAGGTAGTAGGTGCACCAGCTGCCGTCGCCGTGCTGAGCGCCGGCCAGCCAGCGGTAGGCGGCCACCGCCTCCTCCATGAACCCGCCGACGGTCAGCGCCATGGCCGCCTCCACGTGGTTCCACGGGTCGGCGTGCAGGCCGGGCGCCCACGGCACCATCCCGTCGGCCCGCTGCACGCGGGCCAGTGAGGCGCAGGTGGTGAACACCTGCGACGGGCGCAGAGGGATCACGCCACCTTCTCGAGGTAGACCACGATCGACTTGGCCAGCAGGGGGTTCAGCGCCGCCTCGGCCAGGCGGGTCGGCAACGGCCGGCCCGCCTCGATGTCCCACACGAGCAGCCGGTGGTAGGCCCGCACCAGCGGGTGGCTGTCGTTCCCTACGCCGACGGCGCACTTCAGCCACCAGTACGGCGTGTGCAGCCCGTGGGCCAGACCCATCCCGGTCGGGCGCAGGCCGGCGGAGGTCAGGCGGCGTCGGAGCTCACCCAGCCGGTAGATGCGCACGTGACCGCCCTCGACCATGTGGTACTCGTCGGACAGGGCCCAGCACACCAGCTCCGGGCCGAAGCGGGGCACGGTCACCGCCGCCGATCCACCCGGCCGCAGCACCCGGGCGATCTCGGCCATGGCGCCCCGGTCATCGGGCACGTGCTCCAGCACCTCGGCGCAGATGACCCGGTCGAAGGTGGCGTCGGGGAAGGGAAGGCGCAGGGCGTCGCCGACCATCGACGCCGCCGCCGGTTCCGAGCCCGGCTCAACCGGGCTGTCGGGGTCGCCACTTTCGTCGACCAGGGCGGTGAGGAAGGCGGCGCAGTCCTTGGCGTCAGCCTCTGAGCGGTCGAGGGCGATCACCCGGGCGCCCCGGGCCAAGGCGCCGTAGGCGTGGCGGCCGGCGCCGGCGCCGAGGTCGAGGAGCAGCTCGCCGGGTCGTAGTCCCACCCGGCCGAAGTCGACGGTCAGCAGGGGTTCGATCCTTTCGAGCCGACGTGTTCGGCGAGAGTGGCCCGGTAGTGGGCCACGGTGGCCTCCGCGCCGCGGCGCCAGGTGAAACGTTCCAGCACCCGGGCCCGGCCGGCCTGTCCCAGGCGCGCCCGGAGCCCGGGATCGCCCAGCACCCGCTCCAGTGCCGCCGCCAGCGCCCCCGGGTCGCCGGGCGGGACCAGCAGCCCGGCTCCGCCGTCAGGGCCCACCACCTCGGGCAGGGCCCCACCGGTCGTCGCCACCAGCGGCACGGCGCAGGCCATGGCCTCGATCGCCGGGAGGCTGAAGCCTTCGTAGAGGCTGGGCACGCACGCCACCTGGCACGAGGCGTAGAGCTCGGTGATGGCCGAGCTCTCGATGCCCTTGTGGAACCGGACGGCTCCCTCAAGGCCCAGGCGGTCCAGGTGAGCCGGTATGGCCGACCCCTGGCGCGGGCTGCCGACCACGTGCAGCTCGACCTCCGGCCTCTCGGTGCGCAGCTTGGCCACCGCCTCCAAGAGCGGCACCAGGCCCTTCAGCGGCATGTCGGACGAGGTGGTGCACACGATCCGCCCGGGCACCGCCTGGATGTGGGGGAGGGGTCGGAAGTTGTCCAGGTCGACGCCGACGGGGACCACGTGCAGCCGCTCGGGCCGGGCCCCCATCTGTGCGCAGATGTCGCGCTTGGAGGACTCCGACACGGTGAGCACCCGTGGGATGCGCGGCAGCACCCGCTGCTGCATCTTGAGGAAGGAGTACCAACGGTGAAGGCCCCACCGGCGTCGGCGGGTCTCGGCGTGGGCCAGGTCGAGCCGGCGGTCGACGGTGATCGGGTGGTGCAGCGTGGCCAGCACCGGCCAGCCGTCGTCGAGGAGGCCGCCGATCCCCCGGCCCAGGCACTGGTTGTCATGTATCAGGTCGAAGTCGCCCCGCCGGTCGGCCAGCAGGCGGCGCACCCTGAGGCTAAAGGTGAGCGGCTCGGGGAAGGCGCCCGTGGACATGAGGGCGACCTCGGCGAGATCGATCCAGCTGCGGTAGGCCCGGGGGTCGAGGGGTGGCCGGAACGGGTGGTCGGGGTGGTACAGGTCGAGGCTCGGCACGGCTACGAAGCCGACCCCGTCGGTCAGCTGCGGGTAGGGCTGGCCGGAGAAGACCGTCACCTGGTGCCCGAGGCCGACGACCTCCTTGGCCAGCTCGCGGGTGTACACGCCCTGGCCGCCCGAGTGCGGGTTGCCGCGGTAGACGAGCAGGGCGATGCGCAGCGGGCGTTCGGTCATGGGGGGGTTCGGCTCCTGTGGGAGCGCCGAGCGACGACGCTCGGATCCCCGACGAGTCTGGTGCACGCGCTCAGCCACCGTGCCCCGGGCCGGCATGATCCTTAGTCGTTGCCCTCGGCGGGCGCCGTCGGGCCTCGGCCTCCTGGGCGTCGACCATGTTGCACCGCCTTTCGCCGCCGGTGCCGCCGCCTGGCCACCGAACCGGCGGCGCCGGGCAGGGCTGAGCAGGCCACGGCGAGGAGCAGCCAGGGCGGGTCCCCGGTGCGGACATACGGGGTCGACCCGGTGCGCAGGGGGACGTCTGCGGCGATCACCGCTTGGGCGCCGAGGTCGGTGCGCTGGCTCACCTTCCCGTCCGGTGCGACAAAGGCGGAGAACCCGGTGGGAGCGGCCTGAACCACGTTCCGCCCGGTCTCGGAGGCCCGCAGCCGGGCCGCCGCCACCTCCTGGTCGGGCACCTGGCTGGAGGCGTAGGACGCGGCGTTCGTCGGCACGAGCAGCACCTGGCCGCCGGCCCTGATGGCGGCGCGGGCCCGGTCACCGAAGAACACCTCGTAGGAGATGACCACCCCCAGCCGCTGGCCGGCGGGGCCCGGCAGGATCCCCGGACCGTGGCCGGCGATGGCGTCGCGGGGGAGCAGGCTGAGGTCTGCCAACTTGGCCACGACGTCGCGCAGCGGGGCGTACTCGCCGAAGGGGACCCGGTGCACCTTGTCGTAGCGGCCGATCACCTGTCCGTCGGGGCCGTAGGCCACCTCGGCGTTTCGGAAGTGGTCGGGCGGGACGTCCTCGACCACGCCGACCAGGAGCACGGCCCGCAGGCGTCGGGCCTCGGCGGCCAGCTGTTCGCCCTCGGCCGAGCCGGCGGCGGGCCCGGGCAGGGAGACGGCGTCCTCGGGCCACACCACGACATCGGCGGTCCCGGGGGCGATGGTGCGCGAGGCAGCGAGGTGGCGCTCGAACACGTCGCGGGCGGCCGTCTCGACCCCTCGGGTCCCTCGGGGGCCGCCCCCCTGCACCGCCGCCACCCGGAGCGAGCCCACCCGCCGGCCCGGCGGCAGGGCGGCGCCGAGTCCGACGGCCAGCACGGGCACGATGAGCAGAGCCCCCGCCCCTCGCGGCCGCCGCCGCACCGCCTCGACCAGGCCGGCGCCGACGAGGGCGGCGCACAGGGTCACCAGCGTGGTGCCGCCCAGCCGGGCGGTGGCGGCCAGCGGGCCGGCGGCCTGGCCCTGGGGCAGCCCGCCCATGGGGAAGCCCTCGAAGGGCACACGGGCGCGAACGGCTTCGGCCAGGGTGATGGCCCCCGCCGCGCCGGCGCCGGCCCAGGCTCCCCGTGTCGGAACGAGCGCCCCGGCGGCGGCGAAGAAGCTGGCCCCGAGCAGCGCCAGCACCACGTAGCCGACGACCTGGAAGTCGGTGACCCAGAACGTCGTGCAGGCCAGAAGGGCCAGGGCCCAGGCGCCGCCAGCCAGGGCCCGGGCCTTGCGGCTCCGGGCCTGCGACCAGGCCAGCACGAGCAGGCCGGCGCCGACGAGGCCCAGCGGCCACAGCCCCACCGGCTGCACCGAAGCGGCGGCCGTCAGCCCGCCGACGACGGCGAGAGCGGCGGACCTGAGCACGGCCGCAGAGGTAACCACGGCCCGCATCCAGCTCTTCAGCGCCGGGGGCCTCAGGAACGCTGCTGGTAGATTTCCGCCATGAGCGGCGCCGGCCCGGGGGTCGATCCATTCGAACACGACGTGGTGCGCTCAGGCGGGTACCGCTACACCACCGACGCCCCGCTCAGCAGCTGCCTGGCCAACGACCGCATGACCTCAGCCAGCCTGGCCCTGGCCGACTGGCGACACCGGCGCGTGATCGACGTGGGCTGCGGCGACGGCACCTACACAGCTGAGATGCTGCGCCTCGCCGACATCGCCGGCATCCACGGTGTCGACCCGTCGCCGGCCGCGGTGGAGGCGGCCCGTGCTCGCGCCGGCGATCCCCGGATGACGTTCGCCGTGGGCAGCGCCTACGAGCTGGCTCATGCCGACGACGACTTCGACATCGCCTACCTCCGGGGCGTGCTCCACCACATGGACCATCCGGTCGAGGCCCTGACCGAGGCGCTGCGGGTTGCCCCCCTGATTGTGGTCGTGGAACCGAACGGCTACAACGTGGGTCTGAAGGTGCTGGAGCGGGTCTCTCCCTACCACCGTGAGCACAAAGAGAAGTCGTACCAGCCCCGCCAGCTGGACCGCTGGGTGCAGGGCATCGGGGCCACGGTGGTGGCCCGCCGGTACGTGGGCTTCGTGCCGATGTTCAGCCCTGACCCCTACGCCAGGGCGGCCAAGCGCATCGAGCCGGCGCTCGAGCGCCAACCGGGCCTGCGTCAGGTGACGTGCGCCCAGTACGCCTTCGCCGCCACCCGCGCCTCGACCTGAGGTACAGCGCCGGCTGCTCGCCTGAGGGTCGTCCAGCCGCACCGATGCCAGGCAGCCCGAGGCCGCTGAACCCCGCCGGCGGTCACTCCAGCGCTGACCGGTGCACTTCCACCGTCTGCTCGGCGACGCGCTCCCAGGTGAAGGCCGTCGCTCGGGACCGGCCGGCTTCAGCCAGTGCCGCCCGCCGCTCCGAGTCGCCGGCTACGAGGTCGATCGCCTCGCTCCAGGCCCGGTCATCGAGGGGGTCGACGAGCTCGGCCGCGTCACCGACCACCTCCGGGATGGAGCCGGCACGCGCCGCGATGACGGGTGTCCCCGCTGCCATCGCCTCCAGCGGCGGCAGGCCGAAGCCCTCGTCGACCGCCGGGTGGACGAGGGCCAACGCGCCCTGCACCAGCGCCGGGAGGTCAGCGTCGGGCACGTAGCCGGCGAACCGGACCCGATCGGTCACCTTCTGCCGCCGGATCTCGTCGTGCACCTCGTCCGCACCGATCCCAGGACGACCGGCCAGGACGAGCGGCAGGCTAACCGCCTCCATCTGGCCCAGCGCCCGCACCAACGTGCCGAGGTTCTTCCGGGTCGACAGGTTGCCGACGGCCAGCAGGAACGAACCCGGCCGTACGTCGAGAGCGGCGCAGATCCGCCCGATGTCGCCGACCGGCGCCGGGCGGCGGAACTCGTCCCCGGCGGCCAGGGGCACAACGGTGATGCGGTGTCGGGCCAGCCCCACCTGGCTCGCCAGCTGCCCGGCCACGTCTTCGGAGTCGGTGATGACCCTGGCATCCCCGGCGGCCAGCCGATCCATGCAGCGACGGAAGCCCCAGACCTCGCCCCGCTGGTACCACTCGGGGTGGTCGAGGAGCATGACGTCGTGGACGGTCACGACCGAGGGGCGGCGGGTGGGGAGCGGGAAGGAGGGGTGGAGGACGTGGACCAGGTCGAAGTCCTTCACCATCCGCTCCATCCGGGGCTGCCCGATCGCCGCCCAAGCCAGGTGCAGCCCCCGGCGGGGCCCGGCTACCGGCTGGTAGCCCACGCCGGCCGGCAGCCATCGGGGGACGCCCCGCTCGCTCGGAGCGCTCACGTCGTACCGCCACCCCGGCTCGGCGCGGTCAGCGAGGGCTCCGGTCAGCCGTTCGACGTACCGTCCGATCCCGGTCATCGACCGGACGGGGTCGACCATCCGGTTAGCGAAGAGGACGGCTCTCACCGGGCCGACAGGAGTGAGGTGTAGACGCGTTCGACGGCGTCGACCGTCCCCTCGACCGAGCATGCCGTGCGGATGTGCGCCTGGGCCGCTCGGCCGAGGGCGTCACCCAGATCGCGGTCCTGCAGCACCCGGGCGAGGGAGGCGGCCAAGGCCGCGGGATCCTCCGGCGGGACGAGCAGGCCGAGGCGGCCGCCGTCGAGCATCTCGGGGACGCCGCCCACGCTGGTGGCCACCACCGGCAGGCCGACGGCCATGGCCTCCAGCACGGCGATGGGCTGAAGCTCGGTCCGCTCCCGGGACGGCTGCACGTAGGTGCTCGCCGCCAGCAGCACCGGCTGAGGGCGCTCCACCACACCGGGGAAGTCGACGGCGTCTTCCAGCTCAAGCCGCTGGCGCAGGTAGAGCAGCTCGGCCCGGTGGCCCTCATGCCCGGCCTGCTCGCCGCCCACGACCACGGCCCGCACCGAGGGAAGCTGCCGCCGCAGGCGGGCCATGGCGTGCAGCAGCACGTCGATGCCCTTGTCGGGGTGGAGGCGCCCGACGGTGACCACCGTCGGGCGCTCGGAAGGGGTGCGGGCCGGAAGCTCCAGCCACTCCCGCGATACGGTGTTGGCCACGACGGTGAGGTTGCCGCGGACGTGGAGGCCCGGCAGGCTGTAGGCCACCGCCTGGCTGGGCAGGATGATGTGGTGGGCGAGACGGGAGCAGAGCTCGTTCAGGGCGCGATTGCGGTCGATGGAGTCGATGCGCCACACGGTCGGCAGGCGGGCCAGGCGGGCGGCCGGCCCGAGCAGCAGCTGGCCCCGGTGGTCGCAGACGTGGACGAGGTCGGCGCGGGCCCTGAGCCAACGGGCCAGCCTGACCCAGGCGATCGGGAGAGCGGCGGCGGCGGCGGCGGCCTTGGCTCCGGTCGTCTGCCGGCCGTAGATCCTGAGCTCCCCGGGCAGGGCGGCCAGGGCGAAGGGGATGCCGGCGGCTCGAGCCTGTTCAGGGAAGGGGCCATCGGCCGGAGCGGCCAGCCCGACCCGCCAGCCGCGCTCGGCCAGGCCCCGCATGAGCAGCAGCATCTGGCCCTGGGCGCCCGTGAAGGCATGGGGGTAGGCGTTGAAGAACAGGATCCGCCGTGCATCTCCCACGCTGCAGGACCCTACCGGCGCCCCTTTCGGCGATCAGCGGCTGGCGACCGACGCGAAGACCTCGGCGTGCACCCGGGCGGAAGCCGACCAGGTGAACCGCGCCGCCCGCTCCAGGCCAGCACCCCGGGCGTCATCCCATGCCGCGGGGGACCTCAGGAGCTGGTGGGCGGAATCGGTCATCGCCGCCACGTCCCCGTCGGGCACGAGGCGGCCGCCGTCGGCAACCACCTCGGTGACCGCCGAGTTGGCAAAGGCGACGACCGGCACGCCGCTGGCCATGGCCTCCAGGGCGGGGAGGCCGAACCCCTCGTAGCGGCTGGAGCCGAGGAAGAGCGAGGCCGAGCGGAACAGCGCCGGCAGGTCATCGACGAAGCCGAGGTGGTCGATCAGGTCGGGCCGGCGGCTGGCGGCCGTTGTGGCCTCGAAGTCGCGCCGCGACCACGGGTTGACCAGGCCGGCGACCTTGAGCCGGTGCGGGTGTCCCCGCTCCGCCAGGCGGGCCACGACCTCGAGGGCCTCGGCGAAGCCCTTGCGCCGCGAGAAGTCGCTGACGATCAGCAGGTAGGGCGGGTCGACCCTCCGGGAGCCCGGGCGGAACTCGGGACCGACACCGTGATGGGCGATCTCGATCCGCGAGGGATTGAGACCGAGCAGACGGATCCCATCGTCAGCCGCCGACCGAGAGATGGCGACGACGGCATCGGCCCGGCGGTAGCGGGGGGCGAAACGGCGCCATCGCTTCCGCAGGGCG
The DNA here is from genome assembly GCA_038253125.1 of Acidimicrobiales bacterium. Taxonomy (GTDB): domain Bacteria; phylum Actinomycetota; class Acidimicrobiia; order Acidimicrobiales; family JAUJNH01; genus JAUJNH01. The sequence continues at coordinate 19,105 of JBBSHM010000008.1, forward strand.
GCCAGGTCGGAATCATCGAGGACAAGCGGTATGACGTCGTGCAGAAGCTGGACGTACGGCCTGTCCACCAGCCAGGGCGCGTGGAAGAGCGGCTCGTAGAACAGGTCCGTTCGTGAGTTCCGCATCTCGAGTGGCAGGCGCAGCCCGTGCTCCATGAGCGCGACTCGCCCCTTGGGCGCCAATCGACGGACCTCCCGGCGCCGCACCCCGCTCGGGAGAGGCACCCCGGGCGTGACGAGGGCGCTGAGATCGACGGATCCCTCTGCCACCAGTGCTTCCAGGATGCGAAAGGCGCTCGTGCGCATCCCGCTCGAGGCGGACGGGCCGCCGAGTGCTGAGGCGTCGACCAGGACACTCGGTCGGGACCCCATCAACGAAGTATCCCACCGGCTCTGCTGGCGATGCTGCTGATATCCGATCGGTGCCTGCTACCGCCTTCGGGCTCCACCTAGGGTGAGCGGCCATGGGCCGGAGGTAGCGGGGAGACCATGACTGCATCGTCGCTGTTGTGGGCGGTGACCAACGGGACGCTCTTCCTCGGTTCAGGAGCAGCTGTCTCGTTGTCGCTGAAGAGGCTCTTCTTCGGGGCCTGGCGGGGTGGGTCTGCTGTCATCGTGTTGGCGCTGCTAGGCATCTCCTGGGCTTTGGCGCTCGGCCAACTCGTCGGCGCCGTGGGGTGGCTGCGACCGGCGCCGTTGGTCCTGTGCGCCGTGGGCAGCGCGACGGTGTTGACGCTCGTCTGCCGGCGGGTGTCGGTCTCGGAACCCCCAACTGCACCCAGGGAAACCAACCAGGGGCCGACGCAGCCTGGGCTGCTGATCGCCACCGTCATCCTGGTGCTAGGCGTCGGCGCGGTGTGGACGGCCCGAACGGTGATAGCTGTGCGTCAAGGGATCTACGACCCTGATTCGATCGGCTACCACCTGCCCTTCGCTGCGATCTTCGCTCAAACCGGGCACGCTGATCCGACCCGTTTCCCTTACCCTGATTCGCCCGTCCAATTTTTTCCAGCGAACGATGAGCTTCTTTCAGCGATAGCCCTGGTGCTGACGAGATCCTTCGCCTTCGCAGCCGTAAAGAACCTTGTCTACGCCGGGCTGGTGCTGGTTGCGGCGCACACGATCGGTAAAGTCTATGACGCTGGGGTGCTCGCCGTGGCTGGGACGGCGATCGTGCTTGGGCTCCCGGCGGTCGCCTTCAGCCAGCCAGGGGAGGCGATGAACGACTCTTTGCCCTTGCTTGCGATCGTCGGCGGTCTCGCCGTCCTCGCTCACGCCCGCGGTCGACCGGGAGCCTACGTGTTGGTGCTGACCTGCACTGGCGCCGCCTTCGGGTCGAAGTACTCGACCGTCATCCCCGCGTTCGGGCTCGGCGCCTTGGCCATCTGGCTGCTGCGGTCAGCCGTCTCGACCAAGCGCCTTCATGTCGCCGTCCTGGGAGCTCTTGGCGGCTTGGCCGTTGGTGGATCCTGGTATCTGCGCAACGCCATCACCTACGGCAACCCGGTTCCCCCGGCCGCCATGGCGATAGGTCCCTTCCGGCTTCGGTACATCGACACCAAGGGGGCCCGGGATTCCTTCTCCGTGGCTTGGTACCTGGTCCACGGAGATGCCTTCCACCAGCTGTGGCGCGGCCTCGGCCTTGGTCTCAGCCCACTCTTCCTCCCGATCATTGCTGCTGTTTCGTTGGGGGCCGTCGCCGGACTGCGGTCGAGAGACGGGTTTCGCCAGGGTCTCAGCGTCCTCGCGATCATCACCGGGGTTGCCTACCTGACTCTCCCCGGTAGTGCGTACGGCGGGAAGGGCAGCCCCTTGTCAGGGTTCATCATCAACCTGCACTACGCCATACCGGCGCTCGTCGTCTCCGTCGTGAGCGCTGCCATCGCCATCGGGCGAAGGCGGTGGGCATGGGTCGTACCCGTCGTCGGATGCTTCGTGGTTGCCGCGAGCATTCGTCCAGGTCAGCGAATCCGGTTCTGGGCGCCCGAGATCGGCGGGCGTCGGTTTGGACTGCTGATCCTCGTAGCCTTGGCCGGCGGAGCGGTGGCCTGGATGTCGACTCGGCCCTCGCTCGCCCGACGGGCCCGACCGGCCGCTGCGGCTACGACGGTCTTGGCCGCGCTCGCCCTATTGGTCATAATCTTGCAGTACCCAAAGCGGACAGAGACGGACGCGGTCCAGCGTTGGGCGGCGAGCGTGTCACCGACCACGATCGGGGGGTGGGTCCCCGCCGCCATGCTGTACGGGCCCGGGGCACAGAACAGGGTGGTTACGTTCACTCGGGAGCGCTCCGTCGACGGCGGACCAGTCGCATTGGACTCCTGTCCGGCCTGGATGGAAGCCATCCGGAACGCCCGGCTTCCGTACACTGCGGTCATGTCCAACACGCAGTGGCAACGTTGGGTTGACGCCGATCCGGCGTTCGAGCTCGTTGCCCAAAATGAGGCGCCCGCCTTCTACCGCGTGTCGGTCTACCGCATGGTCGGAGAACCGGATCCTGCCTGCCCGGGAACAAGGTGAACGTCGTTCGCCGCAGGTACCCAGGCTTGGTTGGGGAGCGGATGTCCGCCTCAGCCGTCGCTCCGCCTGACAACAAGGACCGATCGTCTACAAGCCCAGCGGGGGCATCAGACCTTCTAGCGACCGGGCGGGCGGGCAGTTGCAGCTCGTGCGGATGGCTGGCTCTCGTCGCCGTGCTGTTATGGCCGGTCGTCGAGGCGATCCGGATCCTCATCGAGCCCGTCCACGAGGTCGTGTATGGCGACTTTGCCTTGTTCGAGATGGCTACCAGAGACGCTTGGGATCTCGACCAGCTGGTCGGCCCGAGCGCCCACCCTGGCTTCCACCATCCGGGTCCGGCCATGTTCTACCTGTTGGCGCCGTTCGTGCGGCTCCTCGAGCCAGGCCCGGGCCTGTACTTCGGCACGTTGTTGATCAACGCCGCAGCACTCGTTGCCGTCGTCACCTTCGCATGGCGCCGGGGCGGGCCCAGAGCGGCGCTGTGGACGGCGGCAGTGGTGAACCTGTTCTGTCTGGCTGTTGACCTTGACACGTTGCGGGAACCGTGGAACTCGCTGCTGATCATCGCCCCGATGTTGTTGTTCGTCGTCCTCTGGGCCGGCGCGGTCACCGGAGTTCGGGGGACATGGCTTTGGGCGGCGGCGGTCGGCTCCTACGAGATCCAGAGCCACGTCACGACCGCTGTCTTTGTGGCAGTCATGCTGGTCCTAGCCGCCGCGTGGTCCCTGGGCGGCCTCGTCCGACACCCGGCGCCTCGGACACCCCCGGGCTGGTGGCGGGGGTGGAGCCGTCTAACCGGGGTCGGGGCGCTCTTGGTCATCTGGGTCCCGAGCACCATCGAGCTGTTCGTTGGCCGTCCAAACAACCTGCAGCTGGTTTGGAGCTGGCTGCGACACCACGGCCAAGGTTCGAGCATCCAGGTCAACGACGCCCTCAGCATCGTCCTGCGGTCGATCACCTCCTTCCACTCCAGCGATCCGAGGTCGCCGCTCCTCGGGTCGCTCACGTGGTGGAGCGTCCCCGTCCCCCGGAGCGGGGTTCACGAGGCTGCGGGAGCGCTGGTTCTCATCGCCGGAGCTGTGCTGATGACCTGGCTCGCCCGCCGCAAGCAGTGGTTTGCCACGGCACTGGCCTTCGCCTCGCTGCTCTCGATCCCTCTGGCGACGTTCACCGTGACCCGTGCTGGTGACGACAACTACGCCTTTGCCACCGGCTGGTTGGCCTTCGTGCCCTACGTGCTCCTTGTCGCTCTGGGAGTGGCTCTGCTCGCTCGCCGCCCGGTCCCGCCCCGCATCTCTCAGGGGGCAGCGACCTCGCCACCGGCGGTCGTTCGCCACCGTCTCAAGAGCGGAGCTGTGTTGCTCTGCTCGTTGGCGCTGGCCACCGCTGCCGTCACAGCTGTCGTCGACCTACGGGAGAGGCCACTGGCGAGTGTGCTCAGGGAGATCGGCCGCACGGCACCCTTCACATCTGACGCCGTGGCCCAACTCAGGCCCGGGGATCACTGGATCGGGATCAGGCCGGTCTCACCGGCGGCCTCGGCGGTGCCGGCGGGGTTGGTGGTCGAGCTGGAACGACGCGGGTACCGAACGGTTGTCGACGCCCAGCAGAAGAGCGTGTACGGCAGGAAGAGGACCACTCCCCATCCCGTCGACGTGCTGTTCTCCATATACCTCACGAGCGACCCTGCGGGGGCCGGAGCCTCGCCAGGCGTGCCCGTCACGACCGCCGGCGACACGGTGATGACGGCCTGGCGTCCCAACAGCTGACAGTCGGTCGACGCCGATCGCCGAAGCCTCACGGCCGCTCGCCCATCTAGCCTGCCTGAGGTGGCCGACGCCTTCCTGGGGGAGTTGTGCGCCCGCGCCTGCCCCGTGTGCGGCTCGACCGAGGAGGGCGAGGTGTTCGCCGCCGAGCGGCTCGACTCGGCGTTACCCGGCCGGTACACCTTCGCCTCCCGCAAGCGGCCGGAGAGCCTGCGCCTGCGGCTCGTGTGCTGCCCAGGATGCGATGTCGTGTACGCCAACCCGGCGCCGGCGGCCGAGATGCTGGCCCGGGCCTACGAGGAGGCCGCGTTCGACAGCGCCACCGAGGCCCGGTTCGCAGCGCAGACCTACATTGCCGCCCTCGGCGGCCTGCTCGGGGCCCTGCCCGACCGCCACGGGGCGCTCGACATCGGCACTGGCGAGGGTGCCTTCCTCGGTGAGCTGCTCGCCGCCGGCTTCACCGGCGTCGGAGGCGTCGAGCCGTCAAAGGCGCCGATCGCCGCCGCCGTCACCGGAGTCGCCAGCCTCATCGAGCACGACGTCTTCCGCCCCGACGTGCGACCGGCCGGCAGCCTGAGCCTCGTCACGTGCTTCCAGACGATCGAGCACGTCCCGGATCCGGCCGGCCTGGTTGCCGACGCCGCCCGGCTGCTGAAGCCGGGTGGCCTTCTGGCCCTGGTGTGCCACGACCGCCGTGCGCCGGTCAACCGGCTGCTCGGCCTGCGCTCGCCCATCCTCGATGTCGAGCACCAGCAGCTCTTCTCCCCCAGCAGCATCACCCGGCTGCTCCAGGGGGCGGGACTGGTGGACATCGGCTATCGGACGATCCGCAACCGGTACCCCCTCCGCTACTGGGTGCGGCTCCTCCCGTTGCCGCCGAGAGCTGCCGACCTGGCCGACCGGCTGCTCCGGCGCGCCAGCGGCGACCGGCCGGTCTCGCTGCCCGTTGGCAACCTCCTGGCCTTCGGGAGACGGCCACCGGCGCAGCCGTGAGGGTCTAGGCGGCCCCGAACACCCGCCGGCGGCTCAGCAGGTAGGTGATCGGTGGGAGCAACGGCACGAGGATCACCTGGGCCACCAGCCGGTCGACTCCAACTGGGACGACCAACGCCCACAGCGCCACGGTGTTGAAGCCCAGCACGGCCCCCTGGAGGAGCAGCCACCGGGCCAGGCCGCCGCGGGTCGGCGTCCTGGTGCGGAAGGTCCAGCGGTCGTGTACCACATAGCCGTACACCACGGCTGGTACGAACCCTGTCACCGAGGCGGGCACGAACGGCAAGCCGGCCAACACGGCACCGGTGTAGAGGGCGAGGTAGAGGACCGTGGTCGAAGCGCCAACGGCGCCGAAGCGGATGAGCTCGAAGACCCGGTGGTGGCCTGACCTCGGGACGGGCGTGGCTGCGCTCATGCCTCGTCGCGCTCGCGCCGATCGGCCGGCGGGTTGAGGATGCTCTCGACGATGAAGGGAGGCCGCCGCTTCACCTCGTCGTAGATGTGCATGAGGTACGAGCCGAGGATGCTGAGGCAGAGCAGCTGCAGGCCGCCGATGAACAGGATGAGCACGATGAGCGTGGTGAAGCCGGCGGGGACGGCCTTGGGGTCCACGATCCGCACGACGACCTGGGCGACGGCCAGGACGAGCGACACCACGCACGTGACCAGGGCGAGGATGGTGATGAGGTCGATGGGGATGTAGGAGAAGGAGAAGATCCCCTGCCGGGCCCAGGCCAGGTTCTTGCGCAGCGAGTTCGTAGTCTCGCCGAACATGCGCTCAGGTCGGTTGTAGGGCACGCCGATCTGGCGGAAGCCCACCCAGGCCCGCAGGCCGCGCAGGAAGCGGTTGTTCTCGGGCAGGGCGTTGAGCGAGTCGACCACTCGGCGGTCGAGCAGTGAGAAGTCGCCGGCGTCAAGGGGCACCGAGACGTAGGAGGTGGCCCGGAACAGCCGGTAGAAGCCCTTGTAGGCGACCTTCAGGACCCTGGTCGCCTCCCGCTTCACCCGCACGCCGTAGACGACGTCATAGCCCTCGAGCCACCTGTTGAAGAAGTCCTCAATCATCTCGGGGGGATCCTGGAGATCCCCGTCGAGCAGGACGACGGCGGTGCCGGTGGCGATGCGCATCCCGCTCGTGAACGCGTTCTGGGAACCGAAGTTGCGGCTGTGGTTTATGACCACGAGCCGGTCATCGGCGGCGGCCAGGGCGGCCAGGACCTCGGCCGCGTTGTCAGGGCTGGCGTCGTTGACGAAGATGATCTCGTAGTCGACACCCATGCGGTTGAACGTCTCGACCAGGCGCTGGTACATGATGGGAACGGCCTGGCTGTCGCGGTAGCAGGCGATCACGGCGCTGATCCGAACCCCGCCCCGGCCTCGCGTCCTCCTGGCGGGCGTCGCGGGACCCGTCCCGTCCGTCACGTCAGGCTCGCCCCGCGCAGCCCACGGGGCGCGGGCTACCGGTCGACGTGCTCATAGCGTCGGAGGAGGTCGGGCTGGTCCTGCAGCCACGTCACGAAGGAGTGGAAGCCGGCGGCCAGGTCGAGGCGGGCCGACCAGCCCAGGCGCTTCTCTGCCGCCGACGGATCCGCCACCCAGACGCCGGCATCCCAGATCCGGTCGGCCAAGGTGCCCCAATCGGGCTCGGGTTTTATGGAGAGCTCGTGCCGGGCCACGTCGGTGACCTCGCGCAGCGAGGTCTGGATCCCGGTTCCGATGTTGTACACGGCTCCAGGGTCCTGGTCGGCGGCGGTGGCCGCCGCCAGGTAGGCGTCGACCACGTCCTCGGTGTACACATAGTCGCGGGCCGTCGCCGGGTTGGCCATCGGCGGCCAGCGCCCCTGGAGGCCGTTGACCACGACCCGGGGCATGAGGCGGGTGGGCTCCTCCCACGGGCCGTAGACCGAGTAGAGGCGGAGCACCCGGATGCCCGCATCGTGGACCTGGGCCACATGGCGGCAGTAGAGCGTGGCCGATGCCTTGGTGACGGCGTAGTGGCTGTTGGGCTCGGGGACCTCGTCCTCGACCGGACCGTGGTCCTTGACCCCGTACTCCGAGGAGGTGCCGGTGTGCACGAAGGACTCGAACCCCACGGCCAAGGCGGCTTCGACCAGGTTGACGGTGCCCACCAGGTTGGTGGCGATCATCCGGCGCACGTCGGTCTGGAAGGGGTATGCCCCGTAAGCCGCGGCGTGGAAGACCCAGTCGGGGCCGACCAGCTTCACCGCCCGCGCCACCCGCTCCTGGTCCTCCAGGTCCACGCGGTGCAAGGTGGTGTCGTCGCTCAGACCGTGTAGACGCCAGAGGTCGGAGTCCGGATGCACGAACATGTGCACGTCGTGGCCGTCCCGGACGAGGCGGCGCACGAGGTTGACCCCGACGAACCCGGCGGGCCCGGTCACCACGGCCCGCTTCACCACGTGGAGTGCAGCGCCGGCCCGGCGGGCGCCGCCATGACCGCCTCCTCCACCGCGCAGGCGATGCCCTCCCGGCTGAGGCCGTGACGGGCGTTGAGGAAGGCCTCGCCTCCGCCGACGCCGTCGGGACCGGAGCGCACCCCGCACCGGGTGACCCGGCACCCGAGACCGTGGCCGGCCACGACCTCCGAGACCAGCGAGCCGAGGCCGCCGACGATCGAGTGGGCCTCGACGGTGACGACGGTCCCGGCGTCGCGGAAGAGGTCGAGTAGATCCTGGACGGGTGCCGGCGCCACGCTGGCGACGACGGCCACGGTGGCGTCGATGCCCTGTTCGCTCAGGATCTCGGCCGCCGCCACCGCAGCCCGGGCGATGGGGCCGACGGCGACGATGACGACGTGGGTGTCGCCCTGGCGCACGATCTGCGCCCGGCCCAGCTGGAACCGGCCGCCTAGCCCCGGCACCACGGACCGGTCGTCCTTGCCGAGGCGGAGGTAGACCGGCCCCGGGAGCTCCCAGGTGGCCCGGAGCGCCGCCGCCGCCTGCTCGTGGTCGGCGGGGGCGAGAACGGTCAGGTCCGGGAGGGCCCGCATCACTGCCAGGTCCTCGAGCCCGTGATGGGTGGGGCCGGCGTTGGCGTACTCGAACCCGCCACCCACCGCCAGGATCCGAACCGGGAGCCGGTGGTGCACCGGACCGTTGCGCACGAACTCATATGGCCGTAGGGCAGCGAAGGTGGCGATGGAGTAGGTGAACGGGATGAAGCCGGCCTCGGCCATTCCTGTGGCGATGCCGATCATGTCCTGCTCGGCCACGCCGACGTTCCAGAAGCGTTCGGGGAACCGCTCGGCGAACTCCTCTACGACCATGAAGCCGAGGTCTCCGGTGAGGAGCACGATCCGGGGGTCGCTGGCGGCCAGCTCGGTCAGGATGCGAACGATGGCGCCACGCATGACGGCTGATCCACCTCCTCCATCGCCTGGGCGTACTCGGCGTCGGACATGGGCAGGTAGTGCCAGCGGACCTGGCCCTGCATGAACGACACGCCCCGGCCGAACACGGTCTCAGCCACCACCACCCTTGGCTGCCCCGTAGCGGCGCCGCGCAGGCTGGCGGCCAATGCTGCGGGATCGTGGCCGTCGACCACCTGCGCGTCCCAGCCGAAGGCCCGCCACCGCTCAGCCATCCGGCCGAGGTCGAGGATGTCCCTGGTGTAACCGAGCGCCTGCTGGCCGTTCAGGTCGATGATGGCCACCAGGTCGGACAGCCGGTGCTGGGCGGCGAACATGGCCGCCTCCCACACCGCTCCCTCGTTGCACTCGGCGTCGCTGAGGAGCACCACGACCCGGCGGGTAGAGGCCTGTGCACGCGCCGCCAGGGCGGCGCCGACCCCCATGGCCAGGCCGTGACCGAGGGATCCGGTGCTGAAGTCAACACCCGGCTGGTGGTGCTCCGGGTGAACGCCGAGGCGGCTGCCGTCGCCGCAAAAGGTGTTCAGCTCGTCGGCGCTCAGCCAGCCCCGCAGGTGCAGGGCGGCGTACAGGGCCAGCGCAGCGTGGCCCTTGGACAGGATGAAGCGATCGCGCTCCGCGTCGGCGGGATCGGCGATGTCAAGGCCCCCGCCGTACAGGGCGGCGATGATGTCGGCGATCGAGAGGCACGACCCGATGTGGCCGACGTTCGCCCTCTTTGACTGCTCAAGGACGATGCGACGGATGGCGCTCGCCGTGACGGGTTCAGGCGCCGGCATGGGCGGAAGATGCTTTGGACGGCATGCGCGGCACCCCGTCAGTCAAGCACCGATCCAGGAGACGGCGTCCGGTCCTCCCTGACCCGGCGCGACCTACTCCGGGGCGAAGCGCGCCGGCGCCGGCGCCTGGTGTCGATGCCGACGGTGACGAGGATCGCTGCGGTGGTCGTCCCGGAGGCGGCGGCCCCCCACAGCACCTGCGGGGGGCGGTAGTCGAGCTTGACCGTTGAGGTCCCGGCCGGTATGCGGATCGCCTGGAAGGCGAAGTTCGCCGGGTCCACGCTGACGGCCCTTCCGTTGACCGTGGCCCGCCATCCCGGGTCCCAGCTCTCGAGGACGACGAGCCAACCGGGTGCGGCCGACGTGACGGAGAGGCGCGACGAGTTCGGCCCCTGGTGGAGCCACACCACGCCGGGGGCCGCCGCTCTCCTCACCGGCTGGCGGGTGTCGGGCTTTCCCGGGGGCGCCTCGAGGATGACCGTCCGGCGTGGGTCGAACCCGGGCTCGAGCAGGGCGGCCAGGGCTTCGTCGGCGCCGCCCACCACCTGCGCGTCAGCCACCACGCCCGCCCGCGGGACGGGGTCGTCGACCGTCAGGACGATCCCGTCGGAGGCCAGGTAGGACTGGCGCAGCCCCCGGCTGATGAGGTCAGACCCACGCCACCCCTCGTCCTGAACGAGCCCGGGAGGGCCGTAAAGGGCGGCGACGCCGAGGCGCCTCAGGAGCTCGGTGCGGAGGCGGTCCGACGGGAACACCAGGTTGAGCGTGGTCGTCGGTGGCTTCGTGAGCACCGTGCTCAGCTCCTCACCGCGCAGGTAGCGCAAGAGCTGAAGGGTCCGGTCGGGGACGGCGTTCTCGTACCCCGACTCGAGCCGAAGGTCGAGCGCCTGACCGGCGTTGCCGGCCAGGGCCAGGAATGGCGAGCCGTCCGGCGGGGTCGCCGAACCGCGCACCCTGGTGAGGGGGAGCGCCCGCCCCTCACCGGGGGAGGGGCCCTGGGCGTGGCGCAGGGCGGCCTCCGCCGCCGTGCTCGGGAACAGCAGCGCCGGATCCCGAGGTTGGAAGGGGGGGTTGGCGTGACGGCCGTAGACAACCAGCTGGGCCGAGGTCCCGACGATGCACACCAGGCCCAGGGTCCGGAGCAGCGCCGGCAGGTGGCGCTGGAGGCCGCCGGGTCGCCGCCACGTGGCCGCCCTGCGGCCCAACCACGCCAGGCCCCGGTCGAGCCCGATCCCACCGAGGACGGCAACCCCGAGGTTCCAGACGAACAACGACCGGGCCAGCCCGTTCAACGAGCCGAGACCCGGCACGATGTGGTAGCCGATCCAGGTGACGGGGGTGCCGACGACGAAGAGCAGCGTCATCACGGTGGCGGCGCGCCCGAGGGCGGCTCCCGGCCGGCGGAGGAACAGCGCCGGCAGGGCGAGGAGAGCGGTGATCGTGCCCACGAACGCTGACTGAGATATCAGCCTGGCCGGATCGAGGGGGGTTCCCGGGGGGACGAAGGTGTGCAGGAAGTCCGAAGGCGTGGTGCGTCGCACCGTCGGGTACGTCGAGCTGAGGTAGCTGGGGTACGGGAGCGCGGCCCGGCCGATCCGTCCCATGAGCTCCAGGAACGGGAGAACGCCGACGGCGGCAACGCCCAGTGCCGCGGCCACGAGGATCACGGGCGAGGCGATGGCAGAGAAGCGGGCGATGCCGTCCTGTCGTCGCCACTGGATCGCTGTCAGGGGCAGCGCCAGGCACCCGGCATATCCGGCGACGACGAGGAACGCGATGAGCGCCAGCTCGCTGCTGGAGCCGAGGTAGAGCAGACCGAGCAGCAGGCCTGCTACGAGCAGCGGCGGCCACGACCTTCGGTCGTACCAACGGCGGACGAACAGAAGCGCCAGAGGGAGCAGGGCGGCGACGGCGGCGAACGGCTCGAGGGTGATCCAGCCGAGCGAGTAGGAGCTGAACGACCAGGCGATGGCGGCGAGCAGGCCACCGAGAAACCCGGTGCGCAGCTGCTTCATGAGGGCGAACATCGCCATTCCGGCGGCGAGCATGTGGAAGATCAGGTACATGTCGTGGGCCCACGACGGATCGAAGAGGAGGGTGAGGAGGAGGCGTGGTGGATAGGCGATGCCTGGTCCGCTGGCGAAGAACGGATGCCCGCCGAGGGTGAGCGGGTCCCAGAGGGGGATGACGCCATCGACCTTCAGGCTGTTGTCAAGGAACACCTGCCGGGGATAGGAGTACTGGCCCTGGTCCGCCTGGGCGGGCAGGGCGGGCCGGTTGCCGCTGACCGCCCAGGGATAGGTGTTCCGCTGGCTGACGCTGACCGTGGAGAACGTGGCGTGGTCGAGGGCGATGGGGCTGAAGAACACCGCCAGCAGCACGCTCATGGCGAGCGCCGCGAGGAGATGCTCGGAGCGGACGAGCCGCCGCGTCACTGCAGGTGCGGCGGGACGACCTGCGGTGCGGGGTGCATCGGCCATGAAAACTAGTGCCGGGCCGCGAGCCTTCTCCGGCGCCGTCTGCCGCCCGGCGTTCACTGAACCCGGCCCTCCCCGGGCGCCTCGAGCCGCTCGGGTAGGTTCGCGCCGTATGGGCCGTGTCCGGACCCGCGGGCTCCTGCGGGGTGGCCCCCCGTCGCTGCGGCAGCGTCCGGCTGACATCGTCGGCGTCGTCGGAGCCGACGATCTGGTCTGGCTGGCCGTACCTCCCGCCGCCGGCCTCGTTATGGCGGCGACGATCTGGTTGGCGCCGCTGCTCGCCCGCCTGGTGCGTCCGGCCCCGAGCTGGAAGCCCTTCCCCGCCGCCGTCCAGGCCGGGCTCATCCGGCCCGAGCCGGTCGAGCAGACCCGGTTCCTGGTGGCGGCCACCGCACCGTTCGTCGTCATCGCCCTGTGGCTGGCGCTCCGCCGTTGGCACCGGTGGCGCCTTCGATCGTCGCTGTTGGCCACCGGCTACGTGGTGGCCGTCCAGGTCGTGATCGCCGCCGTCGTCGCCGCCTGCTGGGTCTCGCAGAGGAGTGCCCACGAGTGGTTCGCCGACAAGACCCTCCTCGTCGGTGCGGGCCTCGGAGCCGGCCTCCTGGCCCTGGCCTGGAAGGGCTGGATCGTGCCGAAGTCCATCGTCGGCGCGGCTGGTCGGGGGCGCCGCCTCGTCGGGCTGGGCATCGCCACCCTGTTCACCGCCGTCTGGCTGCTGCCAGCTGTGTACCGGACCCCGACCGCCACCCTCATCCCGGCCAGGCTGGGCGTGCTGTTCCAGATCCAGTTCGTGCAGGACGAGTTCGCCAGCGTGCTGAACGGGCGGACACCGATGGTCGACTTCGGCGCGCAGTACGCCAAGCTGCTGCCCTTCCTCGTGGCCCCCGTCCTGGCCGTGCTGGGCCCGTCGGTCGGCGTCACCACGGGCGTGCTGGCCGGGCTTGGGCTCCTCGGGCTCATCGCCGTCTACGGGACCTTCGTCGTGCTCACCGAAGACCCCGTCAGCGCGTTGGTGCTCTACATCCCCTTCCTCGCCCTCTCGCTCTTCACCCTCACCTACATCGGTGCCGAGCGCATCAACCTGGCCACGCTCGCCGGGGTCATCCCCATCCGCGTCCTGGGCCCGTTCGTCCTGGGGTGGCTGTGCTCGCGCCAGCTGCGAAAGGGGTCCGACAGAGCCCGGATCGCCCTGTTCATGGCGGCCGGGCTGGTCGCCATCAACAACACCGAGTACGGTGCCGCTTCCTTCGTGGCACTGGGGCTCGCCCTGTGGTGTGGCCACGACGGGCGGTCTTCAGGATGGGGCCGAGCCCGGAGGCTCTCCGCCCAGGCCGTCGCCGGGGCCGTCCTGTCGGGTGTGGCCGTGTGCGCCCTGACCCTCCTGCGCAGCCGCTCGCTGCCGAATCTCGCCAACCTCAGCAACGTGACCCGGGTCTTTGCTGTCGAGGGCTTCGGGATGGAACCGATCCAACCCACTCTGGGGCTGCACATCATCATCTACCTGACGTTCGTCGTGGCCCTGGCCATGGGTGTCATGGGGGCGGTGGGATCCGACGACGCATCGCCGCAGGCCCGGGTGCTGCGAGGGCTGCTCGCCTACAGCGGCCTCCTGGGGCTGGGCGCCGGGACATATTGGGTCGGACGCTCTGACCCCTTGGCGCTGTTCGGGATGTTCCCGACGTGGGGTCTGTCGCTTGCGGTCCTCTGCTGGGCGCTGCTCCGCCAGGCCGCCGCCCGCCCGACGATGGCGCCGGCCACCGTCGCACGCTGGGCGCTGCCGGCCGCCGGCATCCTGCTGGCCTTCGGGCTGATGATGACCGTGGTGGTGCAGATCCCCTCGCCGGCCGCACAGCTGCGACGCTTGACCGCCGAGGGTCCCGAGATCCCCCAGTACGCCGAGCGGGTGCGGTTCATCGCCGGTCGGACCACCCGAGGAGAGCCTGTCGCCATCCTGGCCTCGGCCGGTCACCTGCTGGCCCGAGACGCTGGCGTGCAGGACGTCTCGCCCTACGCCAGCGAGGCCTCGATCGTCTTCTACGAGCAGATGGACCTCCTGCTCGGGACCATGTCGCGGAGCGGAGCGTCAAAGGCGTTCGTGGAACCGACGTGGTCCGAGATCTCCGCCTACCTCGCCCAGAAGGGCTACCGCACGTTCGCCACCGACGAGGCCAGCGGCTTGACGGTGTGGCAGAGAGCCCTCGGAGGGCCCGGCTAGGTCCGGGCTGACGACCGCCGACGGCCTGCGGCCGGGGGGTCGTCGCCGGGACGGCCCGGTACGATGAGCCCATGGCCGCCACGGGATCCCACGTGGCGGACGCCGTCCCCCCCCGGGGCGCCGAGACCGCGGCGGTGCCGGCTCACCTCGCCTTCGCCTTACCGAGCCTCGCCGCCCCCGCGGTCGACCAGCCCGACCGGCTTGGTGCGCTGAAGGCCGCCGTCCGGTCGTGGACGACGGCCCGCGGCGTCAAGCACCACGTGCTGCGCATCGCTGCCGGCCAGATCGGCCCTCCCGTCCGTAGAGCGCTCTGCGGGGGTCGGGCCCGCTGGGTGCGGTACCTCCCCATCCGGGTCCGGGACCGGCTGGAGCTCGACGGGGGGGTCGTCTCGCCCCTGCGGGTCGAGATCGGCAGCGGTGCCTTCCCGAGCCCGGGGTACGTACACGTCGACGCCGATCGGCGGGCGCTGCACGCCGAGCACCGGGCGTCGGCGTCGTCGCTCCCGTTTGCCGAAGCAACGGTGGAGGAGCTTCTCGCCATCCACATCCTGGAGCACGTGCACGCCTCGGCGCTGATGCCCACGCTCTGCGAGTGGCGTCGGGTGCTGCGTCCCGGCGGCTTCGCCCAGATCCACGTCCCGAACGCGGCAACGGTGTTCGCTGCCTTCCTTGAGAGCCCGCCCGAAGCGAAGTGGACGCTCATGATCCCCATCTTCGGGATGACGAGTCATGCCCTGCTCGGCCGACCTGGCGCCAGCGACCTCGAGCGCCACCACGTCATCTATGACTTCGCCCTCCTCAAGCAGGTGCTCCTGGACGCCGGCTTCGACCGCGTCGACGATGTGAGCGCCGAGGTCACGGACCGGCACATCGAGGGCTGGCGCGAGCTCGAGCTCATCCCCCGGATCAGCCTCATCGTCCGGGCCTGGACGACCTGAGCCGGCAGCTGATGAAGCGGGCACCCTCCCGAGACAGAGGCGAAGGCGGGGCCGTCCTGCACCTGGACGAGCACCCGGCCTCCGTACGGGAGTGGGCGACGGGGCTGTGGCGCTTCCGGGGCGTGCTGATCGCCCTGTCGCGCAAGGACTTCCAGGTCCGCTACAAGCGCGCCACCCTCGGGATCCTCTGGTCGGTCGCTCTCCCGCTCGTCCAGGCGGTCGTCCTGGTGTTCGTCTTCTCTCGGGTCGGCGGGTTCGGGTCCGGACAGCGGTACAGCTACGCCGGCTTCGTCCTGGCCGGCATGGTGCCGTGGGTCTACATCTCGACCTCCATCGGCGCGTCCACGACGGCCATAGTCGAGGCGGCCGGGCTGACGGACAAGGTCTGGTTCCCCCGGGCCATCCTGGCCCTGGTCCCCTCCTGTTCCAACCTCGTCATGCTCGGCGCCTCGATCGTGATCCTATTCGTCGAGCTGCCGATCGTCGGCGTCCCGCTCCGCCCTCGCCTCGTGCTGGTCCTGCCAGCGGCCGCGCTCGCCTTCGCGTTCAGCAGCGCCGTCGGCATGGTGCTCGGCGCCCTCTACGTCTACTTCCGTGACCTCAAGTTCCTGGTGCTGGCCGCGCTGCTGGTCTGGCTGTACGTGACGCCCGTCGTCTACCCCCTCTCGGCGCTCGGCGGTGTCGGCCGCCTGCTGAACCTCAACCCGCTCACCGGCATCGTCGGTCTCTTCCAGCACGCCGCTGTCGGTTCGCCACTGCCTTCGGGACTCGCCCTGGCCGTCTCAACGGGCTCCACGCTCATCCTCCTCGGCGTGGCCGTGGCGATCCACCGCCACCACGACCGGTTGTTCGTCGACCTCCTGTGAGCCCGCCGACCGTGCGGGTCGGTGTCGTGTCCTGGAACACCGCCGCCCTCCTCGATCGCTGCCTGGCCGCCCTCCCCGCCGCCCTTGACGGCACCGACGCCCGGGTGGTGGTGGTCGACAACGCCTCGACCGACGGCAGTGACCGGGTTCCCGACGCCCACGCCCACGTCACGGCGGTGCGCAACCCGACCAACGTCGGCTACGGCGCAGCCATGAACCAGGCACTGGCCGACGAGGGGGCCGAGGTGCTGATCGCCCTGAACCCCGACACCGAACCTCCGCCCGGCTCCCTCGCCACCCTGGTCCAACGTCTCCTCGCCGATCCGGGCGTCGGCCTGGTGGCGCCGACGCTCGTCGCCTTCGACGGCCAGGTCCAGTGGTCCGCCCGGCCCTTTCCCTCGCTCGCCGTCGGGGCTGCGACCTGCATCGTGCCCGGGCGCTGGCAGGCAGGCCGGATCGGCCGGCACTTCAGCCTGGAGCAGGCGGCGCAGCCGGCCGCACCGACCGACGTCGACTGGGCCATCGGGGCGGTTCACGTCATCCGGGCCCGGGCCCTGGCGGGTCGCCCCCCCTACGACGAGCGCTGGTTCATGTACGGCGAGGACCTCGAGCTGTGCTGGTGGCTGGCCGGTCACGGGTGGCGGCGGCGCTTCGAGGCCAACGTCACCGTCCCCCACCTGGGCAACGCCTCCGGTGACCAGGCGTGGGGAGACGGCTATGCGGGCCGCTGCTTCGATGCCCTGTACGACTGGTATGAGCGCGACCGAGGCCGCGTCAGCGTCCGGGCCTGGGCCAGCCTGAACGTCCTCCGGGTGGCTACGCGCACGGGGTTCGCGGTCCTGGCCGGACGACCTGAGGCACACGTCGCCGGCCTGCGGCGTGAGCTCCCGCACCACGCCCGGGTCGTCCTGCGAGGAGCACCCGCGCCGGCCGGGTCGCCACCGCTGGCCTGAGCCCGCTCAGCTACCTGTGCCGCTCGGCGGCTGCGTTCCCGAGGCTGGCCCCGCGAGGCGCCCCCGCCCCAACGGCAACCGGAGCCCGTGGCCCAGCACCTGTCTCCCGAAGCCGGGTGGTGGGACCCACTCGAGCGGGCGCCGCCGCCGCGCAGGAACGGTCGAGCGGATGACCTTGAGCCATCCTTCGGCCGTCGCCTTCCAGCTGAATGCCAGCGCCCGGGCCAGGCCGGCGTGACTGAGCTCCTCCATCCGCTTGGGGCTGGCGATCAGGTCGTACAGCGCCATCTCCACGGCATCCGCGGTGGGTCCGGTGACCACGGCCGCATCACCAACGACCTCGGGCAGCGAGCCCCGGTCGGAGACGACGACGGGCACCCCGCAGGCCATCGCCTCGAGGGCGGTAAGGCCGAAGCCCTCCATGAGGCTCGGTAGGCAGAAGACAGCGGCTCCGGCCGTCACCGCCGCCAACTCGACGTCGCTGAGCGAGCCGAGGAAGACGACCCGGCCGGCGACATCAGGCAGCTCGCGGGCGGCCGCCCCGGCCATCTCCTTCCAGTCCCGGCGATCGGGGGACGGGGATCCCACGATGACGAGGCTGTGGGGCAGGCCCCGCCGGGCCAGCCCGTTCATGGCCGTCTTCAGCGAGCCCAGGTTCTTGCGGGGAGACAGGCTTGACACGAACAGGACGTAAGGAGCAGACGGGTTGCCGCCGGCCGCCTCGATGATCTCGTCGGCGCCGGTCCGCCCGGGCCGGAAGAGGGCGAGGTCGACGCCGAGCGGCACCGTGTGCACACGAGCCGGATCGATGCCGTACTCCTCAAGGATCTGTCCGTGAGACGAGGCCGAGGGGGTGATGACCGACGCTGCGCCGGCTATGGCCAGCCGACTCTGGCGCTCCAGCTGGTCGACGAACCATGGCTGCAGGAGTGGCCGCGTGCTCTCGTGGTGCCAGCTCGCCTCCTGGAGGTGGACGACCGTCGGTTCGGCGACCCCGAGGGTGCCGTAGTGGCCGTCGGTCAGCCACACGTCGGGACGGGGGCGGAACGGGGAGCCACGGGGATCCACCCAGGATGCAAGGTCCACCTGCGACCTCAGGTGCTCGAGGACGTTGTGCCACATCCGGCCCACACCCGACGTGGTCTCCATCGTCGAGATGAAGGACGGGATGCCGACCCGGAGACCGCAGGTCGTCAAGGCGGCACCGGCCCGGTGAAGCGTCCGCCCCGGTGTCGTGGTCTCGATGGCGACGGCATGGATCTCGGTTGCTCCGCAGGTGGGTCGAGCCCGGAGGGCTGGACGATGCTAACTGAGCTCCCGAGGGCCCCGGCGGAAGAGGCGTTGGCTACCGTCGCGGCCGATGCCGCCCGGATCCTCGATGACCGATAGCGGCCCACAAGCGTCGTTCCGATCCGCTGCGGTGCCCCGGCCCGGGACGGCCATCTCTGTCGTCATACCCACCCACAACCGATCGGAACGCTGTCGCCAGCTCCTCCACCACCTGGCCGGCCAGACCCTGGCTCCGGAGCGGTTCGAAGTTGTCGTGGTGGACGACTGCTCCACCGATGATACCGCCCAGGTGCTTGAATCCGCGGTGGCCGAGGTGCCGTACCGCCTGGTGCCGCGGCGCACCCCGGCCAACGGGGGCCCGGCCACCGCCCGAAACGTCGGGTGGCGGGCGGCGTCGGCTCAGGTCGTCGCCTTCATCGACGACGACTGCCTCCCCGAGGTCGGTTGGCTTGCCGCCGGGCTCGCCGCCTTCGACGCCGGCCCGGCCCTCGGTGTGGCCCAAGGCCGTACCCGTCCTCCCGACGGGGTTGACGTCACCAGGCTTCAGGGCTGGTACGTCTGGCGGGTCATCTCCGAGGCCACGCCCTACTTCGACGGGTGCAACATCTTCTACCGCCGGGCGGCACTGGAGCAGACGGGGGGCTTCGACGAGCAGATCGCCTGGTGGTCGACGCGGCCGGGCGTCGGCTCCGTGCCGGTAGCCTGGGGCGAGGACACCGCCGCCGGCTGGTCCGTGGTCGAGGCGGGTTGGGGCCGCGGCTTCGTGGCAGACGCCGTCGTCGTCCACGACGTCGAGGTGCGGGGCTGGTGGTGGCACGTCAAGTACGGCTACCTGGACCGGATCATCATCGGCCTCGGGGTCCAGCACCCCGGCTACCGGCAGGAGGCGTTCTGGCGGCCGTGGGCCTACCGGCGGGAGGATGTCGCCTTCCTTGCCGCCGTGGCCGGCGTGGCCGCCGCCCTCAGGTGGCGCCCCGCCGCCGTCGCCGTCGTGCCCTACCTGTGGTGGCGGCGTCCGTCGATACGGCGCCCCCACTTCGCTCAGGTGTGCGTCGGCAACCTCGTCGTCGATGCCGCACGAGTCGCCGGCCAGCTCCACGGGGCGCTCAGGTACCGCACGTTCGTCATCTGACGGCGACCGCCTCGGCGAGCTCATGCGGCAGGGGCCGGCGCGGGTTGAACCTGGCGAGGACCAGGAGGTCCGCGGCTTGGGCCCGGCTCTCGGGGTCACGGGTCCGGACCCAGGCCACCGTCCTCCTGGCGGCCCGGGCCAGCAGCACCGTTCGGCCGACCGCCGAGAGCAGCGTAGCCCGCCCGGGGCCGACGTGCTTGGCGTAGTAGAGGTAGCGGCTGCGCAGTGACTGGCGGGGAGTGGTGTGGGCGATGCCCGGCCTCAGCACGGTGGCGTGCCCGTGGTGGACCACCGTGGCCTCAGGGCAGACGCCCAGTCCCCAGCCCGCCTCGGCAAGCCGGGCGCTCAGGTCGACGTCTTCGTAGAAGAGGAAGAAGCGTTCGTCGAACCCGCCGACCTGGCGCATGGCGTCCACCCGCAGCAGAAGGCAGGAGCCCTGCAGCCAGCCCCGGCCAGGATCGGGTAGCTCGGTGATGTCGTAGCGGTCAGCGCGCAGCCAGCTGCGGGCTGACGGGTAGGCCAGCCGTGTGGCGGTTGGCCGTCCATCGCCGTCCACCACGTTCGGCACCACGGCGCCGAGAGCCTGGTCGCGGTCCAACGTGCCGACCATCCGGGTGACGGCCGAAGCCCCGACCTCGGCATCGTCGTTCAGGACCAGGACGTAGCGGGCCGATCCGTCCTCCACGCAGCGGCGGACCACCTGGTTGTGGTTGGCGCCGAAGCCGCGGCGCACGCGGTTGGCCACCACGGCCACCTCCGGGAACTCAGCTGCCAGCATCTCAAGGCTGCCGTCCCCCGAGACGTTGTCGATCACCGTAGCCCGCCATGTGACGCCGACGCAGGCGGCCGGAAGCGTGCGCAGGCATGTCCGGACCATCTCGCGGTTCTCGTGGTCGACGATCGAGATCTCGACGTCGACCGGGTCAACGGCCGTAGCCGTGCCCCCGCCCACCTCGCCCGAGGGGGTCAGCGCCGGCGCCGCCAGAACACGCCGGTCCCGTCGATGCGCTGCAGCGGCTCAGAGATCTTGTGGTCGGCGCGGAACTCCTCGACCGCAGCCCGGCACTGGGGGATCGCTCCGTAGTCGTCGATGATGACGAAACCTCCCACCGAGACCTTGGGGTAGAGGTTGCTGAGCACGTCCATGGTGGATCCGTACATGTCGCCGTCGGCCCGCAGCACGGCCAGCCGTTCAACCGGCGCGACCGGCAGGGTGTCGCTGAACCAGCCCTCTAAGAAGCGGACTCGTTCGTCGAGCATGCCGTAGCGGGTGAAGTTGCGCTTGACCTCCTCCAGGGACACGGCCAGGAACGGCTGGGTCCAGTGGGTGTCGTCGGCATCGGCCGGGTGCTCGGGCCTGGGCTGGGGGAGGCCCTGGAACGAGTCTGCCAGCCATATCATCCGCTCGGTGTCGCCCAGCACGTCGAGCACGGCCCGCATAAGGATGCCGGCCCCGCCTCGCCAGATGCCGGCTTCGAGGAGGTCACCGGGGATGTCGTCGGAGACGACCGTCTCGATGCACTCCTGCAGGTTGTCGAGCCGGCGCAGGCCGATCATCGTCTCAGCGCGGATCGGCCAGTCGCGACCTTCCTCACGAAGCCACGGGTCGAACGGGCGCCGCTTGTAGGCCACAATGTCGCGGCGGTCGAGCAGCTTGGAGAGCTCGGCCCACAGGCGGCGCTTCAAGGGTGACCCCGGGACCACCGGGGCCAGGTCCTCGTCGAGGTCGAACCGGGTGAGGCACCGCTTCAGCAGGGCGAGGTACCGGTCGGTGGGCATCGGACCCCCGCCGCTGCCGTTACCTCCGGTCGGGGCCCGGAGGTCGTCGCTCGCCGGAGCAGGTTTGGCCATCGGTTGATGCTACCCCGGCTGTTCTGCCCGTCTTTCGGCCCCCTGCCGGTCCTCAGGGCGTCGCCCGCAGCACAGCCCGCCACGGCCCGGTCCTCTCTCCCCGGCCGGCGAGGCTGTACGTGGTGACCACCTCGACGTCTGAGAAGCCGGCGTCGGCCACCATCTGCACGAGGGCGCCGAGCCCGGGCCGCCACCAGGCCGCGTTGCCACCCCCGTAGTACATGGCCAGCTTCCCGTCGGGGTCCGGGCTCGGGGGCAGGCCGGGCTCGAACACGTCGGACAGGAGGGCCTGGCCCTTGGTGACCCGGCGGATCTGCTCGAGGGCGGCGAGCGGGTCACGCAGGTGGAGGAGGACGTCACCGGCGTGGACCAGGTCGAAGCGCCCAAGCCGGGCCGGGTCGAGCTCGTAGATCGTGCCGGTGAGGTGCTCCGCCTCGGACCTGAGGGCCCGCTTGGCCAGCGCGAAGCCATCGGTGATCGGGTCGGCCACGGCTTGGGCCTCGGCCCAGGCGCGCACGGGCCCGGGCAGGTCCACGTCGGCGGTCGACTCGATGTCGAGGGCTGTGACCGTCGCTCCCCGACGTTCGAACTCGAAGGCCCAGAAGCCGTCCGCCGACGCCAGGTCCAGCACCCGCCGCCCGGTGAGGTCGGCGGGGATGCCGTAATGGGGGACGAGGGCACGGTGGTCGTAGTGACCCAGGGTCACGATGCCGTGGGGGAGCTCGATCGTGTGGTACCAGGGGCGGCCGGCCACCAGCCGGGCCAGCGCCTGCGGCCCGTCGTCGACCTCGCCCGGCGCCGGCTCCTGGCGGTGCTCGGCCCGCCAGGCGAGCCGGTCGCGGACGAAGGTGAGGCCGGCTTCTGGGTCACGGGGGGTGAAGGCGACCGGGGGAACAGCCTTGAGGTGGAGCCGCCCCCCGGCCAGGACGCGGGCAGGTCCCGGGCGGGAGGCATCGCGCCGGAGGACGCGTCGCACGGCGCTCGTGACCCTGGGGGGCACCCCGACGGTCAGGCGGAAGCCGCCGGCCCGCACCGTTCGCTCGCCCACCCGGCCGGAACGTAACAGACAGCCGGGCCGACCCTGCGAGGGCCGCCAGGGCTCGCCCACGAGGGTCCTCGGCCGACGTCGCACTCACGGACCGACGTCCTCGGCCCTGGGCGGCTCGGCCCCTGTCACCCCGGCGGCTCGCTCCGTCACGAGGCGGGCCCACGTGTGCTCGGTCCTCGACACCCCGTCGACGGTGATGGCGCTCTCCAGGTCGGCCGGTCCGGCCACTCCGAAGCGGGGAGGGACGTAGAACGAGGGGCCGCCGAGGTCGGTGGCGAGGATCGTGGCGTTGGAGTCGGTGAAGTCGACGTTCAGGTGGAAGGTGCCGCCCCCCCCGAGTCGGGGCCGGAACCGGATGCGCACCTCGGCCTCGGAGCCTGCCTGGTACCGGCGCCATCGCTCGCCGATGGGTGTCTGCATGCTGTAGGCCAGGGTGCCGTCGTCGGACATGACCCGGAATGTCAGACCAGGCCCGTCGACCGCCTCCTTGAACTGCACCCGCAGTACGTAGCTCAGCAGCTCTCCCTGGTCGACCTCGTCGGCGGGGATGCCGTCGTCCCGGACTAGCTCGCGGTGCAGGATGCGGACGGCGGCGTCAGGGTTCTGGGGGTCGGCGGTGGCCAGGAGCTGGTGGTAGCGGGCGATGGCGGCCTCGGTCGGCCCGTCGAAGCTGATGCGGCCGCGGTCCAGCACTACCGTTCGAGGGCAGAGCAGGTGAACCGCGTGCATGTGGTGGCTGACGAAGACGATCGTCGTGCCCGCATCCTGCAGGTCCCGCATCCGGTTCAGGCACCGCAGCTGGAAGGCGACGTCGCCTACGGCCAGCACCTCGTCCACCACGAGCACGTCCGGGTCTACCTGCACCGCCACCGAGAACCCGAGGCGCATGAACATGCCTGACGAGTAGAACTTCACCGGGGTGTCGATGAAGTCGGCCAGGCCGGCGAACTCGACGATCTCGTCGAAACGGGAACGGACCTGGGCACGGGTAAGGCCAAGCAGCATCCCGTTGACGAAGACGTTCTCCCGGCCCGTCATCTCCCAGTGGAAGCCGACGCCGACGCTGAGCAGCGGCACGATTCGACCTCGGATTGTCAGCGTGCCCGCCGTCGGCTGGCTCACCCCGGCCAGGAGGCGCAGCAGGGTCGACTTGCCGGCCCCGTTGTGCCCGATGATCCCGACCGTCTCGCCCCTGTCGATGCGCAGGCTGACATCCCGCAGCGCCCACAGCTCGGTGCGGTTCGGGGCTCCCATCGGGATCAGGGCGCGAAGGAGGCTGCGCTCCTTGATCTGCCAGTAGCGCTTGCAGATCCCATCGAGCTCGATGACCGTCCTGCTCACGGGGCCCAGCCGGGGGTGACACGACAACCCATCTGCCACGGGACTGTACGACCACCGCAGGGCTGCCTAGCTGCCCATGCCCGCCTCCGGCCCGGTTTCGGCCAGCGCCAGGACATCGTCGGCGAACGCCGTGGCGATGGGAGACCAGTCGAAGCGCTGCTGCGCGGTGGCCCGCCCGGCGGCGGCGAGCGAGGCGGCGAGGGCGTCGTCGTGCAGCACGCGGATCGTGGCTGCCGCGAACCCCGCCGGATCGTTGGCCACCAGCACGTCTCGGCCCGGTTGGAGGCCGAGGCCCTCCAAACCGATCGAGGTCCCCACCAGAGCACGGTTGGCGGCCATCGCCTCCATCGCCTTCAACCGGCTGCCAGACCCGATGCGCAGGGGGACCACGGCGACCCGGGCCGCCTCCAGGAACGGTGCCACGTCAGCCACGTCGGCGTGCACGCTCACGCCCGGTAGCGAGCCTAGGGCCTTCACCTCCTCGGTGGGACGGCTGCCGACGACATCGACCTGCACGCCGGGAAACCCCTCCCGGATCCGGGGCAGCACCTCGAGGCAGAACCACCGCGCCCCGTCGATGTTGGGGGCGGTGTAGAGGGCACCCGTGAAGACGACACGAGGCTCGGTCGTTTGGGGCACCTGGCGGAAGCGGCCGACATCGACCCCGTTCGGGACGATCAGCGTCGTCCCGCGGGAGCCGAGCGCCGTCGCATCGGCCGCTGTGCAGGTGATGACCGCGTCGAAGGCCGCCGCCGCTCTGCGCTCGAAGGCCACCGCCGTACAGGCGTCCCGCTGGAACAGCCACCGCTGGTGACGGTGCGGCATCACCGCCGCCTGCTGGGCGGCCATCCGCGACGGCAGGTTGTGGAAGGTGAGCACCCAGCGCCCGGTGCGGTGACGGGGCAGGAGGGGGGCCAGACCGATCCACTCCACGAGCACGACGTCTGCCTCCAGGTGCTCGATGGCGGTGGCGAGCGCCGGCCGGTAGCGCCCGAACCACCGCACCTCCCGGGGCTGGCGTGACCCGACCAGGGCGGCGAGACCGGTGGCCTGCCGCAGCCACCGGTGCCGGTCGCGCCAGGCCGTCCCGGGTGCGTCGACCTCGGTCAGGACGGCGACGGCGTGGCGCACCGCCGGGTCGACGACGGGACCGGGGCAGACCAGGTGGATCGACGCCCGTTCGGCCAGGCCGATCAGCAGGTGGGCCTGACGGATCTGGCCGCCGCCGCCGTTGCGGTCGGGCGGGAACGGCGTGACCCAGGCCACCTTCACCATCCGGATCTAGCCCAGCCTCGGCAGCGCCTGCTCAAGGCTGCTGGCCTCGGCGAACAGGTCGCCGTGATCGGCCACCCGGGCCAGCACCTGCTGCGGGCTCATCTGGATCGATTCGGGTTCGCCGCCGTCGGCCAGGGCCTCCACCTCGGCCCAGGTGAGCGGGGTGGACACCGTCGGCCGCTCCCGGGCCCGCAGCGAGTAGACCGACACCGTGGTCTTGAACGACTCGTTCTGCAGCCAGTCGATCAGCACCTTGCCGGGCCTGAGCACCTTGGCCTGCTGGGACACCACCAGCTTCGGCTCCTGCTTCTCGAGCAGCAGGGCCACAGCCTGGGCGAAGCCCCGGGTGCCCTCGTGGGTGGTGCCGGCGATGTTCACCGGTACATAGACCTGCATGCCCTTGTTGCCCGACGACTTGACGACGCTGCGCAGGCCCAGCGTCTCCAGCAGGTCACGGATGAGCAGCGCCACCACCGCACACTCGACGGCGGTGGCCGGGGCGCCGGGATCGAGGTCGAGCACGACCATGGTCGGCACCTCGGGCCCGAACCGCCCAGCAGCCCGAGCCATCGGCGTGTGCAGCTCCAGGGCCGCCATGCCGCCGAGCCATACCAGGGTCGGCAGGCCGTCGATCACGCAGAACGGGACCTCCTCTCGGGTCCTCGGGCCGTTGTCGTCCCGCCCCCAGCGCCCCGAGCCGTGGCTGACCCACTGGTCAACCGTCGTGACCCACTCCGGGGCGTGGGAGGGGCAGCGCTTCTCGTAGAAGAAGCCGCCCTGGCTGCCGTCGGGGAAGCGCTTCATGGTCACGGCCCGATCGGCCAGGTGGGGGAGCAGCACCGGCGCCACCGACGTCAGGTAGTGGATCACCTCGGCCTTGGTGGTGCCGTCGGGGTAGAGCCTCTTGTCCAGGTTCCCGATGGCCAGGGTCCGCCCGTCCACCTCGACCGCGAACCGATTCTCAGCCATCCGGCCGTCCTTCCCCCGGACCCACGCCCTCAGGCCATCTCGTCTGTCCAGCCGACCGTCGCCGGTTCGACATCGGTGCGCAGCCCTTTGACCGACGGCTGGCGCAGCAGCCCAGCGCCCGTGACCTCGTTGAACCTGATCTCGACGACCAGGCGGGGGATCACGAAGTGGAGCGACCGGGGGATGGGCGGCGGAGGAACGAACGGGCTCGTCTCACAGGCGTGCTCCCCGAGCTCCGCGCTCAGGTGGTTCAGCAGCAGCTCGTTGAGCCCGGATCCGACCTGGCCGGCGTAGCGGAGGGCGAAGCGATGGCCGGCCGGGCGAGGCGCGTCGGGGTCGGCCCAGCCAACCGCCAGCGAGCCGATCTGGCCGGAGCGCCCTCCTGACCCCTCACTCCAGCCGCCGACCACGAACTCCCGCTGGCGGACGCACTTCACCTTCGTCCACGACCTCGACCGCTTGCCGACGGAGTACTCGGCGGATGCGAGCTTGCCCATGTAGCCCTCGAGGCCGACGTTGCGGCAGGCGGTCAGCATGTCGTGGTCGGGCGGCTCGGCCAGGAGGTGGGAGATCTGCCACGACGCCCCCTTGGGGTCCAGCTCCTCGAGCATGTGGCGGCGTCGGTCAAACGGCTCGCCGGTGAGCAGCTGCCCGTCAAGCCAGAGCAGGTCAAAGACCACGTAGAGCACCGGCACCTCGTTCACCAGCGACCGGCTGGGGCCGCGGACGTGCATGCGGCGCTGCAGCTGCTCGAAGCTGGGCCGTCCCTGGCTGTCGAAGGCGACGATCTCACCGTCGAGCACCGCGGCCCGATCGCCGAGCGCCGGCCCGAGGGCGGCGAGCTCGGGGTATCCGTCGGTGACGGCGTTGCCGAGCCTGCTGGTGAGCGTCACCCCGCCGCCCCATACCCGGGCGATGGATCGGACGCCGTCCCACTTCGGCTCGAACACCCATCCCGCCGGGTCCGGGGGCATGCCGGTGGCGCCTGCCAGCATCGGGCCCAGGATGGGCGGCTCCCGGGGGGCCGTCACACGTTCAACGCTGGCCCCGTTCGGTCTCCACCCGCACGTGGGAGAGGAGGCGGTCGGTGACGGCGTCGGCGATGCGGTCGATGTCGTCGTCGGTGAGGGGGGGCCGGTCGGCCAGCTCCTTTTGGACCCGGAGACGCAGGGTGTCGAAGCCCGCCAGGCTGCGCAGGACGCGCAGCTGGAGGGCGTCGAGCTCGGCGACGGCCTTCTCGACCCGGCCTCCCAGGACGTCGAGCTCGGCGGCGGATGCCTTGCTGGTGCCGGTCACGAGCTCGGACAGGGTGTTCAGGTGGTCGACGACGCTGAAGAGGGTTTCGTTGGGCGGGGCGCCGTTCTGACCCGGGGGCCCCGCCGGTCGCTGCTGGCGGACCGCGGGCGCCGCCGCACGGTTCGCCTGCGCACCGGGCGAGGGAGCCGATGGCAGCGAGGGCGACCCGGCCGGCGGTCTCGGGGGGCCGGTGGGCCGGGCGGCCGGCGCCGGAGATGGCGTTCGAGCGCGAGTCGCCTCGGGGGCGGGTGGCTTGGCACGGGTTCCCGCGGGTGGCACCGGATCGGCGGGGACGGACCGGCGCGCCCCCGGGGCCGGGGCACGAGCCGGGAGCGGAGCCGGGGCGGTGGCCCGAACCGAAGCCGGGGCCGGGGCCGGGGCCGGGGCCGGGCCGGGGCCGAGGCACGAGCCGGAGGGGGAGCCGAGCGGCGCGGCGAGGGCAGCCCAGCCGGCACCGGCGGCGCAGCCTGGATGGGCGGCTCGGGCGTCGAGGGCCGGGCTGGCGGCGGCGCCGGCGGCCGGCGGACGGTGCTGGTCTCACCTGGCCACGACAGGTTCACGGCCAGGTCATCGGCATCCTGATCGCCCTGCCCCATCCCGCCGAAAG